>JBGUWM010000353.1:0-2933 GCA_045221175.1 Acutalibacteraceae bacterium | reverse complement strand
TTAACTATAACTTGCCCAACCAGTGAGACTATATGAAAGCCTATATTGTCTCCGATTAAGACGATTCCAAGGTCGGAATAAGGAAAGATTTTCCGCAAAAGTAGCAGATTTCCCTGTCTCCCAGCCATTTGGATACCGAAAAACGTCGACATATTTGATGCGATTCTCCTTGAATATAGTCTAATTAAATGATATAATTAGACTATATATGGAGGTCCTCATATGCCGATACCACAGGATATATTGTCTGTACCAAGACCAAAGAACTCAATCGTCATTGCCTACGGCAAAGACAAAAGTCTGTACGCTGTCCGCCAACGGATTGGCTGCAGACGTGAGAATGGACGCAACCTTCCAATCAATGGCCCGACAATAGGTCACATAATCGATGGGGTTTATGTTCCTAATGATGCTGATGCACTGCCCGGCATATCAGTTTCGCCCATTGATCTGAAAGACTGGGCGAACATCGTACTGTGTGACCGTCTCTTTGGCGATATCAAACAGGAACTTACTGCAGTCTACAACCCGGTCGATGCAATGAAAATCTACTGCATATCGATCCTCAGGGTCTGTGAGCCGGGCATAAAGAACTACGAATTGAAGGAAGTTTATGAGACCGGATTCTTATCGGAGCTGTACCCCGGTGTGGCTCTTTCAAAGAATACGGTATCTACGTTCCTGAACGATCTGGGAAAAACAGTTTCCCGGATCGTAAGGTTCATGCAGAACCGCACATCTGCTGTATCAATGGACCATCACCTCCTGGTTGACGGGACGCTGAAATCAGACGAATCAAAGGTCAATTCCCTGTCGGACTTCTCCCGTAAAGCGAGGACAAAAGGGACACGCGATATATCCGTTCTGTATGCCTTTGATCTGGAAGCAATGGAGCCGGTCTGCTCCAAATGTTTCCCCGGGAACATGCTTGATGCCACTTCCTATAAAGCGTTCATAGCTGAAAACAAGATCACTAAAGGCATCATTGTAGCAGACAAGGGTTTTCCTGAATCCGCAGCACATGAGCACTTCGCTGCCAATGAAGACCTCCATTACCTGAACCCGGTCAAGCGGAACTCAAAGCTGATCGAAAGGCATCATATGCTGGACTTTACCGGTATCCTGCCGGGATACGAAGGTATCACCTTCCGGAAAGAAAAGTGTAGCGGGACAGATAAATGGCTGTATTCCTTCAGAGACAGTTACAAAGCTTCCAAAGAGGAGCGTGACTGGCTCCGGCGGGCTAAGAAAAATAAGACCTACAGTCTGGAAGCTCTCAGGCAGAAGCAGCAGACCTTTGGGACCATCGTCCTTGAGTGTGACCTCGACCTGCCGGCAGAAACAGCTTATAAGGCTTATGAAAAACGCTGGGAGATCGAGATCGTAATGCGGTTTTACAAATCTGCATGCGAGTTCGACGAGACCCGGGTACAGGATGACTATTCTGTTATAGGAAGCGAGTTCTGTGATTTCCTTTCCACAGTACTTACCTTCCGGCTCATAAAGGCCTTTGACAAGGCGAATTTGCTGGAAGACCGCACCTATAAAAAGGTCATGTCCGTGCTCAGACGTGCCAAGAAGGCGCGTACAGACGACGGCGACTGGCAGCTGATCCGGATGAATCCATCCCACAGCGAGATCCTTCAGGAACTGGAGCTGATTCCAAAGCCCGAGGAGCCTCCGAAGAGAAAACCAGGGCGGCCTAAGGGAAGCAAAAATAAAACAACTGCAGTGGAACAAACATCTCTTCCTGATCAGGACAAACGCAAGCGCGGGCGACCAAAGGGAAGCAAAAATAAGCCAAAACAGGAAACGAATCCTACGGGTAATAGCTGATGAAAAATCAGCTAAGCCCGTGGGCAGATATCCTACAACCAAAGGCTTTTGTTGTATATAGTCTAACTGGTTGGGAAAGTACTATTTAAACTACTATTGTATTCAGCATCCAGCCGGCTCAATGTAACGGTGATTGTTTTGTTCCTCGTGAGGGTAACCTTATACCATCTGTCGTATTCATAACCACAGGTGAAAAAGACTCCTGTTTTAGCCCCTGCTTTGAGTGAAACTGCCCTTGCCCTGCAGTAATTATAGACTGTTTTTCTTCTGCCAAAGGACCAGTTGAATTTCGTTCCCGAATCGGCTTGAATGTAGTAATATCCTCTGGGAAGGATCCTGTAATAAGCCCTGCTCCCTTTGAGACTGACAATACAGTCTTGTGAGTAAATATCATTTTTATTGTTGATGGATTTGTAGATTCGGATTTCTTTGGAAGTGCTCGAACTGGCAATTCTTATATATCCGTTTGCCGGAACGTTTATTTTGTATATAAAGTATGTATCTACGTCGGTATCTGTACTTTCGTAGTAGCGTTCGGTATCCGCCTTCTGAGTAACAGTTTTTTTCTGAGCCAGAGCTGTTACTCTGTAAGAATATTTATGTGTGTATGCCCAGGTGTGCAAAGGGATAAATCCAGTAATTATAATGACAGCCATGGTGATGCATAGCAATTGTTTCAGGACATTTTGTTTTAGGAATAATTTCATAAGTCAGTTCTCCTCATATGGTATTGGCATTGAGTGCTGCTGCCCAAGGTATGCGTTTCATATTTGAGGTCAATGGAACAATTTCGAACCATCGAAAAAAGTGATTTAATATTTGTTTACCTCCACCAGAACTGGTATATGCGTCCACTAAGGTCATCGTAGTATTCACAATGAACCCGAATAAAGTAGGTACCCTTGGGAAGGACGGCAGTTCTGTAATTTGTGTCGTTCAGAGCATTACAAGTGACTTTGTAACCGCGTGAATTATAAATCGCGAAACTGTTATGGTAATTATAATCATTATCCATCGTATTCATAGTTACGGTAATAGGTTTTCTTGCAGTAAGGGAAATCCTGTACCATCTGTCAAATTCGTATCCGATATTGAAT
>JBGUWM010000352.1:0-1799 GCA_045221175.1 Acutalibacteraceae bacterium | reverse complement strand
TTCTGAAAATGGAAATGAAGAAAAAATGTCTCTGGTGTCTACTTCTGAAAATGTTGAATCATGAAAAAAGATTCACGTGTCTACCGCAGAAAAAAACTTTGCCGAAATAACATTTTTCGTGTCTACTTTTCTTGACAAGTACATATCAACCACAACCAAAGTCGAAAAATATAAAACAAAAATGACGAAATTACCAAAACAAAAATGACGAAAAACATAAAACAAAGGTTGCGAAAAACACAAAATAACCGTATAATGACATCTGACGGGGGTGGCAAAGTGAAATATATAGAAAGAATCATCGACCGGCAGATTGATCAACGGATAAAGGCCTTTAACGCAATCAGTATAGTTGGTCCCAAGGGCTGCGGGAAAACCCGCACGGCAAAGGAGCGCTGCCGGACAACGATCGAATTTCAGGATGAGGAGAGACGGGACGGTTATATTGCGGTTGCTGAGACTTCTCCAACGCTCTTTTTTTCCAATCCAAAGCCAATTCTTTTTGACGAGTGGCAGGACGCTCCCAAAGTCTGGGGAGCCATCAGGAAAGACTGCGATGATCATCCGGAAGCAATCGGTGAATACTATCTGACAGGCTCTACCAGTCAAAAGGTCAAAACACCCCATACCGGAACAGGCAGGATCAGTGAATTGCTGATGTATCCGATGACCCTGTGGGAAACCGGAGAATCGGATGGGAGTATTTCGCTCTCTGTGCTGTTTGATCACCCTGAAGCTCAGTTCGGGGGTAATGTTTCCCAAATTACTCTGAAAGATCTGTTTTTTGCCGCGTGCCGGGGCGGATGGCCCAGATGCCTTGCAATAAAGGACAAAATGGCGAAACTGGAAATCGCAAAGGATTATTACCGGCAGATCTGGCAAAAAGACATCAGTACAGTGGATGACGTCAAACGGAATCCTGAATGGGCAAGGATGCTTTTATGGTCCTTTGCCCGGAATATGGCAGCACGTACGAAGAAAACGAGTATATATGCGGATGTGCAAGCTACGCAGAATGTAACGGATGTCACGCTGGCTTCGTATATTACGGCATTGGAGCAGCTTTTTGTAATAAAAGACCTGGATGCCTGGATGCCGCAGATTCGTTCCAAAACAGCAATCCGTGCATCCAAAAAGCATCTGTTTGTTGATCCGTCAATAGGTCTGGCGGCATTGGGAATCGATCCTTCCTATTTCAATAATGATCTGGATTTCTTTGGCCATGTATTTGAGAACCTGGTTATCAGGGATTTGCTTGTATATGCCCAGGTTCATGACGCTACTGTATTGCATTACAGCGATGACAGCGGTCTGGAGGCTGATGCTGTATATCAGCTTCCGGACGGAAGATATGCCTTGATAGAAATCAAAACCGGCATGAATGAAATTCCGGCAGCCGAGCAAGGGCTTCTGAAATTTGTTGATATGATTCGCGAATATAATAAAAAGGCGCTGGCTGATCCCAAACATCCAAGAGCAACTTACAGAGAACCAACCTTACTGATTACAATTTGCGCAAACGCGCCTATGTCCTATAAAACTGAAAAAGGGGTATTTGTTATACCTGTCGGCTGCCTCAGGGATTAAACCTGAAGATAAGAAATAATCAGGAAAGAGAGAAAACAATCTATGAGCGTGCCCAAATCATTACAGCCGGCATTTGACGGCATAGAGCCTCTGATTACTGATTATTGCAATCAGTATCTGAATGATGAATACCGGGAACTGTGTCTGCATCTGCTCGAAAAGCTCTGCCGAAAGAGGCCTTCACCGCTATTGGCAGGAAGAAAGAACACATG
>JBGUWM010000351.1:0-18817 GCA_045221175.1 Acutalibacteraceae bacterium | reverse complement strand
TACTGCCTCCTCATAGGCTGCCCTTACGGCGGCTATATTTTTTTCATGAAGTCTGGGCGGCATTGTCTGTCTGACCGCTTCAATGATATTATCAAGAGATACATAGCCTGAAACAGCCGCCAGCGCACCTAAAAGTATCGTATTCGTGATCAGCAGACCAAGATGTTTTTCCGCGATACTGTCGCCGTCAATCGTGATGACTCTTTCGTCATCATTTTTCTTTTTGGTATTGAGAATTATCTTTCCGTCAGGCTTGAGTTCGTCAAATGCCTGCTTACTGAAAAGCGTATCATCAAGAAAAATGCTGTAATCTGCCTTTGTTATCTCGCTGCGGTTCCCGATCGGCTTTTCATCAAGCTTTGTAAAGGCTCTGATCGGCGCGCCTCTGCGCTCCGGACCGAAGGACGGAAAAGCAAGAACAAAGGTATTTTCACTGAGGGAATATGCTTCTCCCAATAGTCTTGCGGCGGTGAAGGCTCCCTGTCCCCCTCTGCCGTGCCAGATTATTTCTTTCATTTCTGTCCCTCCGTCACTGCTTCCAGCGAAGCAGGAATTTCTGTATCCTGTTGAACAGGAAGGAAATCGCAACTATAACGATACCTACGACAATCAGACCTACTATCGTTCTCGTGTAATCTCCGAAATCGGAGTAATTCTTGATATAATAGCCGAGACCGCTTTGTGCGCCGATCATCTCAGCTGATGTAAGGAGAACAAAAGAAACGGTAAGCCCCTGATTACACCCTATAAATATCTGTTGGAGAGATGCCGGAAGGATGACCGAAAACAGCATTGTGAATTTGCCGACATTCAGTACCTTTGCAGAATCTATGGTCTTTTTCTCAACATTCATAACGCCGCTCATGGTTCCGGCAAGCACCGGCCAGAAGGTGGCAAGAAAGATAACGAATACCGATACGCTGCGGAAGGTCGGAAGAAGTGCTATTCCGTAGGGAATATATACTATAGGCGGTATTGCGCCCAGAAACTTTGATATGTAAGTTGCCGCACTGCCGAGCCTTGCGCTCCAGCCTAAAAACAGACCGAGAGGTATTGCGACTGCGATGGCTAACAGATAGCCTTGCAGGATGATCCCGACAGAGCTTTGTATATTGACAAGGATCTTGTCATAATCACCGATAAACTGCCAGAACACCTTTCCAGGCGGAGGAAACAATGCGGGCTTCAACAGATTGAATTTTGCCGTTGCCAGAGTCCATGCAATAAGCAGACCATAAACAAAGGCTACGATATCAACAAAGAGATTCAGACTTTTGGGCTTTTTGATGAACGCCGAAACGACCAGTGTAAGCACCTCAACTCCGACTGCGAACCATATCACATAAGAAGCATAGGTCTCTGTCGGAAGCTGATCGGGTATAAACTGTATCAGAAGCAGTACGGCGAAAAGCGCATGGACGACTCTTAAATATCTGCGCAATATCCACGATTTAAGTCCTGACGATGTTTTTTCCTTTTTTTCGGATAGTTCTGCCGGAGCTGCGGCTTTTTTTGCTTGTATATTCATTACAGAACGACCTCCTCTCCGCCGATCTTGCTTACTATGTCACTGTAGAACATTGCAAGCAGTTCATTTCTGAATTTTGTATATTCCTTTGTCTGCACAAGCTCTGCACGGTTTCTCGGACGATCAAACGGAACTCTGATCTCACGATAGACACGTCCGGGGTTTGCCGTCATCATAACGATCTTATCCGAAAGAAGTATCGCTTCGTCAATATCGTGGGTGACAAATACGACTGTTTTTCTCGGTGTGGCATTTTCCCAGAGTTCAAGCAGAAGCTCCTGAAGTATGGTGCGGTTTTTTGCATCTATCGCGCCGAAGGGCTCGTCCATCAGAAGAATGTCCGTATCCATGGCAAGCGCCCTTGCTATTGCAACACGCTGCTGCATTCCGCCGGAAAGCTGAGACGGATATTTGTTTTTGAACTGTTCAAGTCCGACCTTCTGGAGAAATTCGTCTGCAAGCTGATAGCGCTCAGCTCGGCTTGCCGTTTTATTGACCTGCCTGATACCGAAAGCGACATTCTTTCTTGCAGTCATCCACGGAAACAGAGAATAGTGCTGGAATACAACACCTCTGTCGGGACCTGTTCCCGTTATAGGCTCGCCGTTTATCAGTATCTCACCCTCTGTGGCTGTATTTATGCCTTCAAGGATACTCAGCAGTGTGCTTTTGCCGCAACCGCTGGAGCCGATTATACTTACGAATTCCCCTTCCTCAATGGAAAAGCTGACGTTTTTCAGAGCAGTAAAGCTCTTTTTCTTTTCTATATAATCAACTGTCAGATTATTTATCTCTATCTTGCTCATTTATCATCATCTCTTCTTTCCCCGGGGGACTTTTGCGAAAAAGTCCCCCGGTTCTCGCCTGCCGGCTCGGTCGGTGCTTCTCAGCCGTTGACTGAAAGGTCTCCACGGGAGACCCGCACCCCCCGAAAACGAACATTAACAAGTTCATTAGCTGAACGATTCTTTTCCGAGGAGCCGGATTCTTTATTATACTGCCTTGCAGATTCGGAATTTTTGCCGTTTATTCAAACTCGTCAAAATGAGTTTTGAGTTCTGCATATACCTTATCATCAGGATTTTCGATGATAAGGCTTTCAAGTGCGTTCTTGTAAATATCTGTATTATAGAGCTTGTCAATATCGTAATCCTCTGTATATCCAAGCTCTACAATGGACTTCTTGAGAGCGACTGTGCCCTGTTTGTCCGGATCGGGAACAGATGTTCCATAACCGCCGTAAAGCTCAGTCTTGATAAGATTCTCTTCTATATCAATGTATTTCTTGACATCCTTTATGGTCTGCTCCTGGTTTTCCTGTGTGAACTTATATGCCTTGATAAGCGCTCTTTCAAATGCCTTATAGGAATTGGGATATTGACTCAGTGCCGCTGTTGAAGCGACCTGACGGCAGCAGGGCTGATTTTCAAGAAGCGGCTCCTCTGAGCAGCGGTAAACTATTTTATAACCCTGACTTTCGGCAAGTGAGGTATAGGGTGAATATGCTGAAACAGCATCAATGCTGTCATTCTGGAGAGCATTGTAAGCGTCCTTCTGGCTGTCGAAATAAACGACATTTACCTTGTCCTCGCCTTCGCCGATCTCAATACCCTTATCCTTGAGAAGTATCTGTAGCTCGGCATCCTGTACGCTGTTTTTAACGGAAGCAACATTTCTGCCCTTGAGGATACTTACATCCCACTTGTCAAGACCTTCAACAAACTGCGGCTTGATAACATAGCCGTGACCGTTAGTCATTGCTCCGCCGAAGATCGTCAGGTCATGCCCTTTGCTCTGGAAGGTAATTGACGGAACTGAACCGATAAAGGCAACATCAAGCTTATCTGATTCAAGTCCTGTTGAAAGCTCTGCTGCTGATGAAAACAGCGTAAGAGTTACGTCAAGACCTTCTTCTTCAAAATAACCTTCTTCCTTGGCAACGAAGCCGAGGAGATGTGCTGTTGAATTGAGGTGTCCTAAGTTGAACTTTGTTTTTTCCAATGCTCCTGTTGATGATGAGCTGTTTGATGAAGCGTTTGTTGAAGTGTTATCTGATGAGTTGTTGCAGCCTGCAAGGGCTGTTATTGACAGTGTAAGTGCAGCAGCCAATACTGCTGCAGTGATTTTTTTATTCATAATAGTTTTTCCTTCCTTCTATAAATTTAACTGTATGTTAACCTCCGCAGCAATCAGGGATCTCTGAGCTTTCCTCATTCTTGCAGCAGTCGGGAGTGGATGATTCATCTGATTCTTTATGACAGCAGCTTTTTTCTTCGGTGCTGTTATCAGATTTTTCTTTATCTTTGCAGCAGTCGGATTTTTTGCTGTCCTCACAGCAGTTATCTTCTTTACTACAGCAGTCCTTTTCTTCTGAGCTTAATGCTGAAGACTGTGCCGCTGTTGATTCGGTTTTCTTTTCATCCGACTGCTTTGTACAGGCTGTAAACACCGCTGCACTCAGAGCAACGGCAAGCACAAGCGCCGCTATCTTTTTATTCCTCATATTCGTTCCTCCTGAAAAATGGCAGTAAAAAAGGGAAGTCACCACTGACTTCCCTTGAAAAGCGCGCAGAATAACTCTGTCACATTCGGAAAGCGCAGCAAGCCCTGACACAGAAAACTGCTTCCTGAGTCATACACATACAGCTATTCATACACATACACATTGCATTAACAGTTGTCTTTGTCATGGTTTGTTCTCCTTTCTCTTTGATGTGTTTATTATATCATCGGATCTATCATTTGTCCAATATCATATAGGTATAATAGGTAATAGGCTCAGCCTATTACACATTAAGTATTTCAAGTGCGTTTTTATATGCTATCCTTTCAAATTCATAAGATGAAAGATCAAGTCTTTTGAAAGATGATGTTTCCTGCTCCGGACTCCAGAGAGGGAAATCCGTACCGTACAGTATCCGGTCAGCACCGTATCCGTGAATATAGTGTCTGACCTGCTCCGGCGGCAGGAACATCATGGTACTGGAAATATCAAGATAACAGTTTTCATCCTTCAGAAGCTCAAATGCTTCATCAAAAAGCGACCAGCCGCCAAGATGTGCGGCGATCACCTGCAAATGAGGAAAATTATCTATGACATTTTTAAGTCTGCGGGGATGGGAAAAGTCAAAACGCTTATCACCGCAGTGTACAAGAAGCGGGATTTTGCCCTGAATATAGTCAAACACTTCAAAAAAACGCTCATCGTCTGTGTTGAATTGCTGTGTATCGGGATGGAGCTTTATGCCTTTCAGCCCAAGACTGATTATGTGTTCTGTTTCTTCAAGTATGTTTTTACAGTCCGGATGAAGTGTGCCGAAGCCGTAAAACTCATTGTGTTTACTGACTTCATCTGCAATAAATTCATTGATGTGCCGAACCTGATCGGGCTTTGTTGCAACAGGCAATAATACAAAGCGTGAAATGCCTGCTGCTTTGCCCGAGGCTAAAAGCTCCTCTGCTGTGCCACTGTAAGCAGGAGTGATACCATAAAAATCTCCTGTTGCCTGAGAAGCTTTTTCGGCTATCTTATCAGGATAGATATGTGCATGAAAATCAATTATCTCCACCGTCGAGTCGCCGGTGCCGATTTTGCGTTCTGCTTCTATCGCTGAACAACTCTTGTTCCGCAATTCTACTTTATATTTTCTTGTACCCATAAATATTTTTTCAGCTCCTCTACCGGCGAGCCGCCGGGGGCTTGATCGCGTTCAACTTTTCATCGTTTATCTAAATTCGACCCGCAATTCTGCTTTATATCTTCTTGTACCCCTAAATATTTTTTCAGTTCCTCTATATACATTTTTCCTACACGGCTAAGGTGGATGTTCTTTTTCGTGATATAGCCTATCTTCATTTTGCTGCCGGGATGTTCGCTGTCAGCTTCAAAAGGAATTGCAGCAAAATCGCTGCCGTTCAGCTCCTCGCATATTATTCCCGAACAAAGAGTATATCCGTTCAGTCCCACCATAAGATTGAGCATAGTTGCTCTGTCAGTTGCTTTGATGGTACGGGGATACTGATGATTGCTCAGTATTTCCTCATCAAAGTACATCGAGCCGCTGCCGCCCTGCTCAAAGGACAGACTGGGATACTCTATCAGCTCGTCAAAGCGTATGCTCTTATTCTGTGCAAGTGGATGACCCTTCCACAGATATACGTAAGCGTCACAGGTGATAAGCTCGTGGAATTCCAGCTTATTTGTACGCAGCAGCTTTGTAAGGATTGGGGAATTAAAATCACTCAGATATAATATGCCTATCTCACTTTTCAAAGTGCTGACATCATCTATTACCTTTTGTGTGCGCACTTCTCTGATGGCAAATTCATATTCATCAGTACTGAGTTGCTTCACAAGCTCTACAAAGCTTTTAACTGCAAAGGAATAATGCTGTGTGGAAACAGCAAATTTCTTCTTTAATGCCGTATTATCTCCATACCTTTCGGATATCACCTCATACTGGCGGTAAAGCTCCCGGGCATGGGAAAGAAATTCCGATCCGTCGCCTGTCAGAGTCACGCCCTTTCCGCTGCGGTAAAATATAGTGATCCCAAGCTCCTTTTCAAGCTCTCTGACAGCTTCCGTAAGCGAGGGCTGGGAAATATACAGCACCTCGCTTGCTTTATTGAAGGAGCCTTGCTCCGAAATGGCAATTACATAATGTATCTGTTGTAATGTCATAATATCTTCCTATTCATATAGATTCTTCGTGAAGTAGCGGTCGCCCCTGTCAGGAAAAATGACAACGATATTTCCTCGTGCGCCGTCTGCTATCAGCTTTTTCGCAGCAGCCAAAGCAGCACCGGAGGATGAACCTGCGATGATACCCTCTTTTTTAGCAAGCTCCCTTGCACCCTCAAAGGCTTCGCTGTCTGTCATTTTAACGACCCTGTCCACAAGGGACATATCCATCGTATCGGCGATAAAGTCGTTGCCGATACCCTCAATGTCATAATCGCCGTGTTCGCCGCCGCCCATAGTCGAACCCACAGGGTCGGCAAGCACACCGACAATACTGCTGTTTTTCTCTTTCAGGTATTTAACGACACCCGAATATGTACCGCCGCTGCCTGCTCCTGCTACAAGATAGTCAATATTGCCAGCGAGGTCGTCATATATTTCCTTGCCTGTTGTTTCATAATGCGCAAGGGGATTGGCAGGATTTTTGAACTGTTCAAGAGTTACTGCACCGGGAATTGAGCTGCGTATCTCCTCAGCCTTTTTCCATGCACCGAGCATTCCGCCCTCACGGGGAGTATTGATGATTTTTGCACCGAGTGCTCTGAGAAGGGTCTGCTTTTCCTGCGAGAACTTTGTCGGAACAACATAAATGATCTCATAGCCTCTGTTAAGAGCTGCAAAGGCAATTCCGAGACCGGTATTTCCTGCGGTAGCCTCAACGATAACGCTGCCCTTTTTGAGAATTCCCTTTCGCTCGGCATCCTCGATCATATATTTTCCGATCCTGTCCTTGACGCTGCCCGACGGATTGAAAAGCTCCAGTTTTGCATACAGATTCACGTCATCGGGAAGGTCAAGATGAGTAAGCTTAACAAGGGGAGTATTGCCGATAAGCTCCTGCATATCATTATAGAGTGCCATAATTATACCTCGCTTTCTTCGATAGCCTGCGCAAGATCGGCAAGGATATCGTCAATATTTTCAATGCCTATTGAAAGCCTGATAAGACCGTCCGTGATGCCGACTTTCTGACGCACTTCATAAGGGATAGAAGCATGGGTCATGCTTGCAGGGTGGCATACAAGGCTTTCTACTCCGCCGAGGCTTTCGGCAAGGGCAACCAGCTTTAATGACTTGAAGAATTTTTTGATGTCGTAGTTTTCATACAGCTCAAAGGAGATCATCACGCCGCCGTTTTTAGCCTGACGTTTGTTTATCTCATAGCCCTGCGCATCGGGCAGTCCGGGGTAATAGACCTTCTTTACTGCCTTATGCTCACTGAGGAATTTTGCGGCTTTTTCCGCATTCTCAACATGGCGGTCAAGACGGACGCCGAGGGTCTTGATTCCTCTGATAAGCAGGAAGCTGTCAAAGGGACCTAAAACGCCGCCGGTTGAATTCTGAATGAACGCTATCTGACGAGCAAGCTTATCGTCATTGACGACAACAAGACCTGCCACAACATCACTGTGACCGCCGAGATACTTTGTTGCGCTGTGGATAACGATATCAACTCCGAGAGATATCGGACGCTGTAAATAAGGTGTCATAAAGGTGTTATCAACGATTGAAAGAATATCATGCTTTGCAGCAAGTCTTGCGATCGCGCCGATATCCGTTATTGTAAGCAGGGGATTTGCCGGGCTTTCGATAAGTATTGCCTTGACATCAGGCGATATTTTCGTTTCAAGCTCTGCAATGTTTGTTGTATCCTCAATGGAATAGCCGATTCCGA
The DNA here is from genome assembly GCA_045221175.1 of Acutalibacteraceae bacterium. Taxonomy (GTDB): domain Bacteria; phylum Bacillota; class Clostridia; order Oscillospirales; family Acutalibacteraceae; genus UBA1213. The sequence goes on along the minus strand of JBGUWM010000351.1, from coordinate 10,873 downwards.
AATGATCGAATACTTTATCAAGCACGCGGAAGGTACCGCCGTAAACATTGCTTGAAATGATGATCTTGTCTCCGGTGTGGAACAGACTCAGCACAGCAGTTATAGCCGCCATGCCCGAAGCAAAGGCAAAACCTGCCTTACCGCCCTCCAGCTCGGCAATAAGTGCCTCAAGTGCTGCACGGGTAGGATTGCCTGTACGGGAGTATTCCCACTTCGGTGTTTCGCCAAGACCGCTCTGTTCGTATGTAGAGGTTTGATAGATAGGCACGTTGACCGCCTTTGTATATTCATCTCCGTAAATGCCCCCGTGAATAAGGGCTGATTCTATATTTTTATATTCTGACATAATGACTTTCCTCCTGTTATTTATGAATCAAAGAAATGCTGTCCGTCATCTGTGACAAGACGCTCTGTTTTCGGATAATTGAAAATAATATCGTTGCCGGAATTTTCTTCAAGATAATCTGCAAATCTTTTTGCATACCATTTTGCCATTCCGAGATTGTGCAGAAGATAATTACCGCAGTTTTCCGGCGAAGTACCGGGAACGTTTTGATAGGTTTGTACCTCTCTGAAAGCTCTGAGTATAAGCTCATATATCTCCTGCGGAGAACGGCTGCCCCTCAGTATCAGGTAAAAGCCTGTCAGACAGCCCATCGGTCCCCAGTAAATGACTTCATTCTTCCACTGCGGATCATTGCGAAGAAATGTCGCTATGATATGCTCCAGTGAATGCATTGCCGACGCATCTATTGCAGGTTCTTTGTTTGGTCTTGTAAGCCTTATATCGTAGGTTGTGATAATGCTGTCACCGACTGTATCTATCCGGCTTGTAAAAATCCCGGGAACGATATATCTGTGATCGACCGAAAAGCTTGCTATAAGTTCCATCAGACTGCCTCCCTTGTGTGATATTCAATATATCTTTTAAGCTCGATCGCAAGATCGGTTTTCTCCCACGGCAGGTAAATATCTGTTCTGCCGAAATGGCCGTAGGATGCTGTCTGACCGTATATTGGCCTTTGCAGGTCAAATCTTTCGATTATACCTGACGGTCTGAGATCGATAGTGTTTTCAACAGCCTGTCTGATAAGATCATCAGATACCCTTCCTGTTCCGAAGGTATCAACAAGAACAGAAACAGGTGAAGCAACACCTATGGCATAAGCAAGCTGTATTTCTGCCTTGTCGGCAAGTCCTGCTGCAACAATGTTTTTGGCAATATATCTTGCGGCATAAGCTGCGCTTCTGTCCACCTTTGTGGGATCCTTGCCGGAAAACGCTCCGCCTCCGTGAGCCGCCGCTCCGCCGTAGGTATCAACAATTATTTTTCTGCCGGTCAGTCCGCTGTCACCTACAGGACCGCCGATTACAAATCTTCCTGTGGGGTTTATCAGTATTTTGTAATCATCATCTCTCCACTTTTTCGGAAGTGTTGGACGGATAACGTATTTTATCAGGTCTTCCCTGATCTGCTCCTGTGTGATATCCGGATCATGCTGTGTTGAAATAAGAATAGTATCGATCCCGACAGGCTTTCCGTTTTCGTATTTTACAGAAACCTGTGTTTTTCCGTCAGGTCTGAGATAGGAAAGAGTGCCGTTTTCTCTTACCTCTGTCAGCTTTTTTGACAGTTTATGGGCAAGGGAAATGGCAATGGGCATAAGCTCCTCCGTTTCATTGACGGCATAGCCGAACATCATACCCTGATCTCCTGCGCCTATATCCGCTTTATCTTCACCTCTGTGTTCAAGCGCATCGTCAACACCCTGTGCGATATCAGGTGACTGTTTATCAATGAGCTGTATTATTTCGGCGGAATGGCCGTCGAAGCCAAGCTCCGAACGGTCATAACCTATACCGTTTATGGTATCTCTGACCGTCTTTTCAATATCGACAATACCTTTGGAGGAGACTTCCCCGGCAAGAACGACTGTATTGTTTTTTACTACCGTTTCAACTGCCACACGGGAGTTTTTGTCCTGCTTCAGGAACGCATCAAGTATTGCGTCCGATATCATATCGCACACCTTGTCGGGGTGTCCTTTTGTAACCGATTCTGATGTAAATATATAATTCCTCATTTTCCTTAGTCTCCTTTAAAATATTATAAATGCAAATCCGCAAATAAATTCTCTAAAAAATCAAGCAAAATCAGCTTCGGCAGTTCGCCGGTTCTCCTTATATGCAAGCATAAAATGTATATTTTCAAACGCCTTGATACCGTCGTCCCTGTCTGCAAAGTAATGCTGCTGTATCATCTGTGGCGTTTCGTGATCCTCTATTTCAAAACCGTATCTGTCAAGTGCGGTATTTATTTCAGAAAACGAATAGCCGTGCAGCATTTTTTCTCCGAGCCTTTCAGTGATCTCGGCAAGGGTATGTACTCTTTCGGCATTATTCTCCCTGAGTGTAGTTTCATCCGGATAGTCAAAAACGACCTTTGTGTCCGCGCGGCACAGCTGACTTATTTTGCTTATGGTCTGTTCAAATACCGGCAAAGTAAGATAATATGAAACACCTAAAATTGCAAAAAACGTCGGAATATCGGGGTCGTAGCCCGCACCGAGCAGGACCTGTATCATATCGTCCTTTGAAAAATCTATGGGAACGAAGGTAAGGCTATTGGGAATATTCCATTCAAGCTCCCTTATTCTTTCACGCTTGTATCTGCCTGTGTCGGGATGGTCAAGCTCAAATATCTTTATCTTTGGATCATCGTTTCTGAACGCAAAGGTATCCATACCTGCACCGCAGATAACATACTGACAGCTATCATACATACCGGAAAATTCAGCAAGCTTCTGTTCTGCAAATGCTATGCGGGAAAGCGGGATAGGAGCAATATAACGGTTCAGTCTGGGATTTATGCGTTCTGTTTCAAAGTCGGTGTTACCGGCTTTATTATCCGGCTCAAAATCATTCTGTATCAGCTGACCTATTTCTTCAAATTCCTCCTTGCCCATCAGGTCGTATGCGAGGTAATCATCAAAAATCTTCTTTCGTCCCGTATTTGAATGATAGGCTCGGGCAAAGGAACAAAGCTTTGCTGTAATGCTTTCCTGTGCTGCAATCATAATTGTGTTCTCCTTTCAGACAAAAAATGCCGCCTGTGCTGCGATGGTGCAGACAGACGGCTATGGCAGAAAATCCGTTTTACGGTAAAATAAAACACATCTGTAAGCCGCCTGTGTCACAACAACACATACAGCGGCAAACGGACGCAGCAAAGCTGCCGGAAACAACTGCATTGTTTTCGGCTGATACAGTATTAAGCTGTACATTGCTGCGGATCTTCATTTTGATTACCTCTTTCGTTATTGTACCGAGAACATTGCCGTTGACAGATATCTTTCACCTGTGTCGGGCAGTATTGCTACGATTATCTTTCCTTTGTTTTCCGGACGCTTTGCCAGCTCTGATGCTGCCCATACAGCTGCACCGGAAGATATACCCACAAGCAGACCTTCCTTTTTTGCAAGCTCTCTGCCTGTTTCAAATGCGTCCTCATTAGTCACCTTGATCACTTCATCATAAACTGCGGTATTCAGCGTTTCAGGAACAAAGCCTGCGCCGATACCCTGTATCTTGTGCGGTCCGGGCTTTTCTCCGGAAAGTACCGGCGAACCGGCAGGCTCAACCGCAACGACCTGAATGTTAGGATTTTTGCTTTTCAGGTATTCTCCCACACCGGAAACAGTGCCGCCTGTACCCACACCTGCAACAAAGATATCTACCTTTCCGTCGGTATCATCCCATATTTCAGGACCTGTTGTATCATAGTGTATCTTCGGATTGGCGCTGTTGGTAAACTGGCTCGGTATAAAGCTGTGCGGATTTTCCGCAGCAAGCTCCTGTGCCTTTTCGATAGCGCCCTTCATTCCCTTGACACCCTCTGTCAGAACGACCTTAGCGCCGTAGGCTTTGAGAAGGTTCCTGCGCTCAATGCTCATTGTTTCGGGCATTGTAAGAATGACCTGATAGCCCCTTGCGGCTGCGACGGCAGCAAGTCCTATTCCCGTATTTCCGCTTGTCGGTTCAATGATAACGGAATCGGGTTTCAGCAGTCCCTTAGCCTCTGCATCATCGATCATTGCTTTTGCGATCCTGTCCTTGACGCTTCCGGCAGGGTTGAAATATTCCAGCTTGCCGAAAACCGTTGCACCTGTATTTTTGCTGACGGTCTCCAGCTCTAAAAGCGGTGTTTTTCCGATAAGATCGGTTATTTTCTTATATGTTTTCATATATATCTTCTCCTCAGATGTTTTAACGGTCAAAAGGCAGTGTCAACATCGCTTCTGAGAATGTTTGGCAGTCATAAAGATTTCTCCTTGCTTGTAAATATATAAAGCCTATATAAATAGTAGGCTTATGCTGTATAGTATTATCTCACAGCCCGACTGTTTTGTCAAGGTCTTTTCTGAAATACTATTTATAGGATAATCCTATTACTGCTTATAAAGAATGCTTGTATGTGAGAACCATTAAATACAAACTACTCTATTCTGATATGCAGACCAACATGGAATTGTGTAAGCTTGTCTCCCAGCTTTTCTTTAAGAATATTATAGGCTCTGTTTTTTGTACAATGACCTGTGCATATATATTCCAGATCAGCCTTTTGAAACTCATTTGCTGCATCCTGTATTACCTTTTTTGATTTGTTGAACAGATGCAGTCCACCGATATACCCATAAATTCTTTTATCCGGAAAAACACTTTTTATGTCCGTTAAGATATTCGCTGCTCCGCCGTGGGAACAGGAGTTGATGATCAGAAGACCTTTTTTTGTTTCAACAACAACGCTTTGCTCATGTGAAAAATCGTCAGGACACCAACCTTCGGGTGTTCGTCTGTACATCATTTCACGCTTCCCGATTTTTGATAAATTGTTTTCTTTATGAGGAATCAGATAAATACCCTTTGTCAATTCATAGTTACCCGAAACTCTGACGACCCTGTCAGAATTGTCATCAAGCATTTTTCGGGGAATACCAATATACTTTCTGAAAACAAACTTCTTAAAGTAACAATCGGGTTCAACTGAGTCTCTTACATAAATACTTGCAGTGGAATTATTTTTTAAAAACGAAGGAAATCCGTTTGCATGATCGTAATGCGCGTGGCTTAAAACAGCATAGTCGATTTCTTCTACTCTTTCTCCCGATTTTTTCAGATTTTCAAGAAAAAGATCGGATGCGCCTGCATCAACAAGGATCTCCTTATCATTGTATTTGATAAGAAGGCAAAGTCCCCATTCTCCTGCAAGACCATTTCCCGATATATTATCTGATATTACTATTATTTCAGTTTTCATTTTATCATCCCGCATATTCAGACTCATAACCAATTATATCATATAGAACCATGCTTCGTCCAATTCTATTTCCTTTCGCTCCACAGGCTTTGAGGAACTGTAATTGTAGGTCAGCTCCTGACTCTTTACGCTGACCTTTGCACCATCGGGAATTGAGGTCGTTATAAAAGCATTGCCGCCTACCACAACACCCTTCCCTACCACTGTTTCACCGCCTAAAATTGATGCGCCTGAATAAATCGTCACATTATCACAGATCGTTGGATGTCTTTTCCGACCCCTGAGGTTCTGTCCGCCTCTTGTCGAAAGCGCACCAAGGGTAACCCCCTGATAGATCTTGACGTTATCCCCTATCACGGTGGTCTCTCCTATTACAATGCCTGTTCCGTGGTCAATAAAGAAATACTTGCCGATAGTCGTTCCGGGGTGGATGTCGATACCTGTCAGACTATGAGCATATTCTGTCATAATTCTTGGAATTAACGGTACCCCCAGCAGAAACAGCTCGTGAGCTATACGATTCGTAAAAATCGCAAACAGTCCGGGATAGCTGCAAATTATCTCATCTTTATTATAGGCTGCCGGGTCGCCGTCATAAGCGGCATCAATATCCGTTTCGATATAATCTCTTATCATCGGTATCTTTTCCAAAAAGGCAAAGGTTATCCTCTCGGATGCTTCGTTAATGGCAGCACTGTCGGCTTCTCTGTATGCAGGAGCGTATTTCAGAACGATGGATACCTGTTTGATAAGATTATAGATAATATCCTCCAAAAGAATAGAAATATTGCTCCTGACAGTATAGGTCCTGTAGCTGCTGTTGCGGTAGTATCCCGGATAGATCACTATTTTCAGCTTTTCGAGAATGTCTATGATAATTTTTTTGTCAGGATAGTCAAAGCTTTTGATCTCATCAATCACTCTGCCTTTGGTGTAATCATCCATCAGCATATTGGTTATATCGGAAATACGGGACTGAATTTTTTCTGACATAAACACTCCTCCGTTTTAGGCGTTTCCAAGCCTTATCATTTCATCAATACATTTTCTTGCCTGTGAGATAGTATCCGACGGAAGAATGATTTCCTCGCCGCTTTTGCCTGTAACACAGTTATAAAGGTCAACAAGGGTGGTGGACTTCATATTCGGACAGATCAGTTTTTTCGTAAGATAATAGAAATTCTTGTCAGGGCAGCGGTACTGCAGATGCTCCTGTATACTGATCTCCGTTCCGATGATGAATTCTTTGCGGGCGGATCTTATAGCATAATTCATAATACCTGAGGTCGAGCCGATATAATCTGCCATCGCACAGACATCAGGCTTGCATTCAGGATGAACAAGCAGCAGTGCATCAGGGTGCAGGCGTTTTGCAGTTTTTACGTCATCGGTGCTGACACAGGCATGAATAGGACAGCCGCCCGACAGCAGCTTGAAGCTTTTTTCTGGTATCTGAGCAGCAACATAAGCGCCTAAGTTGCAGTCCGGAATAAAAAGTATCTTATCGTTTTCGATCTTACGGCATATTTCAACTGCCGAGGAAGACGTTACGCATACGTCGCAAATTGTTTTCAGATCGGCAGTCGTATTGATATAAGCAACAACGGTATAATCGGGATATTGTTCCTTTACCGCACTGATAAGCTCCTTGTCCATCTGATCCGCCATGGCACAGCCCGCATCAGGATTCGGCAAAAACACACGCTTTTCAGGAGAAAGTATTTTGCAGGTCTCTGCCATAAAGCGGACACCGCTCATGATGATCGTACTGTTGGGAGCTTTTGACGCATCCACACTGAGCTTATAGGAATCTCCCGTGAAGTCAGCGACCTCCAATATTTCCTCAGCCTGATAGCTGTGTGCAAGGATACAGATATCCTTTTCTTTTTTCAGACGGATGATCTCACTTTGTATTTCACTTATGTTCATAATTATATCCTTCCGTATTCAATAACGATCTCGTTGATATTCATTCCGTTTTTCAGTCTTTCAAGCATTGTCCCTGCAGGATTCGTGCGTTTCTCAATACGCTCATAAAGCGGTGCAAGATATATCTCCTCGCCGAAGCCCCGCTCAACAAGTCCGACCTTGCAAAGATCAAGAACAGCCCCTGCAAGCTCATACAGACCGTCTGTGTCAATATATGAGGGCAGTTCACGGCAGACAAGCTGTTTGCGAAGTTCAAGCGCATTATAGCCGTTATTGTAAAGTGAACGGTCGTTTTTCATAAGCCTTGACAGCTCCTCTGTCCTATCCAGAAGTCCCAAGTGAAACGCAGAAACCGTCATAACATCAGAAATAGGCTGACAGCAGGCACTGCGGAATTCGATCGTTCCTCTGTAGGTCAGATCTTCAGATTTGAAGGTACGCAGATAGGCAATATCCTCCGGCTGAGGATGAAACTCCATAGAACATATTTTATCATTTTCCATATATTCTCCTGTCAGGGTGTCGGTATTGAAATATTCAAGAATATTGACAGGCTTGAAATTAAGATACTTCCCGTCACGCTCCACGCAGTAAATAGCAGTAGTGGCGATGTAATTCAGGATATCATCGGTCGTTTTTATCTCGCAGTCATACATCCCTACATTATGCGGGTTGATACCGTGGGTGCTGTTTTCCCAGAGCATATCACGGCAGCAGAGAAGGTCTTCATTTTCGTGCAGCAATACGGAATTGCTGAAAAGCAGAGCCTTTATGGGTTCAAGCTGATTGAAGGTGTTTATTACCTGCGGCGCAGTTTCCTTCGTTACATCAAGCTGCACCTGTGAGGCACTTGAAAACATACCAAACTGCGGATAACGGTGGAAATACATGGGCAGACAGGCGTATTTTGAAAATGACGAAAGGTGATGGAACAGCATTTTGTATCTGCCGTTTTCGATAGGAATATTGTTATTGACAAGCCTGTTGGGGTTGATACCCATTCCTGTCAGAGTGTAATTATAAGGTCTGAAAAAGTCCTGTACAAAGCTGTAGTATCTGACAAAGCGCCCGTGTATGGTATGAAGCTCGCTTTCCTTGCCGAAAGAAAACTCCATATTATTATAGGAACAGTCGTAGGAGAAAATATCCCCGTTTTCTTTGTTCAGGGCGGAATAGATATGTCCCTGCTCGTCAATGCCTGCGGGAATAAACCCGAACTCCTTAAGAAAAGCCGATGTCAGCTTATGCACTATCTCAAAGTCCACAGCTCTGTGTTCAAGATTGACGATGGGCATTTCTATCTCAACGCCGATATAGCTTCCTGTTTTGTTTTCGGTAGGTTTGATATAGCGGTCATAAAGGCGGCTCATGATTTCTTCTTTCGTCATATTATCAGTCTCCTTACAGATTTGCAAAAATACGGTAAAGCAGCTTCATATTTTCTTCACTTTCGATATATTCATGCTCGTGGTTTGTTCCGGTTTTTAACAGCTTTCCGTTATAGAAGGCTGTCAGTCGGGTAAAGGGCAGCGGCTGCCATGCTTCTTCACTCAGCGGAACAGTAGAAAGCAGTGTCAGATTACTTTTTGTCAGATAGTACAGCGTACCCTTGCAGTTGGTGTGAGCGTACAGATACTTCCCGTCCGAAAACAGCAGATTCAGCTTGTTTCCCCTTGCCATGTCGCAGATAATATTATCAAACAGCTCAAAACGTTCTTCAAATACAAGTCTTGACCCCTTTTTCTCTTGAGCTGCATTAAGCCTGTCCAAAAGAAAAAGAAATACTCTTTCGCTGTCGGTATCTCCTATCTGCTTCTGGATATAAGGGTTGAGCGGCGGATAGTCAAATATCGTTCCGTTATGGATAAGCGTCCACCGTCTGCCTGTATTGTCCTTGCCTGTAAATGGGTGGCAGTTTTTATATTCCACATTTCCGATAGTTGCATAGCGAATATGAGCAAGCATTATCCTCGCTTCTATAGGCAACGAAAGACGCTCTTTCAAATAATTGCTTTTGTATGCCGGTATGCTCTCCTTTTCTATAAGAGCGCCGTTCCTCCCAATGCAGGCAAGACCCCAGCCGTGAGGGTGATGAGTGCTGTGGGCATAAAAAGAATCAAGATACTCATTCGCTTCATATTGATTCGGCGCTGACAGTCCAAAAAGTTCACACATAACCCACACTCCCTTGATAATCCATTGCAAGCTCCAGCCCTTTTTCCATATAGTTTTCGCTGAAGCGCTCGCTGATGATCTCGGAATAACTGCTTCCGGGCTGGAGCTTCTTTTGCTGATAAGCAATAACTCTTTCGTATTCCGGGAATGATCGCAGAATAAATGACCTGATATCATCAAGCGTTTTCTCTGCTCTTTTTCTGATCTCAATGTTCCTGAAAAGAGCTGCGGACTTGATGTCTTTTATGGCGCGAAGCTGCGCATTGTCGTCAAGATCCGTTTCCGGCAGACTTCCAAGATATATCATCAGAAGATGGATAAAGCGTATATCCTCCACGAATATCCCGGTGGGCGTAAGGGGATTGACATCAATTACACGCAGTTCAAGATGATTGATGCCGTTTTCGGCAAGGGCTTCAAGGCTGTTAGCACCTCTTGGCTTAAGACGAACCGGATAGTAAAGCTCAGACACAGAGCGCAGGTTACCGTCGTCAATGTATTTCTGAATACTCCTGATATAACTGTCAAGATTGGAATAGTCAAGCAGTGGAACAAAATGGTTCCAGTAGCCCTTATCGGAACAGCGTATTGACGAATAAATATTACTGTCAGTTCCGACAGTACCGTCCGAAACCGGACTGGCCGCCGTAAGATATACGACCAGCCACGCATACTGCGTAAGTCTTGCACCAAGGCGAAGATATAGATCATTCTTAAAACTGACATAATCCTTCTCTTTGCTCTGATCAAAAGCGACTTTCAGAAACTGCTCTGTAAAGGAAAAATTCAGATGAATTCCGGAAAACAGCATTTTGATCTTACCGTATTTCTGAGCAAGATAATGCCGATAGACAGACTTGTTTTGCAGACTGCCCTTATATTCTGCAACGAGTATCTCGTCCTCTCCGCTGATCCTCGGCGGATTAGAAAAAGGCCAGAGAAACTCATTATACTCTTTCAGCTTACTGTTGATATATTTTTGCAGCTCTATAAGCTGATCGTAAAGCCTTTGAGGGTCGGCGAAAACATCGCTGATTATTTCCACCTGATTTTCACAGAAATCACGGTCAATATTCTTATGTTCCTCAAAGGGGTGGGGGGTCTGCGCCAGTGTTCCGTCAGAATTCACACGGAGGCTTTCTCTTTCTATTCCGAATTCAGCTTGTTTGATATATTCTTTAATAGTGGTATTGTCAAGATCAAAAAGCATAATATCATCTCGATTCATTGCATATTTATTCGATTGGCTTAGTAGGTTTTATAGTGTAAAACACCTATCTATATAGTAGGTAATTCTACCATAAAATCGACTATCTGTCAATGCTTTTATTTTACAACTCATACTGTTTTCCGATTAAAAGCTGCCACTTTTAATCGGAAAAGGCGCCGCCCGAGGCTGCGCCCATCTGTGCATACGCACAGATGACGTCTCATGCAAACTCCGACGCGCTG
>JBGUWM010000350.1:0-1620 GCA_045221175.1 Acutalibacteraceae bacterium | reverse complement strand
CTGACTTAACCTGAAAAAAGTTGACACTATACGAGAATAAAAAAGTATAGTGAAAATGCAAAAAGTAGTCAAAACAAAGGTTAGGTTCCGTCGTGGAGAAGACGGCCGGCCAGAACGGGTGGAAATCCCGTATGAGAAGACAGTCTTCGACGATGAAGACAGGATGAGGATAGTGTCGGAATATGTTCAAAGCCGTGAACCTGCTCAAAGAGTGATAGAGCGTTATCAGATTAGCAGCAAGCAGGTTCTTTTCAGCTGGGTGGATAAATATCTTCACGAGGAATCATTATCTTTGCCGTCAGAACAAAATGCAGATCCGATGGCAAACAAGACCCCTGAAGAAAGGATTAAGGAGCTGGAGGCTGAGAACAAGCGTCTGGAGGAGGCGCTTGAGCTGGAGAAACTGCGTGCCAAGGCCTATGACACGATGATAAACCTGGCAGAGAAAACCTTCAACATCCCAATAAGAAAAAAATCTGGCACCAAACAGTAAGTCTGCTACGCGAGCAGTGCGGAGGCATAGCCCTGTCACTGCTTTGCGGGCTGTTTGGTTACAGCAGGCAATCATACTACAAAAGGGACGAGAACGAATTTGCAGAAGACGCCATAGAGTCGCTCATTGTGGAGAAAGCAAGGGATTACAGGCAGGAAAATCCTGGTCTGGGATGCGCCAAACTGTATCTGATTATAAAAGCCATGTTTGAAGAGACAGGCTGCATGCCCGGTCGTGACGCTTTTATTGAGATATTACGGAAGAATGGTTTGATGGTACACCTGCGTAGAAGAAAGAGGTACAAGACAACTGACTCCAATCACAACTACCGGAAGTACCCAAATCTAATCAAGGATGTTGTACCTATGCGTCCCAATGAGATATGGGTGTCAGACATAACGTACGTTGAGACGGCGGAGGGCGTGTGCTACCTATCGCTTATAACAGACGCCTACTCGCACAAGATAGTAGGCTGGGCTGTAGGGCCGACTCTTGAAACGACATATCCGATGGAAGCGCTCAACATGGCGTTGTCCACCATAGACGCAGGCGCCGCACGCTACCTAATACACCACTCAGACAGAGGCTGCCAGTACTGCAGTTCCAGCTATGTTGAAAAGCTCAAGCAAAAAGGCGTGAGCATCAGCATGACACAGAGCGGAGACCCGCTTGAGAACGCAGTGGCGGAACGTGCCAACGGCATACTGAAGACTGAATGGTTGTATAAGATGAACATCGCCACACGGGATGAGTGCAAGTCAGTCTTGACGCGCATAATAGGCTTCTACAACACTCAGAGGCCGCATATGAGCATCAATATGCAAACACCAGAGGTGGCGCATACACAGACTGGAGAGCAACATAAGCGTTGGAAAAACTATTATGCCGTGACATGATGTAAGAAAAAATCCCTATCTTTGACGCGCAGAGCCTTGCGGAGCTCCGCAAGGCTTCTATGATGGGGATACGTATCTTGACAGATTGTAGTGACAATCAAATTAGAGATAGTGTAAACCTATTTAGTTGAACAAAATAGATTCCTAAAAAGCTGTAAACTTAATCAGTGATTGTGTAAAGAGAATCAGTTTAACCTCCTCAAATGTGTCAACCTTTTTTAGTGAAGGTCA
>JBGUWM010000349.1:0-4352 GCA_045221175.1 Acutalibacteraceae bacterium | reverse complement strand
AGAAGAAATTATACGGCGGCTAAGAAAGCACGATAACAAAGCTCTTGAAGCTGTTATGGATAAATACACGCCTTTGACGACTTATATCGTCAGCCATATAGCAAACGGTCTTTTGACCCCTCAGGACATTGAGGAATGCTGTGCAGATGTATTCTATACGCTATGGATGAATGCGGATAAAATAGCAGACGGCTGTCTGAAAGGCTATCTATGCGCTATTGCCAAGTCAAAAGCAAAGGACAGACTGCGGGGACTAAAGCTGACAGATTCAGAGGACATGGAAGGAATTTCCCTTGTCGATGATCACTCGCTGAATGAACTGCTTGATAATCAACAGCTCCAGATCGACTTATCCCTTGCGCTTGAACAGCTAAAAAAGCAGGACAAGGAGATCATCATCCGTCATTTCTACTATTATCAGACAATTGCAGAAATAGCAGAGGCGCTGTCCATGCATCAGGAAGCCGTCAAGTCACGCATCAGACGGGCAAAACCAAAACTGAAAGCATTCTTACAGGAAAGGGGTTATTCGCTGTGAAAACGGACAATATTTTTGACCTGCTTGTTATTGACGATGAAACGTTCAATGCTGAAGAAATAACAATGCCGGAAGGCGTAAGCGCAGGAAATATCAAGTCGCTTGTTTTTGACAGGCTCATCAGCAAGACTTCAAGCAAGCGCAGGAGAAAACCGTATATCATAATGATAGCTGCGGCAATTCTGGCAGGAACACTTTTTACAACAGCGGCGGCGACAGGGGCTTTTAATAACATTTTCGGAAACAATGTGGTCATGCAAAGCGAGAATATTCCTGTTATAACAGTTCCGTTTGACGTTGAAAGCGATGAGCTGAATATCGTCTGCGATGGGCTGACAGGAGATGAAGACAATGTTTTTGTCGCCTATACCATCACGAAAAAAGACGGCAGTCCATTTGTTAATTCCGCTGACGGGCTTTCCGTTCGAAATCTTGGGGATGATCTGACACATCAGAAAATAAAGATCAGCACATCAAAAGACAGCAAGACCTACTCCGTATGCCGTTCGGGTAACATCAAATTCGCCTTCACTGACGAAAGAACCATCAGTGCCTTTGCTTACATTCAGCAAAGCAATATTTGCAAAAGGAAGATCACTCTGAGCGAACAGGACGTTTTTGCTTATCGTTTTGTCCGTGAGATCTATAAGCCGGAGGAACCGAATGAAAACTTTAGTGACGAACTGATTCAGAAATACACGGACGAATACAAGACGCAGCTAAAAGAAAATGAAGTCATCCGTTTTGACCCTGAGCACAGAGCCGTATGTATCTTTGAGCGTTATGAAATACCGCTTGATTATGAAGCGTCTTTTGTGATAGATGATCTGTCTGAAAGAAAGCCTCTTATCAGCGAGCCGACAGCGATTGTCATTGACGGACAAGAGTACAATATAACCGAGATCACCTGCGGCGGCGGCTCCATCAGTCTTTCTGCGGAGCTTGGCAGCGAACACACCTTCAAGCCGCTCTTGAAGGATATTTCGATCGAACTGAACAACGGTACAGTTCTCAATGCAGAGCTTTACAGCGGCGGCAATCCTTACAATTCTTCAAATGGTTGTAATGACACGGCTGTTTTCAGCGGTAGGTACATCCTATGCGAAAGAAATAACGGTTTCAGATTCACTCCTGCTGACCCAAAAGATATCCGTTCCATAACCATCGGCGGTCAGACCATTTTATGCGGAGGTGAGTGAACATGAAATATCCGGCACTGACCTTCAAAAATATCAAATGCTTTATCAGGCTTCATCCTCTGCTGTTCCTGTTTCTGATCTTCGTTCAGATCGTGTGCTGTGTGGAGGTGTTTATCAGCAGCGGTATGGCTTACAACATGAATTACACCGAAAAGGAGGAGCAGCGTCCCCGGGAGTTTGCCTTTGCATTTACAGGTGAGGAATCTGATTACAGTATGTCGATGAACCGTGACGGAGATCAGATAAACTACACCTTCCGTAAAAACGGTAAAAAAGCAGATTGTCTTGAATATCCTGATACGTTGACCTTCGGTGAGTACAAAAACGCATTGGAAGAACTGATAGACCGAACCGAAAAATACAAGATCAGCTACATGAACCTCAGACTTTATACAGACAAGACTATTGATATATCGGACGGCTATGCGGCAGTTGAAGAATACAACAGCTATTATCCCGAATACTACAGCCCCGTCAAAGGAAAAAACGGAGAGGTCTATGACATCAGCAATTACATAGATACCTCCGAGAATATTCTTTTTTCCGATGTAGCCAGTCCGATGTGTCCGTTTAAGATCGGTCAGACCGTCAGGTTAAACGGTGCTGATTTCAAATGTGTCGGAGATTATCCAAAAACCGTCATCCCATACAATGCTATCCCCGATAGTTTTGCGGTAAACCGTATCAGTATCGGTTTTGAAACCGGACTCACTCAAAATGATATTGAAGACATCTTGTCCGTTTTTCAGTCGCTTTTCCCGATCAATACGGATAACGGTAAAATTCCGGAAGCCGTTGACCCAGATGCTTTACAGTTGAGCCAAATGCTGTTTGTAGTATCTGCCATTGTGATGGTCATTGTGGTTTTAGCAATCGCCAAGCTGTACAGCTTTGTGCTGTCACAGCGCAAAAACAATCTGATGATACTTCGTCTGTGCGGCTGTACAAGAGCAAAAACGCATATTGTCTATATGCTTGAAATATGTCTTTCCATGATCCTTTCAACCATGCTCGGCTATGTGATTTTCAGTCAGTTTATTCTTGAACCTGTCACGGAAATGTATCCGTCCTTCGAAGAATTCTTTGCCGAACCGTCCGTAAATATGTATATCATTCTCGGTTATCTGCTGACTGCGCTTGTCATCCTGGCCGTCACTGTGATACCTTCAACGATTGTCAGCATAAAAGAAATGAAGCGAAAAGCATGAAAGGAGGGCTTGCTTTGAAGTATCTGAAATTTGCATGGAAAAGCTTTATCCGAAAGCCTGTTTTTAATATCATCATCATGCTGGAGCTGGCGGCAGTTCTGATCGTCGGAAACATTCTGATAGCGGTGGTCAACAGCCGTTCGGTCTATTACAAACCATACGAAGAAATAATGAATCACGAAGGCTATGTTTTCACTCCCCGTATAACGGGAAAGCCGGAAAATATGAAAAAGCTCACGGAGCAGTATCATTCACTGCAGGGAGATATTTCGATTACCTGCTCCAACATAAAAACTATCGTATCAGAATCCGATCTGCTAAGGGACGAACACAGTTCCGAAAAGACCAAGTACCGCAGTCTGTACGCAATAGACGACAGTATATATTCAAAATTCAACATACCGCTAACGTCGGGACACTGGGGAAGTTCATCAAGAAACAGTAAAGGACAGATAGAAGCAGTGGCGGTGCTGAACCGTGAAGCATACCTCAAGGTCGGTGACGTGATACCGTTCAGAGTTCAGACATACGATGAAGAAACAAATTTGCTGAAAGAAATTGACATGGGAGAGCTTTTGATAGTCGGAACGATACAACACGGCGGTTATTATCCGACTGTTCGTCTGGAAGGCACTGCACAAGGCAGCAGCGGAAAGAAAAACACCCTTGATGTCCGCAATATGTACACAACGGGTTCATTAGGAAACGAGGGCGCAGAATTCTATGTTTCGTCAGATGCCGACCCTTTATTTAGCGTTGTGGATGATCCTGAAACGGTTACGGCTTTTATCACCTACAACAGCAACCCATCCGATGAGATCAGACAAACCAACAATGAGCTTCTTGCCGGGATAAAGGGCAGCTACATCAGGATGTCCGATTTCAAAGAAAGCTCCGACTCCTATCTTTACGAACAGTACATCCGCCTTTTGCCGATACTTTTGGGCGTGTTTGTGATAGTCATTGCTGAGCTGATCTGTTCGGCGGCTCTCCATACAAGGGAACAGATTCGGAATTACGGTGTATATTTTCTATGCGGCGCAAAATTCAAAGGTTGTCTGAAAGAATCACTTGCCTATTCCATGTTGATACTGTCCGGAGCCGTTATTATAGGACTTTCAGCGTTTGCCTTGTTTCAAAGCACTGAATACGCAGAATTATTTGAACACAATTTTGCCGCAAACAACATGATCATTACTTTTGCAATTATAGCAGCAATGCTCGTTTTGTCGCTCGTAATTCCGTTTTTCATGGTACGCAGAACATCACCTGTAAAGACAATAAAGGAGGCCTGAACATGATAAAGATAGATAACCTCACCAAAACCTACAACTACAAAAAAGCAAACGCATTTACCGCTCTGACAGACGTTTCCCTGACCGTTGAGGACGGCGAAATGCTTGCGAT
>JBGUWM010000348.1:0-22731 GCA_045221175.1 Acutalibacteraceae bacterium | reverse complement strand
CTGTACAGGTTTCTGTCGGAGTAGAACCTAAGCCTGCAGGCGTGTAACCGCTACGGAGAATGTTATTCCGTTTTCCGTAACGTTTATATCCATGAGACGGCAGTCTGCCTGAGATTATACAATTCTGTTGATGTTAGGACATACCGCAACAGCGGTGACGACCGGAATGCCTGTAACGGGATTTACTCCGGTTACCACAGAACCTATGTTAGCTACCGGACGTCCTGCCCGCAGTCTCGTAACAGCGGTGGTTGCTGAAATTACTCCCACGCATACGGCTCCGGCAACTGCATCGCCGATGCATGCGGCAGGCAGTCCCTTGACCAGCCTTATGGGAGCTCCCGGGCCTGCAATGACGTCACCTGTGGCTGTAAGGTTGGCAATTGTTGCTATCGGGGTTGGCATAATTCACCTCCTTGTCGTTGCGGCTATTCAATATTCAGGGCTTTGGTATCGGTATTCAGGGCTCCGGCCTGGGTACCTACGGCTTTGGCATCGGCATCAAGAGCATTGGCATTTGCAGTTGAGGCGTTACCTTCGGTTTCTGATGCCTTCACAGCACCTTTTTGTGCCTCAACCTCATCTTTGGCAAGACTTTCCTCGGTTTTGCTGGCTGAGGTATTGTTTTCGTGAATGGTGGTCTTGCCATCATCTGCACACAGGTGTTTGCTGCCGGTAATATTATCATTTTTGTAGTTGGTTGATGACGCGGCACACAGTGCCATGATGCCGATGTCAATACTTAGATTTAAAGCTGAAACTGCAACCGCTTCGGCAATGGCTGTGCCGAGCTTAAGACTGAGTTCATCGGTATTCATTTTGGGTACCTCATTTTTAGATGTTTGACCGCAGGTATTCAGATTAGGGAATTTACCATTTTGTTCATCGGCTTTATTATCATAATTCTGTTATTGATTTTTATTTTAAATAATATATTAATCTTATTGATCAATAATTTCCAAATCTTCATCTTTTATCTTTTGATCTATCACTTGTGTTTGGGATAAATCCGACACAGGTGAATTTGATTTTTGAGAAATCTGCGACGTGTTCGTTGTTGTTTTGGCTCCAAATGCTATATTTGTAGCTGAGAGTTCCATTGAGGAAGCAGATTTCATTGATGTCAGATTATCTGCTGCGAGCGGAGTATAGGATGCCAGAGAGGTAACCATTCGCGCACTGCTGCTAACCATTAAATAGATATCATGAGGGCTTATGTAGTTGTTTTCCTTTGTACGCTTGCAAAATGAAATGTCATTATCATTTTCGGCAAGGATTATGTTGGTAACAAGATTCTCAATCATATCCGCTGCGTCAAGAGCCAGACCAATGCCTGCTATCACAGCATTATAGGCACTTCTTGTTTTACAGTATCTGTTCGTGTCTTTATTGTAAAGGATTATGGTTGCAAGTATGTCAGCAATGATTGAAGTAATGCTGTTGGCTGCTTTTACACAGCTGGAGCTTACCATCCATCCTTCGGAGTTCGAATCCGTCCAGCCGGAGCTGAAAGCACCATTAAGCACCTTTGCTCCCAATCCGGCGGCTGTTTTCAGAACGGCAGGTGCAGTCAGAGTAGCTGATTTAAGGCGAACGCCGTTGGAAGTGACCTGTCCGTATTTAGTACTGAAGCCTCCGCCAAATGAATCGGAAATGGCAGAGCTTGTCAGGGAATTGGCCTTGAACTGGAAACCGCTAACGGTGACACCGGTTGTCGGACTCAGTGACACGGATGCATCCCAAGGTGAGAATTTGTTGGTAAAGTACGCAACCGCCATCTGGATGGTGTTGCCGTTAATATTAAGCTTTGAATTGCCTACCTGAAGTGTTATTGACTTATCAGCCGTCAGAATAAGATTGTTCTGAGCTTTAACCGTAACATTGTTTGACAACACGGAAGTGTCAGCATCAGCATATATTTCATGTCCTTTTGCATATATTCTGCTGCATCCTGTGGTAAACAGAATACTGCCACAAGGAACAAGAGCTTTCTGCAGAGCTAAATCCATTTGTTTATCTTTAAGCTGACTTTCTGTAAGCTGATCGTCCTTATATTCGCTTATGCTGGTATCGTTCTTGATTATTTTTTTTAATGCAGATGATATCACTGCATCAGTCTTTATTGCACTTATCAGATCATCTACGTAGCTATCCTGAGATGTGTACAGATCCTTAAGTTTCTGTATGTCATCGTCTGTTGATGTCTGACTGCCACTCCGGGCTGCCTTGAGGTCACCGTCAAGTTTGTTTTTGGCATCTATAATGTCCTTAAGATTGGTCTCAAGATTACTTTTATGTGATGACGTATAGGTATCTATGATTTTCTGGGAACTGAATTTTGTTCCGACAATATTCATGAAAGAAGTAATTTTACCTGTATTAACCATGTGTTTAATAAGGTTTTTTGTCGAACTTAATTGTGTGAAATCCAAAATATTGTCATCGGAATCCCTGTTCCCATTGTTTATTGTTTTAGTGAGATTGTTCGCACAGAGATGTCTGCTGAATATAAGTTCATTTCTCATGGAACTGTCAAATACGGGCAGAGCTTCCGTTGTCGGCAGGTATCCCTGAAAATAATAACTGCCGTTAACTAAAATAAGCAGAACTTTCTGACCGATTCTTGGGAAATTCCCCAGAGAATCATCACCGGATGATGTGCTTACATATGTTGCGGTTACTGTTTGGTTTGCATCGTTAAGTAAAGCGTAGAATGATGACGGGAATGCCGTATTGTCATCAGATGACGGCTGAATGGTTCCGATTGACGTTACGGCCCCATCCTTATCGCATACGGTGGCAATGAATACTGAAGGTACGGATGAACTGCCGCTTTCTCTGACCGTATTATTAGTGCCTGCAAGCACTGTTGACGGGGCGTTCACCGTCACCGTGTCTTTTTCTGCTGAGTCTGCGTCATCGGCATTTATGCCTCCAAGCGTACAGAGCGGCGCAAGAGTACTTTCTTCGTTTTCCGGTTTCGGAATTGCTACGGCAGTAAGATCAAGCTCATGTTCTTTTGTCTCGAACCCTACGGCCTGTTTAAATGCTGCGGGGTAATCCAGATTGAAACCAAAATGCGAGCGGATTACCAGATAGCTCTCGCCATCTATTTCAAGAATCTGACCTGCTGCCACGGCAAAATCGTGTGATGTAATACGGATTCTGTCAGATGAGACGTTGCTGAGGGCTGCCTGGGATTCACTGATATAGTCTGACATTGATTTTTTCAGTGGGGCAGCCAGACCTTTGACATGGTCAAAACCTTCATGCTGAATCTGGTATTCTGAATTTATAATACTGTCTGCACGCAGGGTGGTGGTACTGTTCTCACCGGTATAAATGCTTCCCTTACCGATGTATCCCGAGCTTATCATCCTTTCAAGGTATACAGGCTCCGCATCAAAGCTTTCAGCATTGCCGCGACCGACCGCACAGACGATTGTTTCCTTGTTAACCAGGGTACTGTTTCCTGTCAGCTGTTTGGCGTGACCTGTTTTCCAACCTCTGGAGAACACAACCTTTACTGAAGATTTTGATGAGTCGTCTTCAGCAGGAGTGAGTTCGAATACATAGTTAAAACCGAAATTTCGGCAGATTCTGTTGATAAAGCTCAGATCACTTTCATTGTTCTGCTGCAGAATGTATCCGTTTTCTGGAATGCGGTCAAACATGGATGAGCTGATTTCGCAGTTCTGCTGATAGGACGCAAAAATTTCACTGATGACATCGGTAGGGGTACTGTCGCTGCTGAACCTGCGGGTGCGACGGTTAAGTCCCATCAGTACCATTTCCGGTTCTATTGTGAGTTCATAACAGTAACAGTCATCTCCTGAAGCTGTACTGCCCAGACTTGACACAAGTCCAAGTGACCTGTATGACGTTATTATTCCCTGAAACCTGCGGCCACGACTAATTGAGCCGGCAGTGTTGTACTGAAGCAGGGTAATTTCAGTCTTAACGTTGAGACAGCCGTTCAGACTGTTTCGTTTGAGAGCGTCTTTGGAAAACAGTGTTACCACAGCCCTGAAGGGAACACTGATGCCTTCACTCAGTATGCATTTGTATGGAGTGACATTCTTAAAATCGCATTTGCCGATAAAAGAGATGTTAATTTCTTTTTTCAACATAAGTTCATTCTCTCAAATAAATTGTCACGGTCTGCCAGTCTGAGGTCATATGAGCGGTAGGGCTTGAAGAGCTCCTTCGTTATCAGTAGGCTGACAGTGCCGGCCAGTTTTCAACTGACGGCCATTTTTCCGGGGCCAGCATCTTCTGTCCGAAGTAGACCTTTAGGAACAGAATTCCCTTGTCTCCTTCTGATGATAACACGTTAACGGGTACGTAAGATGCGTTGTTCTTATCATTATTTAAATGAATCAGGTGTTCATCCAGATAAAGTTTTAACGGCGCGTATCTTCCGCTGATTGCCACTTTGGCACCGGCCTTGCTGTCATCGGAATATCTGTAGAAGTCAAGTTCCAGACTGTCAATGTCCACGGTATCTTCATAGATGACCTTGTCCTCATCATTGACAAAGGTGCTGAAACGCTTTTTAGCGGCCTTTCCGGCTCTGATGTCCACGTATCTGAAGCGCAGCATGGCATTGGAGTAGTCCTTTCCGTACAGCTTCTCTATAAGCGCGTTCTGGGTTCTGACGTTCGGAATTGCAATCTTGGCAATTACCGGATTATCAGTGGAGCCGAACGTCTTTAAGATGAAGTCAACGTTGCTGACCCACTCGGATATGTCACTGCGGCCAGCCTTGAGACCGTTCAGAAGAGGTTCCTGAATTGAGCTTACACCCTCATCAGAACTTTCCTCAGCCTGTGGATTCTGTGAAGCTGCGGTTTCGTTTTTGCCGGTATCGTTACCTGCGGCCTTCTTCTGTCCGATGCCGAAGCTCAGCAGCTGCTTTCTGAGTTTCTGCATGTCTTCAGGAACAATGACCTGTCCGCTGGTGTTGCCGTTACGCAGTACAGGGAAATAGTAGAGCCTGTTCTGGAATTCGGTAAGAGACGCGGCAACGGAATAGTTTGCTTCGGATTTAAGCAGACGGATGCCGAGTCTTACGTAGGAGTCCCACCACGGCAGTGTGTTCTGGGACTTGCCCTGGGCCATAACCAGTGTAAAGTCGTTACGTACTTTCTTTTTATCCAGAGAGTTGACGTAACGGTTGGCACTGAGTACATCGTCTGGGAGCAGTGTCCAGGCGTTCAGAATGTTCGTGCAGGCCTGATTGTAGTTAAGATCCATGAGTTTTCTTCTGGAATCAATGACCTTAAGGGCATTGTTTCTGCTGCCCTGACCGTTGGCTGAAAGCACGGAATCATGAATCTGGGACAACACTTCGTATGACATGTTGTAGACATCACGGAGCTGCGCATTGATTTCATATGCCCGACTTTCTTTTGTGAAGTCGTGGAAGGTTGAGTAATCATAGAACACCGGTCTTATGCTGTCTCCGAATGCGGCCCAATAGTTAACGTAGGCATCGGAGTAAAGCATGACGCTTTTTCTTATCCTGCTGATGCGCTTGTCATTCTCGACATATTGAGAGAAGAGTTTTGAAGACTTGTTTTCGATCCTGTTCTTATCGTCCTTCTGCTGAGCTTTTGCTTTTACCCGGCTGTCAAACTGCAGGAGATAGGCAATGGGATTTATGAATGATTCTACTGCCTTCGGAGCATACTGTTCATCCAGTTCAAAATATCCCAGAGCCCTTCTTGCTGATTCGAAGTTAACCATCCCGTTAAACAGGCCGTCTTCATCGTCTGCGGCATCATTCATGCTCATGGCAAGATCTGCAACCTTTCTTGTAAGACTGCTGTCGTCAGGATAATGCTTCAGGAGATTTTTAGACAGCTGAACCTTTGAAACAAACTCTGCGTATTCGAGATACATCTGGGCAGCGTTAACCAGATCCTTGGCATTTTCCAGATTCTTGTGGCTTTCCATGAAGTTCTTAAGATTTCTGTTCTTTAATGCAAAGACGCTTTCCAGCTTTTTAAACTGACTTTCAAAGTATTCCGGATCCTTTACCTCAAGCGGAAGCTCGTCTTCCGTGGCGTAGACCAGTTTAAGAATATCGGCCAGAACGCGATATCCGTATTTTTCTTCCTGATTTCCGAATTTGATTTTGTCGTAGACGCGACTGTTGATTATTGATGAAAGGCGTTTTTTAGTCTGTTCATAATCACGGGTGATGTTGTCTGCGGCAACATTCTGCAGATGCAGAACCTTGCCGGTGTCAGAGTAGTCTGAATCAAAATATCTCTTTCTTTCCGTGTTGTTCTGGATGTAGTCAGTAAATTCCTTAAAATCATCATTCACTATATTCTTATAGTCCAGATAGCTTTTTTCAAATAAAGCGGATCTCTGGAGATCAAGTGTTTTACCGGCTTCTGCTTTATCTTTGCTGTCTTTCTTTTCTACCACTGGGGTTGAGAAAGTGCTGAGAAACTCGGCATAGTTTCTGTCAAGATAATCAGCCCTGTTGATGGTGTAGTAGATTTCACGGCGGAGTTTCATGTATTCCTCAATTGACTGATCCAGATCCCGGTTGGAGATGTCGGAGGTGAAACTGATGAACTTTTCTGCCGTGTGCTTTATTTCATTACCATTCTTGATAAGGATTTTAAAGGTCTGATAATCAGACTCAGGGTAGGCGTTTCCCTCAATGATCTGTTTTATGAGATTGCGTATTCCCTGATTGATGCTTGGGTAGTATTCCTTGTAGAGAAGTATCTGTCTGATTACGCTGGCGGAGTAGTTTTCGTTTCCTCCGGTAATGTCGCTGAGTTCTTTGGCAACCTTTGATGATACGTCAGGGTACATGTAGTCAACAATTGACTGCAGACTCTTTCTGATGGTGCGGGAATTTCTTTCGGAGAGAATTCCGGGATCACCACCGACCTGTGAAAGCTTCATGAATGCCAGCAGTGCATCAGCCCTGGCTTCAGTGTAGTAAGAGTCGTTGTTTTTCAGATTGTAGGTAAAAGAGGTTGCTGCCGGGAAAAATATCATGTCCGCGGCCATTTGGTTGTAAATGGTCTGACGTTCCTGATGGTACAGATTGTTGTAGTCATAAAAAAGGTAATTGGTCGGGGCGTAGATCATCGGCAGAGGCCTGTCCGCAAGGAGCGTCAGTTTTGAATTTGTGAAGAAATTAAATCTGGTTACGCCCGGAATGTTTTCCATAAGTTCATCAAAGCGATCGATACCGTTTCCGGAGTTATAGTCCACGTCAAGAAGAGGTGAGTTCAGCATGGCGTGAGACTTGAAAAGAGTGCTTATCTGCTTGTAGTACTGGGTGTCCATTTCTAGCTTTCTGCTGATAAGGCTCTGACCGAGTATCGCTCCTGCAAGATAGTTAAGGGTCAGCAGACCGAGAACCAGTCCTATGGTAACGGCTGGAACGTTGCGTCTTATCTTTTCGCTTTTTGTAAAGTCGGCTCTTCTGTCGAGGAAACCGAGGGATGAGCCAAGTACGCTGCTGACAAAATATGAACCCTTAAGATGTTCGTGGGATTCGGTCAGCGGAGATTCATCCGTCGTGGCCTGCTTCAGTTCGGCAAAGCCTGAGTCAAAACAGATGCCCTGATCCGCAGTGGAGCAGAAGTAAACCCCTTCCGTCATGACACGCGGTGTACCGGTGCTTGCGGAATTGAAAATTATCTTCAGGTAGTGCCTGAGATTGGATCTGAGTGTTTCAACCTGCTGCGGAAAGGTGAATATGTAGGAGGACAGATCTATTCTGCCATTGTCGGTGTAGCTTGCATCAATGATTTTTTTGGAAAGGAACATGCCTGCGGCAGTTTCCTTCAAATCGGAGATGAAGCTGTTCCACTCCTCTGTGAAACGCTCTTCCTCATAGACTCCGCTGTTGCTGGTGAGACTGAATCCCACGGTTCTGTTTCTGCCTGTTCCGGAAACGCCTGAGAAGAATTCTCTGAAGCCGCGGATGCAGTCTGATTTGGTGATGAGCACTCTTACCGGAATTCTCATTCTGATTGTTCCGGTTAGACGCAGAAGTTCAGAGGATATCAGTGAGGCCTTTTTCTCGGTAAGGCCTTCATTGTCGGCAAGCAGAGCGTCTGCCGGAATTGTCAGAATAATGCCGGAGAGCGGTTTGATGCGGTGGTTTTTTTTGATAAGGTCGCATATGGTATACCATTCTGCGGAGGAGCCTCCCATCCAGTTGTCAAAGAAAACGTGTCCCTTGACGCTAAGGTAAATGCGTTCACTGTTTACATGAAAATTTACGGGTTCCTTTCCGTGGGTGTCGTTTTCATGCAGAACGGTATAGGTATTCAGCTGTCCTTCAGTGAACAGGCTGTCCTTTCCGGAGAGAGGTTCGCCGATAACCACGTACCACGGGGTACTGCCTTTTTTTGGACATCTTGTACCGATAACCTTTTTGGCCGATGCGAAGAACATTTTGATGAGTTCGGTGTTAGGGGACAGATTCTGCTTACCCTGTTTGTTTTCGTTCTCACCGGATACCATTTTGGAAAGGTTGGACCAGATCATTAAATCGTCTTTAAGTGAACGGCGTTCCTTTTTCATCTGGTGCCTGTGTTTAAATCTCTTAACGAGTATATATACTGCAAGTGCCAGAATCAAAAAAAGAATAATGAGTATCACTATTCCCAGCGGATTGCCGAAAAGTGATGTCATAAAATCCTGTGATTCCGTCTGAATGTCTGGAGTTGAGGCATTATTCATTTTTATTTGGACTCCTTTTCGCGTACGGTGTCGGGTACTGCCGGAGCAGTGCTGTTGCCGCTGAGTTTTTCTGCCGTTCTCTTGCCGACGGCTTCCCTGTCGTCCGTTCTTCCGTCATACTTAAATTCGTGTGAGAATTCTTCCTTGTTATCACTGTCTGCCGTGATTTCCGGTTCTATGCCGGAGAGATCCTGTTTTTCGTTGACCGTACCGTATCCGATTCTGTTTTTATCAGAGCCTGCTTGGAATAATTCCTTACCGTCGTCAACAAGATAGTCACGGCTCGGGGCGGCCATTTCCAATGCCGACATTATGCTTTTTCTGAAAGGACGGGTGTTGACGTGAATGCTGAGAACATTCAGAATTAAACTGAACAGCGCAACAACGATAATGGCTGACAGTATTTTGATTTTATGGGCAAGAAACCATGGCGTATCAGACGGCTCCGTTTCAGTTACCATGTCTGCTGACATCTCCCGGCACACCATTTCATAACCTGAAGAATATCTGTCATCCAGTTTTTCGAAACAGAGCTGCATGCGTCTGACAACTTCAGCAGGTTCTCTTTTGAATGCTCCGTCAAAGCCCAGGCCAAGCATGATGTAGTATATGTTCAGAATTTCCGGATCGCTTTCCCCGGCAATGGCTTCATCCAGACAGTCGAAGAATTTGTCATCGCCTGACAGTTCATTGTAGCTGTGAGCCAAGGGGACGTAATCCTGAGAGAAGGAGAAACCGGATTCCTTAACCATATAATCGAGGAAGAATATGAGCGGGAATTCAATCTTTCTGTATGCGGAGCTGAGAGCATCGCTTTTTTCAGCGGTGTTCCTGGCATTTTTCAGAAGATGACTTATCTCTGCGGTAAATTCCGCATATCCAAGTTTGTATCCGTTACGCTCATAAATGTAATAGTTGCAGAGCTTATGCAGTATCGGACTTACAAGCTCATAAATCCCGTTTGGTTCCATTCCCTCGGTCCTTTTTAATTCTCTTCATTTTCTGTCAGCACAAACAGCTTTGCGGTGAATTTGTCGAGAAGAGAATATGCGCAGTCTATGATCATTGTTTTGTCATCCAGAATGTAGCGCCATATTCTGGCTGATTCATCCTTCATTACCTTAAAGTAAACCGTGTTGCTGTTTTCCAGAGGCAGATAGCGTGGCGGAAATCTTGAGTAACTCAGCTTGACTCCGCGGACGCGGCTTTCAAGCGAACCTCTGTCGATAAGCCTGAAATTATCCCCGGCTTCAATGTCATTGATAAGCTCTCTCCAGTTGAGTTCTCCTTCAAGGGCTATGTAGAAGTCTGACGCCTTGCTGAGTTCCTCGGCCTTGAACCTTGCTTCAAGGTGAGATTCACTGCCGGTGTTTTCAAAATCAATCTCGATGAATTCAGCCTTTCCTTTGATGTTTACGAGAGATCTTATGGAACGTATTACCTCGTCATAAACGCCGAAAAGGTTGTAATGGTCATATCCGCTTAGTTCATGAGTGTCTGAAAGAGGATAAAGCGCCTTAAGTGAAGCCTGAAGATTTGAGAGCACACAGTACAGATCGAACGGCGTGGTTTTGTCTGGAACCAGCAGATTGTTAATGGTGTTGATGTATACGTTCAGACATTGGAGATGCATGATTTTCAGAACGTTGGATCCGGTAGCAAGTGAAGGTACATAACCGGAATTTTCAATGTCCGTTAAAAGCTTTGATTTGCAGTTTTTCAGTTCAAAGAAAAGCTCCCTTACCATAGTGAAAAGGTTTGAGGTTCCGGAGATAAGAATGGTTGGAGGGGTATAGGTCGATACCTTTTCCAAAACCGGAGTGTTGCTGTTTTCGAGAGTCCATCTCAGTTTCATGATTGGCAGAACGGCACAGTCAGTGGCTTTTTTAGGATCCGTAATAATCTTAACGTTAAGGCTTCTTTTAAAAACAGTGGTTTCATTGTCACCGGTATTTTCATCGACACAGGTAGTTTCGTGAAGCAGATAACGGCGCTGTTCGCTGTTGCCGGTTTCATTAAGATTGGAATCCATTACTGAGTAGAACGGTACCGCAAGATAAATGGTTATTTCTTCGTCTGCATGATGAATGTCCAGATCGAGTGTGTGCGGCATGACTGCGCAGTTTCCGGGCATACAAAGGAAAACCCCGTCAGGCATGACTGCCGCCAATGAATTGATGACGATTCTTTTTGACTTCAGAGCCTCTGTGTCCACTTCAATGTCACAGATGCCTTCCTTGTAGGGGATGGCAAGGCTTGAGTGTGCATTAAGCGCGTCATTGATGACACGCTGAAACTGCTGAAAGTGATGAGGCTGCAGAAAGAGCCCTTCACTCCAGTGAAGAAACATTGGAAATTTCACGCTGGCATTCTCTTCTTTGTTTGTATTTTACATTCCAAAATTCCGGATTGCCGGAAGTGTTATAAAACGGCAGGTGACAAGCCTCGCCGTTTAGTGCTGTCAGTTAGGGGCTCTTTCCTCCTTCGGCGGAAGCTCCTGACATTTAAGCTCCCTGCCACCGGATTTAACGCAGTTAAGTTCCATATTATGAGGCTGTTTTGCCGTTTCCGGGGCCTCAGGAAGATCCTCCTCGGCATCTTCCTTTGTGGTTCTTACTATTCCGGTGCCCACAATTTTGAGGTACAGATCCGGCTGTTCCTCGAAAAACCCCGTAGGTATCTGATAGGTGAATATGCGGGGATCAAGCTTCGGAGCGGCCGCACCTTCTTCTCCTTCTTTTTTCTCGGGACCGTAAGGCAGATTGACGATTACAGCCAGATACTGCGGTGAACGTCCCATGATTTTTTTGTACGCGGGATCGTCTGAACTCAGGGTTTTTACCTTCAGATCATTGTCTGAGAATCTGAAGGTTACCGGAGCGTAGTATTTGCGCACCGGACTTTCCGACTCAAAATATCTGTCAATTGAGTAGGTTCCGAGCTTAATGGTGTCCTCGTTCCCGGCCCCGAGTATGTCTACCTCAAAGCTGGGATAGTAGCCGTATACCTTGGCCAGATCCTTAGACGGATAGATGCTCACGTCAAAGCTTGCACTGGTCCCCTCAGATGATGAACATCCGACAATCACGGTTGAGAACAGACATGCACATGCAAGAAAAATGTTCTGGTTCAGATTCATTTTCAGCCCCTGAAACGTTCAAATTTCTTGTTGCCTGCATCGTTTAAGGCTTTTTCGGCAGCCTGTTTCATGGATGCATCGTCCGGTACCTTCCCAATAACCCCCGTAAAGCCTCCGTGACCGATTTTATGATGCGGAGGTTCCATTTCCGTAAGAAATTCAGACCAGTTGTTGATTCCGAACACTACTTCTCTGCCGATTTCAAAGTACAGCTTCATGCGTTCCTTGAATTCCCTGGTGCCGCCTTCAGTAAGGGCGCACTTAAGGAGCAGTGAATTAAGTCCGGTAGGAGGGAGCTCCGGAGGAGTTCTGACAATCTGCTCCATGTTCGGCGTAAGATTGCCGTAGCACCAGAAGGTAAGGAGTGAAAGCAGTCCCTCATGTGTTTCCGGACAGGCATTGCCAAGGTTAAGACATCTTGTGGCATTCTCATCCGTGGGAGCCGTTATTCCGGCATAGACCGCATCCATGGCATTATCAGTCTGTTCCTTAAGTTCTTCCCTGCTTTTTGAAGGAACAGCCGCCTTAATGGTTTCAACGGTTTTCTTTCTGATAGCTTCAATTTTTGCGTCGAGTTCTCTTTTCATCTGGAAAACAGGTGATTTTTCCTCGTTTACAAATGCAGGTTCCTTAAATTCTTCGACTTTTTTTATGGCATCCGCAAGCATTTCCTCGGGATCCATGCCGACGATGCTTTTGAACTTCTCATAAATATTTTTACGAAGTTCCATATGCCTTTCCCATATTCCGGGAGGCAGCATTTTAATAAGTTCCTCGTTTTTCGCCTTAATTGCGGAAATTTCCTGTTGCAGCTTTATGTAGTCGGGGTTTGTTTTGTAGTCCATCTTTTCTGGTTCAGGCATTTTGGCCCATTCCGGAAGTTCAGGATTCTTGTGCGTGCCGATGTCCGATATGTCTCTCGGTTCAAAAGGAATTTCGAAAAGTTCGTTTTTGACGCTGAGCACGCAACAGTATCCCCACCATGCCAGAGCCCGCTGGTGCAGGTTGAATGCCAGAAATTCACTGGCTTTCTGATAGTTTTCAGCCTCGGCAAGCTGCTTAAGAAAGTCTTCCGCCAGCGGATGTTCATCTGCGGTTTTTCTTAATTCAAAAGGTACCTTGTAGTGGCAGTTCTCAACCACCTCGGCAACGGTTCTGTACTTTAGCAGAACAAAGTGCTCATTGAGCCAGTCTAGTTTATCAGGCATAAAAATCTCCGAACAGTTACTGTTATCATAATCTTATACGCAAGTTATTGTACAGACAGGGATTTACGGGTTTTACAATTTTGAGAATACAGTCACAGTGGTTATTTTCGGCAGATTTTTCACGTGCCCGGCGGGTTTGAAAAATGCTGATTCAGAAAGATGAGGACGGAACTCCGTACCTCCATAATTGAAGAAGATGTGTATACGTAAACAGGATTTTTTCCTGAAGTATTTCGGTAACTGAGGCTGTTCATCCGGTTTAAACGGAACCAGCGGGGCATACGGGTCGTTAGTAAAAATTCCGGTCGCCTCAAAACGGTGGTCAGGAGGGAACTTTCTTGAAGAATCTGTGCATCATGATGGATGTCATGTTGATGCTGACGGTCGTAATGCCTTTACCCTGACTTGAATTGAGGTGGGTTCCGTGTCCCAAAGCCCTGGTACCGTCAAGATAAAGCTCCCTGACAGTTTCTGCGTCTATTTTCAGTTCGGTATGGACGGTGAGAGGTCTGTTGAGATAGGAGGAGATGATTTCATACATCTGTCTGAAGTTAGGTGTTCCGGGCATATAGTCAAGACTCTCTTTATAATTTATGGGGCCGATTTCCACGATAATGTCCTGTGTCCGAGTGGTATATCTGCTTCCTATCTGGGCATTGAGTCCCAGTACGGAGGTATCTCTGTTTCCAAGATGCATCCTAACCTCTTTCGGGATGAAATGCGTTTTTTCCACAAATTCCCTGATGTTTATATGTATGCCAAAATATGATTTGAGGATGTTTTCCAGCCCGAGAGCCGAGCGTCTTCCGTGAAGAAACTCTGTCGTGAAGGCAAATTGGGCATATTCCGGAAGACTTGTGATCTTTTTGTATCCCTGACGGTTGAAGCTTCTGAAGAAGTTCATGAGAGTCGGATCCTCTCTGTCAAAACATACCGGCATTTCACACATGCTGAAGGCCCGGTAGTAGAGGGACAGGAAACGGTGATTTATGATGTCAAGAAAACGTCTGGTCGTGGCATCATAGTCATTGATGTTCTGATGGTAAATAAAATCGGTAAGCTCAAGGGGCATTGGACCGTTTGGTCCAAGAAGTCCGAAGAAATAAACAAGAACCTCATAAATTCCGTACCGGCCTTCGGCTGATTTTTGGGTCACCGAATGAATGTCTGAATCAGTATGTTTCAGAAAAGGCATCTGACCGAATCGTAATGCTTCGGCATTCGGATGCTGTGCCGTACCAATGCGCGGCAACTCCTTCATCTGATTTTCCAGAAGGCGGACAAGGTAGAAAAAGTCGGCTTCCGTGCTGCCGTCATCTTCTTTTGCCAGGGATTTAATTATTCCATCAAGTTCTTGCATGAGTATACAAATCCTTTTTCATCCGAATAGACGTCAACGCATACCGGAATGTTCAGATCCCGGTAATTTATGATGAGAGAGGCAATGATTCTGGAGAAGGTGAAGAATCCGATACCTTCCAGATCCCTGTGACTCAGGGTAAGTTCAATCAGATAGCCTTTCTCAAAAAACACCACTCCCTTACTGATGAAACGGTAGACTTTGGAATTGATTTTTACCTTTCGCAGGGCTGATTTCATGCGGGCGGTTTCCTCCGCGTTTTTCATTGAGAAGGCATCCATAAGCTGTTTCAGATTGTACAGCAGTCCATCATCGCCACTGGCAAGAACGGAGGCAAAGTTACACATGATAAAAGCCAGTCTTTTAAAGTCATCGGAACTGCCGGATGATATCAGGGGAGGCATTGGCTTTGTAATCTGGCCTATGATCTGAACCTCGTGCAGATCGCCCAAAGATGCGGTGTTGAGACGATCGTGATTGGTCAGACAGCATGGAAGGTCGGCGTTTGTTACCAGACAGTCCGCCACGAACTGCAGGTTTTCACTCATCTTCTGAACATAGTCCTGACCTGAGAATGATATGAACGTCTCCTGCTTTTTATAGAGACGGTTTTTATATCCCGTGCTTCCTGTCTGTCTCTGTCTGCGGTGTACGCTGAAGAAATTGCGGTATGTCCTTCCGTCTCCCTGATCGGAGCCTGTTGAAAAAAACGGATACGCGCTGAAGATGGGCTGATTTGAGTTGTCAAAGAAGTCTGCTCCGATAACGTAGTAAATTTCATAGTCCAGCTGATGGGTACTGTCAACGCTTACGTTTATCTCAAAGTCATGGTTGGTGAACATTCTCTGGGTTCTTTTTCTGAACAGATTTATGAGAGGAATGACATTGAGAAGAAGTGATTCCCGATGCAGTTTGTCACTGTTTCCGAAATTCTGCTTTTTATCGAATATGAATACCAGTGAGATTTCCTTTGAGGTTATGCCGTTAAAGGCATTCTTCAGGCCTCTGATGCGCAGAAATTTCACGAGCCCCGGATACTTCATGTAGAGATTCATGTTGTTGATGCCGCTGATGGCAGGGGAGTTTGCGGAGTAGACATTGCTCTTTGCATCAAGCAGTGAAAGTTCCACTGATACTCCGTGAATCTCCACGTAGCTGTTGTCCGGAAGTTTTATGAATACTCTTTTCAGACTGGCGAAGAAGTATTCGCACAGATTGGATGCATCCTGATCGGTAAGATTCAGGTAAATGTCCAGATATTCCGGATTGATGGATGCGAAGGTGGCATTGCCCTCGGTATTGAGCGTCATGGAAATTGAGTTTCTGTAGCCTTCTCCCGTGAGATTGGTAATGGAAATGTCGTGTTCCATTGTTTTTACGTCTTTGAGTGACAGAGCGTGGATTTCGGTTTCAAAGAAACTCTCGAAACAGATCTGTGTGGTGCTTTCGGATTTTGTCTTGGTGAATCTGCATCCGGGGGAAACACGGAGACAGCCGCCGGTTATTTCCGGAAGTGATGCTTCGGGAATCTGAACGTTGCACATGGACGGAATTGGAGCCACGGCATTTGGATTAACAGAGTTCAGGATGGATTCAAGGAAACGTTCGTATCCGTGATCGAGCCTGTTTTCAATTCTTGCACTGAGAAAAGCCGTTCCTTCAAGCAGTCTTTCAACAAAAGGATCCTGACACTCGATCGAGGACAGATCAAGATGAGACGCGGTTTTTGGGAATTCCCTGGCAAATTCTTGGCCGATCTTGCGGATGTATGCCAGGTTGTCACTGTAATACGCAAAGAAGTCTTTTTTCATTTACTTAAGCATCTCCTTTAACGGCTGCCCTTCCTGTTTCCAGTTCTATGTAGAAATTGCAGGAAAAACCGTCTTTCAGCTCTGATATCGCAAAAGCTGCTTCGATGTGCAGGGATAAACTGCACTTGTCCGCCTCCTGAGTGTCAAGTCTGGTAATGACCAGAGTGTCCGGGTTAAGTCTGGGTTCAAAGCATCTGATTTGCCATGATATTTCCTTTTTTACCATGTCAAAAATTCTGTCACTGTTATCCAGTCCGCAGAAGTCGGACAGCCCGTAGCCGAGAACCGACGTTCTTACCTCCGGCCATTTGTCCAGATCATCGGCCCCAGGATGCATTCTTGAATTGAACAGCATTTTAAGATTCAGCAGAATTTCCCGATGAATGCGGGAAAGAAGCGAATCTTCGGCGGATCCGTTCCCGGTGAGGCTTCTGTCAGTGAGTCTTGACAGAATGCACGGCTGAAATTTGTCCTGAATGTGTATTTTCTGTACCATGTCGGAGTTCGTCCATGAATCATTTTATGAAAATGCGATCCGGACACTCCGGATAACCTAATTTTAACATGCATGACTCATTAAAATTTTGCGTAATGTTTTAATTTAAGCGGTAAAAATAGCATCATCCTACCCGTTGAGCATTCTTTCAGGCGTCACTGTGATGCGGGACGCGGAACCTTTGTGGTAAGACACAGGGTGGTGGTCAGACCTTCTAGCTGATAATGCGGTTTTAGATAGAATTTAACGTTATAGTATCCCGGCTGGTTTTCAATGTCGTCAATGCTGACTTTTGCTTCCGCGAGCGGATAACGGGCCTTGATGTCCTCATCGGCGTTGGGGTCGGTGGTTACGTATTCACTGCTCCAGTCCGAAAGCCATTTTGTCATGTCCTCCTTTGATTCGAAGGAGCCGAGTTTGTCGCGTACTATGCATTTGACGTAGTGGGCGAATCTTGACACAGCAAAGAGGTATGGCAGTCTTGATGACAGCTGGGCATTTGCCGAGGCATTCGGGTTGTCGTAAACCCTTGGACTGTTAACGGTCTGACCGCCGAGGAATACGGCGTAGTCGGTATTTTTGCAGAAACACAGCGGGATGAAACCGCATGAGGAAATTTCAGCCTCTCGGTGATCGGATATGGCAATTTCCACGGGAACCTTCATGTCCTCGGCCGGATTGCCAGTAAGTCCGATGAATTTGGACAGGTGGTCAACGAGACCGCCTGATTTTATTCCGCGGATCTTGGCACACCAGCCGTATTTTTCGAAAGCTCTGTTGATGTTGATTCCCATGGCATAGGCTGAATTCATCCATACGTGGTTGAGGCTGGCGTTACCGGTCGTATCCTCAGTGAAATTCAGGCCTTCAATGTGATTTGAATCAGGGCCGTAGGGGAGTCGTGCCAGAATTCTTGGCAGTGTCAGTGCCACGTATCGGCTGTCGTCTGAGTTGCGGAAGGATGTCCATGAGGCATATTCAGGCGTGCTGAATATTTTTGATATACCGCGAGGATTGGCGAGTTCTGACCATGAATCAAGATTCATGACGGACGGATCCGCGGCACTTATGAACGGACTGTGTGCGGCAGCGGCTATCTGGGAGATTCCCTTTAAAAGTTCAAGATCCGGTGCCGAATGATTGAAGTAGTAGTCACCGATAATGACTCCCAGCGGTTCACCGCCTGCGGTTCCGTACTCGTCCTCATAGAGTTTTTTGAATATGGGACTCTGATCCCAGGATGTTCCCCTGAATTTTTTAAGGGTTTTTCCGAGCAGCTTTTTGGAGATGTTGAATACTCTTATCTTGAGGTTAGCCGAGGTGTTGGTGGAGGTAACAAGATAATAGAGTCCGCGCCATATTCCCTCAATTTCCAGAAAATCGGGATGGTGAATGATGAGGTTTATTTCCTCTCCTATCTTTATGTCGGTTTCGGCAATGAGTGATTCAATGAGATAGCGGGGATTCTGTGTCGCAAGCTCAGGATTTCCGCTTATGACCCTGACACAGGTCAGAAGTCCTTTTTTCTGTTCGGCGTCAAGCGCAGACAGACACTTCGTGATTTCCGAAGTGTCCGCTAACGCGGTAACTTCCGTATCGTTTTCCTGCGGATCGGACAAAATGCTTCGGGTTTCGTTTTCCGCAGTTACGCCCTGCCCGGGCTCAGGTTCCGTGAAAAAGCTGAATCTGTTCATGAGCTGTTTCCCTGCTGTCATTTCTTACCGGTCGGTATTCTTTCGTGCCTCCGGAGGTTTTGGCATTTTGAAAAACGGTTTTTAAGGTACCGTCCGATCTGCTCCGGAATAAACGTAAAAGTCCGCATCTTAAGAATAATTAAATACCGGTAAGGTTGGCGTTAGATCTAAGGTTTATTGTATTTCAAACAATGCCGATGGTGACTGATTTACATGCGGCGACGTTTAATTTCCGTGATACCTGAAATAGAGTTGGAGTTTTTGCCCCTAAAAAACAGTGAGGCCACGGAGGAGACCCCGCGGCTTCACGCTGAAACTGCTAAGGCAGGATCATGTCTGTCTTACTTTTCGGTAAATTCAAACACGAACTTTCCGTCGGCCGCGTCAGCCTTTACTGACGCAAGTTCTTTACCCTCCATGGTTACCTCCAGGAATTTCTCACTGATGTCCGGAAGCAGATCGTTGCTTATCACGGCATCGATGAGGCGTGCACCTGAGGCCGCGTTATCACAGCGGCGGATGATTTCATCACGCAGAGCCTGCGTGCAGGTGAGTTCCGCATGATATCCTTCCATGACGCGTTTCCTGATCTTGTTGAGCTTGAGATCAATGATTCTGTTGGTGGCTGCCTTCCCGAGAGGATAGTAAGGCACGATGGTTATGCGGCCAAGGAGTGCTGCCGGGAATACCTTCATCATGTCATCCTTTATGGCGTTTGCAAGCGTCATGGTATCAGGCAGATTGTTCTCGTCAGCGGAAAGCTCCATGATGGTTTCATCACCCACGTTGGTGGTGAGAATGATGACGGTGTTGCGGAAGTTAATGAGTCTTCCTGAGCCGTCTTCCATCTGCCCCTTGTCAAAGACCTGGAAGAAGATCTCATGAACGTCCCTGTGGGCTTTTTCTATTTCGTCAAGAAGCACCACACTGTACGGACGACGTCTTACGGCCTCCGTAAGCACACCTCCTTCGCCGTAACCCACGTATCCCGGAGGGGCACCTTTAAGGGTTGACACGGTGTGGGCTTCCTGAAATTCACTCATGTTAATCGTAACCAGATTGTTTTCGGTTCCGTACAGCTGTTCCGCAAGCGCGAGTGCTGTTTCGGTCTTACCCACGCCTGAAGGACCGGCAAGCATTATTACCGCAATCGGCTTGTTCGGATCGGCAAGTGATGCCCGAGCCGTGAGGATGCGCTTGGCTATGAGGTCAATTCCCTGATCCTGACCGATGACCCTCTCCTTCATGTAGTTGCCAAGATTAAGCACGGAGGTGATTTCATCCTTCACCATGCGGCCTAAAGGAATGCCCGTCCATTCCGAAATAACCGTACTTACGGCCTGTTCATCGACTTCCGGAAGGATCATCGGACTGTCGCCCTGAAGCTCGTTGAGTTCGCAACGGGTGCTCTGCAGCTTCTTTCTGTCCTCATCGGAGATTATACCCTTATCGGGAGTCTGAGCATTTGATGCTTCTGATTCAGTAATGGTGCCGTCAGCCCCCGCATCGGCACATGATGAACTGTCTGAGACAAGTTTTGTTCTGAGTCCGATGTATTCAGCTGACTTCTTTTTAATCAGCTCAAAGCGTTCGTTAAGTTCTTTGAGATGCGCTTCGCTTTTTTCAATTGAAGCGGAAACTTCCGCAATCTGTTCTTCTCTGTTAAAACCTTCGCGATGTTCCTTTGTGAGAATGTCCTTTTCGAGCTTCAGAGCCTCAAGCCTGCGGCCGGTGAATTCGATTTCGGCAGGTATCGTACTTTGGGAGAGCGCTACCTTGGCGCACGCCGTGTCAAGAATGCTTACTCCTTTGTCAGGAAGCTGTCTTGTCGGAATATAGCGGCGGGACAGGGTAACGGTGGCTTTAACGGCTTCGTCAAGAATACGAACCCCGTGGTATTTTTCGAGAAAGCCCGTCATGTTGCGGAGCATTCTGAAGGCCTTTTCGTCATCCGGTTCCTGTACCAGAATATTTTCAAAGCGTCTGGTAAGTGCAGGATCCTTTTCGAAGTATTTTACGTATTCGCGATATGTGGTGGCGGCGATGCACCTCAGTTCGCCCCTCGCAAGTGCCGGTTTAAGGAGGTTTGCCGCGTCATTCTGACCGGCCGTGCCTCCGGCACCTATAAGGGTATGGGCTTCGTCAATGAAGAGGATAATCGGTGTGTCAGAGGCTTTGACTTCTTCTATTACCTGTTTCAGTCTGTTTTCAAATTCCCCCTTCATGGATGCGCCTGCCTGAAGCAGTCCCAGGTCAAGGGAACGGAGTACGGTACCTTTTAGGCAGTCAGGTACTTCTCCTCTTGCCAGTCGCACGGCAAAGCCTTCGACTACGGCTGTTTTACCTACGCCGGCTTCCCCCGTAAGTATTGGGTTGTTCTGACGGCGACGGAGCAGTACGTCCAGCATTTTACGGATTTCCTCGTCTCTTCCGACGATGTTGTCGATTTTGCCTTCCTTTGCAAGTGCCGTCATGTCGGTAGTGTAGAGTTTAAGAGCTTCTCCCTTGCCGAGAGACGGATCTGACATTACGGATGCCACCTGCCCGGTACCGGCATCAGACACCGTATTGACGTGACCTGCTTCGGCTGAGTCACTGACTATTTCTGAAAACTTTTCCTGCAGGAGATCTCCGTTCATCTTAATGAACTCGCCGCTTATTTCATGAAGCCTGCGGGCAAGGTCTGGATTAAGCTTAAGGGCCAGAATGATGTGTCCGGTACGGATGGCTCCTGAGCAGTATACTATGGATGCCGCCATCCATGCTTCCTGAATGGCTGTTTCCACAAGAGGTGAGAATCCCGATATTGAACTGGCACCGCGAGGCAGAAGATCCAGTGTTTTGGTAAGATCGTTTGATAGTCTGGCCTCGTCTATGTTGAAGTATTTAATGATCTCGTGGAGATCGTTGGGTTCGCTTAATAGTATCTGGTTAATGTAATGGGCTATGTCAACGTAAGGATTTCCTCTGGTTTTGCAGAGGGTGGTGGCACTTTCGAGTGCCCTGTATGCCACGTTTGACAGCTTTGAGAATAACTGTTTTTTCTTTAGTTTTATCATAAGAAGAATCCCCTTTGATTTATTCAGGGATTGGACGTTAAGCGCCTGTATGCCGTCATGGGGCCGGCGGATCATCCAATCTTCTGAGAGATGCTGACCAAATACTATGGTAACGAATAACGGGGTATTTAAACCGCGATCAGTTCAACAGTTTCAAATGTTTATATTGTTTTGACGAAGGTAATTGACGTATTAGTCAAAAATATTTGGAGAACGATAATAAATATGCATAAACGCGTAAAAAGGACGGATTTTAAATTATCCGTCCTTTTTTATGCTGTTTGCCTGAAAACCGAGTGTCGGCCGGCAGGTGTAAACTTAGGCGTTTTCTATCTGGTTGAATGAAGCTTCAACTGCGCCGTCCTTGGTGTTGTCAGGCTTGATTGCGGTGAACTTCCAGGTGATCTTGCCGGCAACGATGTCAACAACTTCCACAGGATAAGCGGAATTTTCTGGAGGAAGGATGACGTCAGGTGCTGAACCCGGAGCGGTTGAAACAACTTCTGCCTTAACGATCTTGCAGTTTTCAAGGGTAACTTCGTATACAGGTACCTGAGCGCCTGCGATGGCACGGCATACCTGGAAGCTGACCTTGGCGATCTTCTGACCGTTCATACAGAACTGCTGGATTTTAGGGGTGGCCTTGTCCAGAACATGGGTAAAGCTGAACGGGGTGAAGGTGCCTCTGCCTGAAACATCGGTTGTACGGCCAGAGGTTACGTTCTGTGCAGAGCCGTGCTTGAAGTTAACAACTTCGATCCACTTTGCGTGTGCCTTATCGTTGGATTCACCATCGATACCATCGAGTTTGATAAAAAAGTCAGATGCCATAACAGTACTCCTGCTTTCAAAATTAAAACACTAAAATCACAAAATAAAGCTTTGGTTCATTGCTGAACCTTCGCGTTCATGGCTTAATTCTTGCACAAGGTAGGGATTGTTGGTAAATATTTGATCTCGTTTTTTAACATGGTCACACCTTTTATTTTCATGTTGTGAAGCCGTTTCAATATTTTGTATTTAGTTATTAAACGGTGAAAAGTTGGTATGATTCTTAACCGAAAAATCAGTATAAATAAAATAGCTTAACATGCTTATTTTTCAACGGTTTCAGGTAGATTATGACTGGATAAAAATCGTCATGAAAGAGCATCTTTTTGAGGGGGACTGTCCCAAATTGAGTTCCTGTTGAAGGACTTTCTGAAACGGAATGAAATAATTTCATGGAAAACGGGGG
>JBGUWM010000347.1:0-2586 GCA_045221175.1 Acutalibacteraceae bacterium | reverse complement strand
CTCTTAGGCGGCGGGTGCCATTCGGACTTTCAGTGGGGGTTATAATCCCCCACTGAACCCCCGAGGAGCGAAAGCTCCTGCGGTGATGTTGCCTCGTCGCAGCCGATGTTAAGCGAGCTTACATCGGGCTTTGCTCCGAGTTAAATGTGTGTTGACACACGATCAAGAGAGATGGTATAAATGAGAGTGTTATGTATGACGTACAGATTGTATGCTCCGTGGGTCAAAATCCTGAAGGAAAAAAGAAGGATCATTCAGAGCCTGATGGCACAACTAAGAAATCGGTTTCATGTTTCTGCTGCAGAGATAGGTGAGCAGAACTCGCGTTACATGATACTGATCGGTATTGCATCGGTTATTCCGCATCAGGCAGTGGCTGACCGATTATCGGAAGAAATATACCGTTTTATTGTAAGCTCAACAGATGCGGCAATCATTGAAGAAACAAAAGAAATCAGATAGGTTACGATATGTCGGCCAATCAATTAGAAGCGGCCGCAGAACCGGCAGAGTATTGTGAAACGAAATTTTAATTCAACAACAATGTATATTTAATCCTGCTGACAACCGTAACAAGCTGTTGTAAAAACGGCAGTATAGGATAAGAACAGGGGATTATAGGAAAAATCATAAAAAGTTGAAGAGAACATACTTATTTTGCTGAATAATGTCGATTATTCGATTGTAATTGATACGAATGCCTGCTATAATTTAACCTGTAAGAAATACAAAACCACAAACCGAAATCAAACGGTTAATCCATGAAGGAGGAACAACCATGGAAAAATTCTTAATCCCTATCGGCATTGCAGTAGTTGTACTGATTGTCATTATCATTTTTTTCTGCAGCATTTACAAGGTTGCGGATATTGACAAGGCATTGATCATCACTGGCGGCAAACAGCCGAAGATCAAAGTGAGCGGAGGCAGCTTTGTTATTCCGATCTTCAGAAAAGCACAGTACTTTGATTTGTGTATGCTGACAGTTACAGCGGATCGTGATGAAGTCAAAACAAAGACGGCCGTTCCGATCATTATTGACTGGACTGCTCAGATCAGACCGGATGTCAATGATATGACCAGACTGAAAAAAGCGATCATGTCCTTCAAAGAAAGAGGACAAGACGGTATTATCAATGATGTCCGTCTGACATTAACAGGCGCTGTTCGTGATATCGTTGCTTCCATGACACCGGAAGCTGTTTTGATGGACAAGCAGACATTTACCGAGAAGGTCAAAGAGATAGTCTCTGACGAGATGGTAAATATGGGTATGGAGCTTGTTTCACTGAATATTCAGGACATCACAGACAATAATGGCTATTATGACAACATGGCTGCTCCTGATATGCAGGAGAAAAGAAAGACTGCTGAAACAACGACAGCAATGGTAGATCAGCAGGTCAGAACACAGAGAGCAGACTCAGAAAAAACCGCAAAACAGAATGAGCTGGCTTCTCAGCTTGAAATTGCTGAGAAAGAAAGAGATAACAGACTGAAGTTGGCAGAATTCAAATCTCAGACTGATAAAGCTGAAGCTGATGCAGCCATTGCCGGTGAATTGCAGAAAACAGTTCGGCAGCAGGAAGTGGCAGAGCAGCAAGGTAGGGTTGAGGTAGTAAGACAAGAGCAGGCAAACCTTGCCGCTCAGAAAGAGAAGGATGTTATTGCAACCAGAGCTGAAGCAGAAAAGCAAAGAAAACAAATCGAAGCGGAAGCGGCAGCTAATATTAAAAAGATTGACGCAGAAGCTCAGGTACAGGTTGCTGAAAAAGAAGCCAATGCCATCAAGATCAAGGCGGAAGCCGAGGCCGAAAAGATCAAAAAAGAAGGTTCTGCAGAAGCAGAAGTAGCAAAAATGAAGGGTATTGCTGAGGCAGAAGCTGAAAAAGCGAAGCTGATGGCGAAGGCAGAAGGTGAAAGAGCCCTTGCAGAAGCCCGTGCGTCCAATGAAAAGGTAAACTTTGAAATTGAGAAAGTAAAAATCGAAACACAGGCAAGAATCGAGATTGCTACTAAAACAGCAACGATTATGGCAGAACTCGGCAAAAATGCTCAGTTTGTCAACATCGGCGGAAACTCGCAGGGAGGACAGACAGGCAATGCACTGCTTGATACCCTCTCCGGCATTCCAGAGCTGATGAAAATGCTTGATGTAAAGAATCAGGCATTGAACGGTAAAAGCTTTAATGAAGAGCTGAATGGTCTGGTAAAAGCAGCAGCAGACCCGATAAAAGGTGTGCTTTCAACTTCAACAACAGAAAACATTACTAATCATATTGCAGCGTCTTCAGATACTGATGCTGCAGACCGGACATGATTATAAAAAGAATCGTATAAATAACCTAAAGGAGCCAGGTGATAAACTCATCTGGCTCTTTTAATCTAAGCATATAAAAATGGTGTCAGAAGTGGGACATTACGATGGGTAAAAAAATTGACCGGGATAGTGATTTGTAGTATGATGATGATACAAACATGCAAGGGCATTATTATGTATTTAACTCGGAGCAAAGCCCGATGTAAGCTCGCTTAACATCGGCTGCATTGATCCAGCCTCACCGCAGGAGCTTTAGCTCCTCGGGG
>JBGUWM010000346.1:0-2575 GCA_045221175.1 Acutalibacteraceae bacterium | reverse complement strand
TCAGAAAACGGTGTGATGCTGTTTAACGTAAACTTTAACAATACAAAAGCAGGTAAGTAAAATTACCTACTTTCCATTTCTTTTTTTATACTACTTTTAAATACAA
Source organism: Acutalibacteraceae bacterium (assembly GCA_045221175.1). GTDB lineage: Bacteria > Bacillota > Clostridia > Oscillospirales > Acutalibacteraceae > UBA1213. Next base: position 2,469 of record JBGUWM010000346.1, on the reverse strand, counting down.
TCAATACCATAAATATCACACAACTAATTTATAAGTGAGGTGTGATATGAACAGAAAACTGACATTAATTTTAGCGCTAATCATTCTGGTCGCAGTTTCCGTTTCCATCGCAACGGCCGTCAACGACACTCAGGAGGAATTAACAGCTGACGATTCATCAGATGACACCATTGCCGTTGAAGATACCGGTAACGTTCAATCCAGCCAGGATACGGGAAAGCTGGGTGACGGAGGACTCACCATCGAGAAGGTATGGAATGACAGCAACGACAAGGCGGGAAAAAGGCCTTCATCAATCAAGTTTGCAATCCTTGTTGACGGCAAGGAGGCCGAAACCGGTGAGATAAGACAGAACATGAGCTGGAAAGCCACCATTGATCTGGCGATTTTACAGGATTCCACCTATGAGGTTGTCGAAAAGGACGTTCCCGACGGCTATGAGGCCAATGTCACAGGAAGCGTGAAGGAAGGTTTTGTCATTACAAACACATTAAAGGACACTCCCAAAAACGACACTCCTAAAAATGACACCAGCAAAAACGTTACAGACAAAAAGGACCTCGACAGTGAGAAACCTTCATACAACGGTTCCAAACAGGTAACCAAAATCTCAACAAAGACAACAACAAAGGAAACTCCGGTTGAAAAAGCGAAAAATGACACCAACGACACCAACGCAACCGAAGAGCCTTATTATCTCTACGACACTGGCAATCCTATACTTATAGGCGTCATTGCAGTTGCGCTTGCGGGAATCGCTTATGCACTCTACAGAAGAGGAAAATAAACATATTCCTTTTTTCTTTTTTTTTAAACATTTTACTAAACTTTTTTACAAAATAATATATATTATGCATGATATACAGTTTAGTGTAAGAATTTTGTGAGGCAATTTATGAAAATCTATAAAATTATTTTGGCATGCCTGCTTCTGCTGGCCCTTTCAATCAGCATGGTAAGCGCAGGAGATGTCAACGAAACTCAAAGCACTCTATCTGTTCCGGATGAGGGAAATTTCACCGACCTTGACAGTGACATTCCCGACTCCGGCAGCATAGAGCTTGAAAAGGACTACAAATTCAATCCGGAAACGGACGGAAAGTATGCAAAGGGAATCAACATAACGACTCCCCATGACAGTGGACTGACAATAAACGGAAACGGCAGGACAATAGACGGGGCAGGCAATGCCACCATTTTCAGATTTGTAAATGCCAATGCAACAATAAGCAATCTGGTTTTTAAAAACAGCGGAAGGTCTGCGATAATACTCTTCAACACCACACTGAAAACGGTCAACGTCACATTCATCAACAATCTTGACAGTGAAGGGGGAGGCTCAATCTATGCCGTTTTGGGCAGCAAATATACAAGCGTCAATGACCGCTTCATAAACTGTTATTCCCCTAAAGGGTCTGCAATATTTGCCCTGAGGGCCACTGCAATCATAGACAACGCAACATTCAAAAACGACAGGCGGATCGACTGGGGCCTTATCTATGGAAGTGATTCCATAATAGTCATCAACTCCACAACAATAGCCAACATCACCTCAAGGTATGCCACTGCCGTATACAACACAGGCTATCTCGTTGTAACCCGGTCAAAATTCATCAATCTCCTTGCCAATTTCACCGCAGGCGCAATTGCAGCCAAGGAAGCGGGAGAAGTGAGAATCGATAACTGCGAATTCATCAACGTGACCTCCCTTAGAAACGGTGGGGCAATATTTATCGACTTAAACGGTGACAAGGGAAGCTCAGATGCGGATTGCATCATCTACATGTGTTCCTTTGCCAACTGCTCTTCCGAGTTCGGAGGGGCAATACTTCAGCTGGGAGGCTTGCTGAATTTGAGCCTTTCCAACTTCACCCGAAACACCGCATTGGTTGACGGCGGAGCTGTGTACACCTCCAACGCAACCCTTGAAGCGTCAGGAAACATATTCGATTCAAACGCAGCATATTACGGAAGCGGAGGAGCAATATTTTTCGATTATGGATCACTTGAAATCGAAAATTCAAAGTTCATTAACAACACCGCCGGTGAAGGTGCAAGCCTATATGCATACGACGCAGGATATGAAATAACGGCGTCCAACTTCACAGGAGATTCGAACGATACTATACACACCTATTTTGATGTTAAAGGCTCCATTATCGATGAGGATGTCATAATCAATGGAAACGTGACACTCAACGATACCTACTACGGCTCATATGTTAATTTTACAGGAAAGCAGATTGTTCTCAACAGACAGACAGTGCCTGGAAATATCACAGATGCCTATTTCAACCTCAATGACTATGGGCTTGTGACTCCGGTCAGGGACCAGGGTTCACTGGGGTCCTGCTGGGCATTCGGTGCTGCAGGGGCATTTGAATCAGCCTTCCTGATTGCAACAAACATCACATTGGACATTTCAGAAAACAACATGCACAGTGCGGAATTAAGATATTCAAAATATGG
>JBGUWM010000345.1:0-3067 GCA_045221175.1 Acutalibacteraceae bacterium | reverse complement strand
TGATCTGCACAAAGCTCCAAATGTCCAACTCATTATTTATTCCTCTTGAACTGAAAATCGTATTAGTCAACGGTACAGACACGCGTTTTACGCTTGACGATAATGTTGCCGTATTCGGTTTAGAGGAAAACAAGATCAAGGATAATGAGATGTTTTACAGCAGTGATATCAAACGCAACACAATTCCAACTGAATTTATCACGGACAAGAAATATAACTCCGATCTGATAAGCTCGCTTTCTAAAGAGGAAAAAGATCAGGCGACCGCAGTTGTTTCTGCAGGCGGCTTGGACGTGATTTTTTATGCGTCCGATTTTCTGAATTACGATAATTCTTCTTACGATTCGCCTGATGACGATTGGGTGATCCAATACGCTAAAAGGACGAATCTGTTTGACAGCTGTAAAAAAGATTTGGCTATCGGGGTCTGTATGATCTTCCTTTTCATTTTGATTATCGCAGTCATTCTCTGCGTTATGATTTGGCAAAACGTTAAGGCGCAGAACATTCAGGAGCAAAAGAGATTAGACCTGACCAATAAGCTGGCGCACGATATAAAAACGCCTGTTTTTGTCATCAGCGGTTACGCTTACAGCCTGAAGGAAGATATCGACCGAAACGAGCGTGATTTTTATATCGACAATATCATCGAGGAAGCAGATGAAATCAACGATCTTGTTCAAAAAATGCTCAATTTCAGCAAGCTCGATTCCTATACGATGAAGCTCAACAAAACGGAATTTGATTTGTTTGAGGCTGTTCAAAAGGCAGCCGAAAAATATACCGCTCTGCCTGAGAACAAAACCATTGCTCTCACGAAAAGCGGCGACAATATGATATGCGCGGACAGAGAATTGATGGAAACTGTTATTCAAAATCTGATCGACAACGCGGTAAAGTATTCTCTGCCGGAAACAGAAATAACGATAGAGGTAAACGGTAATACGCTTTCCGTCAGCAACCAAACGGAACCGCTCACAAAATCTGAGCTAAAACAGCTTTGGGAGCCTTATTTTCGCAAGGACAAAAGCCGAAGCAAAAAAGGCAACGGCTTAGGCTTGTCGATCGTAAAATCAATTTTAGACCTGCACGAAGCTAAGTGCATCGTTGAAATGACAGGAAACATCCTGACGATTACAGTAAAGACAGAGAATATATAAACAAAAGTATAATAGATACGAATATTCGATTGCTCGCAAAATTATATCCCTTCTGTTATGGACAACCACCGTTTTATTTGATACAATAAAATCAGAAAATCAACGGAGGGTTGATAATGAGTATTATCGGACAGCAAATAAAAAAATACCGTATTGAGAACGGCTTCACTCAGGAACAGGTCGGAAAAATAATAGGCGTTACGACGCAGGCGGTATCAAAATGGGAGAGAGGCAGTACTCCGGACGCAGAAATATTGCCCGGCATTGCAGATGCGCTCGGCGTCAGTGTTGACGCGCTTTACGGACGCGAGGAGCGCAGCTTTGCCGTTCAAATTGCAAAAAAGCTGTGCAAAATGCAACAAGATGAAGCATATCGCTATGCCTTTGGCATTTGCTGGGCTATCGAGATCGGACTGTCGGGTGAAGCGTCCGCCATTGATGATTTTATGGACAGGTTTATCGACCACGCTTTTACGGAGAACGAGAAGTCTGCGGACTACTTTGCCAAGCTGATCAATGACAGCGGCATCGCCCTGACCCGTAGCCTGTCGCCCTGCGATAATATCTTTACGCACTTTCCCGCTGATGAAAACCAAACCGTCAACCTCGGGCGTTTGGGCGAGGAATCCAAGAGAATCAGCGAAATATTCTCTCTTGCGACGGATAAAAGCCTTTTGTTGTTCAACGAATCCCTTGCGACGACCTCGTTTACGGAGGGGTTATATATCGCAAAGGACGTGGTCAAAGCAATGAGAAGCCTCGGCGCAAGAACGATTTTCAATACGCATATGCACGAGCTGGCAATGGATTTGGATGAAATCAACGCGCTGAACGGAAAAATCAAGGTCGCCTCGCTGGTGACGGGTATCCACGAAGGACAGCGCTCCTACAAGGTGTACCTCGCGCCGCCCGACGGTATCAGCTACGCCAGAGACATTGCCGAAAAATACGGAGTGACAAACAGTCAGCTGATGCAGGCGGCAGGATAAAGGAGATCAGAATGAACAAAGAACAGTTAGTTACATTACAGCTGCCATACCGCGAGGCAGGAACAAAAACAGTCCGTGTATTTGTCCCTGAACACGGCGAAGAAGAATTGTTGCCCGTTATCTATATGACGGACGGGCAAAACCTTTTCGAGGATAACCGTCCGCGTCAGTTTGGCTGCTGGTATACGCGCGAAGCCGTAAAAGAGGAACGGAAAAAAAGCGGCAAGGCGGCTATTATCGTCGGCATCCATAACGACGAAAGCCCTGTTCAGCGAGCAAAGGAACTGACGCCAAAAAGTATCGGCGCTATCATATTTCCCGACGATATGCCCGAGCACGTCAGAAAAATGATGGCTCCCGAGGGTGAATTATTTGATGATTTCGTCGTAAATACGGTGATGCCGGAAATTGAAAAACGTTTTCCGGTCCAAACGGGCAGAGAGTACACTGCCTTTTGCGGCAGCTCCTCAGGCGGCTTGCAGGCGTATTATACTGTGCTTAGCCACCCGGATCAATTCTGCATGGCAGGCGTTTTTTCTCCGACGTTTCCGATCCTTTATACCGAGGACGTTATCCGATGGACAAAAGAAACTGTTGGGGAGAACAAGCCCTATCTCTATATTTACAGCGGCGCGAACGATAGAATGGAGCAGGAGATCTGCGAGAGTACAGAGGCGGTAGTTAAAGCGATATCCGAATTCTATCCGAAAGAAAGGCTGAAAGTGAATATCCTACCCGAACAGCCTCACCACGAAAGTGCTTGGGCTGAGGTATTTAAGGAGTTTCTGCATATTTTTGTTTGAGATAGAAAATCAAGAAAAACAAAAGTGACTTAGGGAACTAAACGCATCTTACCGCCGATTTTTGCAACTTACAGCAAAATCTATTTAAAAAATTAAAATAATAAGCTATACTATG
>JBGUWM010000344.1:0-1567 GCA_045221175.1 Acutalibacteraceae bacterium | reverse complement strand
CATCTGGAATTTCTTCTAAAAAATGTGCAGACAAAGTATCCATCGTAAACCTGACGTCACGACCTTCGTAATACTCCAGCACTCTCTGATCTGTCAACCATTTCAACATGAGTGGAAAATCTGTTTCCGTAAAATCTCGGATTGTTATTTCATCTTTTTCTATTTTCACGTAATCTTCCCCGCAAACTGCGATTGTCAGTCCAGAAGCCTTTTAATTGTTCGTTTATAATCAGAATCAATCAACACGATCTGTTCCCCGACATGTTGAAAACCATTGATGATGCTCTTGTTGTCAGCTTTCAGGCTGTCCATCGTACAATCTGTATTAATCAGTCTGGTTTCAATTTCCGACTCATATCCAATGATCTCGCCATAATGGTTCTCGATATATCTTTCACTCATGGCCAGACAGATAAATCGGATCGACGATAAATACTGCTCGTCAAAATCCCGCCTCCAGCCAAACGGGATATAGCAGCCCTCTACAATGAGGTTCTGTCGGTTCTCGATCGCAGTCTTCACGATTTCCCTTACGATCGGCCACAGGTACTCTGTAAGAGCTTCATCGTCCTCCGGCGTCAATCCTGTATTACCACTGCGTATAAGGCCCATTTTAAGATGATCTATTGACAGATAAGGATAGCTGTACTCTTCAAGCATTTTTTGCGCCAAAAGCGTTTTTCCCGTGTGGGTTGCTCCGGTAATCAGTATGATCATAATCTTGCCTCAATTTGTTCACGTACCTTTTCCAAATCACTGCAGGTAAGGATTGGAATCAGGCAGTCAATTTCTTCGATGCTCTTATCCCACCATTTAAATCTGAGAAGAAGTGCAATAAGGTCATCGTCAAAGCGCTTTCGGAGGACTTTTGCAGGATTTCCGACTACTATGGTATAAGGTTCAACATCACTGCCCACAACGCTGTTTGCTCCGATAATAGCTCCGTCACCAATATGGACGCCTGGAAGGACGACTGAGTTTTGACCTATCCACACATCGTTGCCGATCACTGTATCACCCTTGTGTGGAAGATCATACTGTGCAGGAGGGTCCATATTCCAGCCTTCCAGTGTGTAGAATGGAAAAGTGGAAACCGCATTCATCTGGTGGTTTGCACCGTTCATCACAAATTCGACACCTGCTGCTATCTGACAAAACTTCCCGATGATCAGCTTATCGCCGTTCCATTCATAGTGATGCGTAACATGGCTTTCAAACTCAGAATCAGCAATGTATGTAAAATCTCCGATGATAATGTTGGGATTGGAAATCGTCGGTTTTACATATATTTCTTTATCGTATCCGACAATCGGATGGATCACATTCGGGTCAGGTCTCTTCCCGTTTTTCATGATGCTCACCTCCACAAACATCGATTCAGCATCGCTTGGTTCAGATAGTAAAATCATATCATATTCAGGCACCATCGCCGTAATGATTTCTGTCTTCACTGCTTCACTATCAACATGGAGAGCTGCAGATACCCGGCAAGAAAGCTGTTGTTCATGCCGGTCATTCAGAAAATGCCAGAGTAAAGATGTGTAAAGCTTTCCGGAAGATACAGTCC
>JBGUWM010000343.1:0-6878 GCA_045221175.1 Acutalibacteraceae bacterium | reverse complement strand
GGAGGCACTCCGCCGGAGCTTCTGCTTCGCAGAGGTGTCCACTGGACACCCGCACCCTCTTAGGCGGCGGGTGCCATTCGGACTTTCAGTGGGGGTAATAATCCCCCACTGAAACCCCGAGGAGCTAAAGCTCCTGCGGTGAGGTTGGATCAATGCAGCCGATGTTAAGCGAGCTTACACCGGGCTTTGCTCCGAGTTAAAATTGAGAAACGGAGGAGAATAACTTGAAGAATCAACAGGAAGTCAATACGCTCAGGGATAATCCTGATGTGCTGCTTTTGATGAAAAAAAAGAAAAAAGGACTGCTCAGAATCGTGTTCAGCAGATTTGGCATTATCGCACTGCTGCTGCTCGTGCAGGTTGTAGGATTCGGTTTGTTATTTGAAATACTGAGTGTACAGGTGGAGTGGCTTGCTTTGGTAATGGGTATTTTTACCATCATTATGTTCTTCCATCTGTTCAAGAGCGATATGGACGCCACCGCCAAACTGACGTGGCTTGTGCTGATGATACTGTCCCCCATTACGATATCGGTTCTGCTGCTGCTGTCGGAAAACAGGATCGGTCACAGAAAAATGGAGAAGAAGCTGAATCTTCTGAACGAAGAAAGCAAGGAGATGATCCGTCAGGATCCGAAGATTCTCGAGCAGCCTGATGTTATATCCTCCGGTACGGGGGCGCTGTCCCGGTATATGAGTCTGAGCGGCACTTTCCCTGTTTACGGAAATACAGAGGTTGTGTATTTTCCGCTGGGAGAGGATAAGTTCAAGGCTATGGTGGAAGAACTGAAAAAAGCCGAGCGGTATATTTTTATGGAGTATTTCATCATTGACGAGGGACTGATGTGGGGCAGCATTCTGAAGATACTGGCAGAGAAAGCCGCTCAGGGGGTAGATGTCCGGGTGATGTATGACGGAATGTGCGAAATGTCCACGTTGTCTTCCGATTATCCGAAACGTCTTGCCGCATACGGTATTAAATGTAAGGCATTCTCAAAGCTGCAGCCCTTTGTTTCCACCCATTATAACTATCGTGATCACCGGAAAATTCTGGTGATAGACGGCAAGGTGGCGTTTAACGGCGGTGTCAATCTGGCGGACGAATATATCAATCACATTGAACGTTTTGGTCACTGGAAGGACACGGCGCTGATGCTGAGGGGTGATGCGGTAGCAAGCTTTACAAGAGTGTTTTTACAGATGTGGAACCTGACAGAGCCGGAAGTGCAGTGGGGAGATTATCTGAAGGATTCTTTTCCGGTCAAAAGCAACGGTTACGTTATGCCGTATGCAGACAGCCCGCTGGACGGCTATAAAGTGGGAGAAAGCGTTTATATTGATATTCTGTACCGTGCCAAAAAATACGTACATATCATGACGCCGTATCTGATTCTGGATAATGAACTGGAAACGGCGCTGAAATATGCGGCCCAGCGTGGTGTTGATGTCAAGCTGATTCTTCCCGGCATTCCCGACAAGAAATCAGCCTTTGCTCTTGCAAAATCACACTATAAATATCTGATCGCACAGGGCGTCGAAATTTACGAATATACGCCCGGCTTTGTCCATGCCAAGGTTTTTGTGTCAGACGACGTCAAAGCGGTTGTCGGTACGATCAATCTGGATTACAGGAGTCTGTACCATCATTTTGAGTGCGCCACCTATCTGTATGGCGTGGACTGCATACCGTCTATCGAAGAAGATTTTCAGCAGACGCTGGCAAAATGCAGAAGGGTGACACCGGACACCATCAAGCATGAAAAAATGTCTTACAAGTTCAGAGGCAGTCTGCTCAAGCTGATTGCACCGCTGCTCTGATCATGGAATAACCAATCACCGATGTTAAGCGAGCTTACATCGGGCTTTGCACCGAGTTAAATTGCGAAAGGAAATGAGCGATATGATGAACAAAGAAGTGATGATGCCGTTTTACAAGAGAGCTTCCGTGCTGATTGACCGGTACCGCAAGAACAGAACGATTGTCATACTGGGAGAAGCGAAAATCTACAAGGAATTTCTGGAGCAGGAATACGGGATCACAGACTGTCTGACGGTGACCACCGTGAAGAAAAAATCGGGCGGCGATCTGGTGTACATCGGCGAAATCAAAGATATGAGCGACAAGTATTATATTGTCGTGCCGAAAATGAAAAAGCAGCTTGATCTGCAGCTTCGGCTGCATTCCTTCGGCTACAATGATTTTGATGACTGCTTTTTCATCAACCACAATAAAATCACGCTGGATTCATACATTGACGATTACAGTGACGAATACGGCAATCGGATTCATGCGCCGTCCTGCAGGGTCGTACTGGACGAATATGCTTATGACGTGACCATCGACATTGACGATTCCTGCACCTTTGGCGAAGATAATCAGATCACTGCCAAAACCGTTGGCGGAGCCAATGTAAAAATCGGCAGAAAATGTGTGTTCGAAGACGGCGTAAACCTGACGGTGTTCGGAGATGCCGAAGTTACCATCGGTGAGAAAACTACCTTTGTGCGTGACACGGAAATGACCGTGCTGGGCGGAATGTCGCTGAAAATCGGCAAGGACTGCCTGTTTTCCTTTGAAATCAAGATTTATTGCGGCGACGGCCATGCGATTTTCGACGTTGTCACCAAGGAGCGCATTAACAAGCAGGAAAAGGGAAATCCGAAAAACGTCATCGAAATCGGGGATCACGTCTGGGTCGGTATGCGTTCGATTATCCTGAACAGAACCGTAATCGGCCATTCCGGTGTAGTCGGTGCCGGCACGCTGGTCAAAGGAGAGTTCCCCAATAACTGCATCATCGCAGGAATGCCTGCCAAGGTAATCCGCAAGAATATCACATGGTCGGCGGAATCACTGAGAAACACGATGGAGCATATTCCGGAAGCTTATATTCAGATGACGGAAGAATGACCCTGCTGCGCCTGACTGATGCCTGCAGTCAGGCGCATTTTTCGGCACAAAAAATATTACCCCGTATCCTTGCAGGATACGGGGCTTTTTTTGACAGACCGGACAGAGGCGGCGAAAGCGTCTGCGGTTATGAGTTCCGGCTGAGTACAGTGTCCGGCTTTTTTCAATCTCCGGCTGTATACAGTGTCGGGATTTATTCAATCTGAGGCTGTGTGTAATGTCCGGTTTTTTCAATCTCCGGTTGAATACAGTGTCCGTTTTTATTCAATCTCTGGCTGTATACAGTGTCGGGATTTATTCAATCTGAGGCTGTGTGTAATGTTCGTTTTTTTTCAATCTGTGGCTGTATATAATATCCGGAACCGATTAGGAATGCAAACGGTGTGGAGCTTGTCAATATACATATACCGGCATAAAGGGATAAACCTGCTGATACAGTGCCTCTGCAAAATAAACGGGAAGATTGACGCAGCCGTGAGAGCCGTTATAGAGGTAATTGTCACCGCCGAAGCTTTCCTGCCATTCGGCGTCATGAAAGCCGATGTCGTCAATGAAAGCCATCCAGTAAGAAACTTCTGTGATATATCCGGGACCGTAAAGCGTTGCCGGACTGTTTTTTTCATAAATGATGTAAGCGCCCTTCGGGGTATCGTTGCCCGTATTGGGATTGCCGGTAACGACAGGCCCCTCAAGAATAACCTTCCCTTTTTTGAACAGCCACATATACTGGTCTGCTATGCTGACTTCTGCATAACAGTCGCCTTTTTTCTTGTCGGCATCGTAGTCCGAAGCGATCCGTGTCCACCACCTGTTGCTCTCCGGGCTTTTATCTGTAAGATTCCACTTGGCAGTCTGTGCGGTGACAAGCTGCTGCTCCAGCACAGAGGCGGCATAGGCGTCGTCAAAAATCCATCCGGTAGTGTTATTGTCAAGTGTGATCTTTTCTCCGTAAGCGGTGGTAAAGGTGACGTGGCTTTTGTAATTGTTGTATTTGTCAGCCAATGCCTTGGTGTAGGCGCTGACTTTTTCGCTGTCGACCGTATAGGTATAATGACCGTAGGTTCCGCTGACGGTTATCCAATCGGCAAAATCCTTGATTGTCAGGGTTTCGGTGCTGTCGCCGATTGTCATGGTGAGCACGGTGTCAGCCAGTTGACCGTATTGTCGGTGTAAAGGATCTGAAGGCGGGTTTGCCGAAGACTCGGAAGAAGAGCTTGCTTCACTGCCTGAAGAGCAGTGTGCGAAAGACCCGACAAAAAGCAGGATAAGAACGGTAAGAACGCAAAATATCATACCGAGTACAGCAATTTTTTTATAGTTGAATTTTTTGTCGGAGAATGCCATGTGGTTGTCGATCCTTTCAATACAATAGTGTAAAATGCCGAAAAAAATTATAACATAATGACGTCTGCATTTCAACACTTTTCATGAAAGAGCCGGAAAAATCAATTTTCAAAACTTCAAAGTCGACAGCATATTAAGTCCTGCCGGTTTGGAAAAAACTTCCCGGAGAATCAGCGGTTTTAGGAAAGGGGTATGGGGAATAACCCTTTTTTCGCCGGAAAAGGGTTTTCCCCATGTAACTGCCCTGACAAAATGGATTATCGTGAGCAAGAGCCGGGAAACTTGCTTGACAGTCACAAGGGACAACCCTCTGGTTTAATCGGAAAAAGGGTTCGCCCCTTTTCTTGTCTGTCGGCTTAGTCGGTGTTTTGCCTGCGGCAGAAGTATTAACCGGACACCTCGCACCCTTTCCTTGAAACCGCTGGCTGATTGCAACTGCTGATGCAACGGGCGGATATAAACATAGGCAAAGGCTCAGAAAAACAAATTGACAGGCTCACAGTCGTCGGTTTTTTGAATAGATATCCGCAAGGTAAGAGAAGAAGTCAGAATGGTTTTTTTGCTGATGTTATTTTCTGCCAAAGAGGGAGAGAGGCATACATGAAAAAAAGGCTTGACAATCAGCAAAAAATTGTCTATAATGATAACAAGTTAATCATTCAAGCGTATAACTAAAAATTCACAATTTCTGAAAGGGGGATTTTCTGTGGATGTTATCAAAGAAAGTATACCGATTTTTGCCAGAATTGCAGAGGGAATCAAGGATCATATTCTGTCAGGAGATGTAAAAGAGGGCGAACAGATTGCCTCTACCACACAGATATCCAAGGAATACGGCATCAATATTGCGACTGTCAACAAGGGAATCAATGTTTTGGTTGCAGAGGGAATTGTCTTCAAAAAGCGTGGTATCGGTATGTTTGTTGCCGAAGGCGCTGTCGATAAGCTGATTGAAGAACGCAGAAAGGTTTTCAGGGAAAGATACATTATCGGACTGTTAGACGAAGCCAAGCGTCTCCGCTATACGGCAGAAGAGCTGCAGGCGATGGTAGTGGAAGCCTATAACCAATCACCGAGGAGCTAAAGCTCCTGCGGGGAGGCTGGATCAATGCAGCCGACGTTAAGCGAGCTTACATCGGGCTTTGCTCCGAGTTAAACAGCAAAGCCGAAGAAGCATGAACAAAGCTGAAACGCCGTACGGTATGAGCCTTGCAAAGGGTTGCCGCAGGGCGTTTCTTTTTTGGGCAGAAAAGAACAGGTGTCGGGCTGAAACCCGGTTATCACACAGAGGTGTGACCGGACGAAGCACGGTTTGCCGTGCGGCTATCCCTTGTCAAAGTCCTTAAAAGAATTGCTTACGGTTACAGCAATTATCGCAGATTCAGAAATCGTATTCTGCATATCTTTTCTTAGCCAATGATCTCTTAGCGCTGAACAAGCGACAGCTTTTTTGCCATCGCTTGTTCCGTTTTTCTTGTAAGTTTTCATTCGGATTTATCCCGACGATTGACAACAACCTCTTTTGTCTGACATAAGAGAGAATGCCCCGAGGCGCCTGCCGTGTGACAAAACGCAGGTGCTGCGGCGGTTTTGGCGTATGTGAACATTAAACGGTTGTCAATGTGGTATGGCAGTGATACAATAGGATAGAATTTAAGGATAGAATTTACACAGTTTGAGGACGGCGATGGTATGGATCAGAATTTTTTGAATGAGTTGATGAAGTCATGGACAAGATTTCGTCCGGAAACAATCTGGCAAAGTGCTGCGGTGCTGCTGCTGATGGTTGCGGCGCTGATTGTGCTGAGAATCTGTTTTAAGAAATTCAAGAAAGCAAGTCATATATCCGACGACCTGCGAAAATATCACGTGTTTCTCACAGGTTACCGGATCATCAAGGTGTTTATCGTTATCATTGCGATTCTCGGAATTCTGAGTATAAACGGGATTAACGTAACAGGTTTTTCGATGGGTATCGGTATTCTGGCAACAGTAGCAGCGTTTGCCGTCAAGGATTCCTTGCAGGATATGTTTGCAGGGCTGACAATCATGCTGGACAAATTCTTTTCGGTGGGCGACGCTGTTGAATTTAACGGGAGAGATGGTATTGTGGTATCCTTTACCATTCGGACCACCAAGATTGAATTTCTGGACGACCGGTCCGTTTTGTCCGTCATGAACAGAAATATTTCCAAGATACGAAAGCTCACCCACCTGGTTGATATTGATCTGCCGCTGCCTTATGAGCTGGACAGAAAAAAAGCATTCTCGGTTTTGACGGATATCTGTGAACAGGCACGGCAGATTGAGGGCGTGGAGGACTGTCAGTTAAAAGGAACGCAGGAATTTACGGATTATGCGGTCAACTATAAAATACGGTTTTTCTGCGAGCCTGACGACCGCCCTGATATCCGCCGTGAGGTAATGAAAACCATACAGGACGGACTTGCCGGGGCAGGAATACGAATTCCGTATCGGCAGCTTGATATCCATACCGTTTCGTAAACGGTCTTTGACACAAGCGGTCAGACAACGCCGCTATAACCAATCACCGATGTCCCCCGGGTCTCGCCTGCCGGGTGCGTGACCGCACCGGACGAATATGTTCCGGTAACGATCTTTAC
>JBGUWM010000342.1:0-13174 GCA_045221175.1 Acutalibacteraceae bacterium | reverse complement strand
GACAGCTTTGTTATCATACCACTTACTTCTCCTTTTGTCAACTCTTTTTTTCAAACTTTTTTCTTCTTCTACAAATTGTATATTTTTCCCGGCACAAAAGGCTTGTATCGCTTTTTTCATTTTACAATTTGTATTTTTCTTCCAAATCATACGGTAATCGGCTGAAGTGTCCTTCAGCCGGCGCCACAGATCATATCCCCATCATATACAACTCATACGCTGTCATATCCACCAGCCACTCACACTGTCTTGCATTCTCTCCGAATTTCCCTTTCAGACCCGCTATGCCAAACGTCAGTTGATTCACCACTGCGTTCTGTACAATATTCTCTCCCCCCGCCATTTCCTGCTTCTGAACGTAAAATACGTTACATTCCCCGTAAGCCCCCGGTGTGATCCACACCTGATTGCGTTGATCCAGCGGCGGAAAGGTTATAATCCAGTAACCGCAATGTTCTGTCAGCGAAGGTACCCCTGCAGTAAACTGCTTGCCTTTTATCGCTTCATACAACGTCTGTATCGTATAGAAGCCTCTTGTCTGAATTGTTTGATACTTCGCTCCAAAGGACATTCTGATTCCCCCTTGTTTTTACTTTCCTGCAAAAATACGATTTGTATATTATACAATTTGTATTTTTCGAATCATTCCGTTTACTATTTCTACCCTATCCCCTGCGTTGATATCTTTTTCATAAAGTTCCCTGTCCGGCATCCTTACACTTGATACCCCACGATCATCTTCAAGCAGCACCTCGCAGCAAGGCTCCTGTCCATCCGGCAGACCCTCACAGCCAAAATCCGGTTCAATAATATCCTTTACGATATACATTCCGCACGCACCTCTTTTCCGTTCTTATTTTCCATTATATTGTATCATTTTCCCTCTGACCGCACAATGCTTTTACGAAAAAATCCTGATACACACCACCGCCATGATCATGCCCGTCAAATCTGCCGTCAGCGCCGCCGGTACGGTATACGCTGTTTTTTTCAGTCCTGCTGCTCCGTAATAAACCGTTATGGCATAAAACGTTGTTTCTGTTGATCCTGCCATAACGGAAGCAATCCGTCCGATGACACTGTCCGCTCCGTACTGCTGCAACAAAGAATTCAGCATCGCATAAGAACCGCTGCCTGTTACCGGACGCATCAATCCCAGCGGTACCACTTCCGGGGGAATGCCGGCAAACTGACAAACCGGTGACAGCCACTGCGTAATCAGCGAAAAGAAGCCCGACGCCTGCAGCATCGTTACCGCCACAACCAGCCCTACCAGCGAAGGCGCAACGGAAATCAGGGAAGAAAATCCCTCTTTCACTCCTTGTGTAAAGCTCCCGAACACGTCTGTTCTGCGGAAGAATCCAAACAGCACGATTCCGCCGATCAGCACCGGCACGATCAAACCGCCTATTTTTTCCGTAACCTCACCCCGTTTCTGCCGCCCGACAACAACCGTGTCATCAATAATCCTACCGTCAGCGCCGCAGCCGAAGAAACCCAGACCGGCGCCAGAATATCATAAGGCGTACTGCTGCCGCAAGCCTGACGCAGAGCCGCCACGGTTGCCGGTATCAACTGTACGGAAGCCGTATTCAGCACAACAAACACGATCATACTGTGATTCGGTTCCGTTTTCAAAGGATTGGCTTTCTGCATCTCCTTCATCGCCAGAATCCCCAGCGGAGTGGCTGCATTTCCAAGCCCGAGAACATTCGCCGTTACGTTGGCGCAAACCGCCTGCATCGCTTTACTGTCTTTATGATAATCGGGCATCAGCTTTGAAAGCACCGGCGACAGCAGCTTCGCCCCAAAAGCCGACAAGCCGCTGTTCTCGGCAATTTTCATCACGCCGCTCCACAAGCACATCACGCCTGCCATCGACATCAGCAGCTGCACAGCCTGATCCGCCCCCTCTGCCGCCGCTGCTGACAGCGCATCCATTCTGCCTGATACAGCAGAACACACAACACTGAGAACAATCATGGCAATCCACAGATAATTCAGCACCGCCTTTCCTCCTCCTTCCTGACAGCTCCTATACGGAAAATGCATACTGTTGCTGCCTTTTTTCAGCATTTGTCCGCCCGGCACGGATATTCAAATCTTAATTTATTAATATTACTAAATTGAGATTATTCTGTCAAAGCAGCCACTTTGAAACCGGCATCAATCTCCCGCAAAGCAGACGGTATTTTTCACAGGTTACTTTTTTAATAGTTTCCGGCACTCTTACGGCGAATTTCGACAAATGTCGTATTTTGTCATAAAATGTCTTTTTATGCGCATTTCAGCCTTCAGCCACAAGAGCCGCAGCAAATTTCCTTTTTTGACAAAAATCACGCCTGCGTACAATAATTCCATTTTATTTTTACTTTTTTGTATTTGCCTATTGACAAATCTATCTTAAAATAGTATGATATATTCAAGTGTATTCGTACAATATATTGAATTTTTTAAGGAAAGGAGCGGTACACAATGAGAGCTATTGGTTGTGTAAGACAAATCGACAAATTAGGTCGTCTGGTGCTGCCGTCAGATATCAGAAGAATGCTGAATATTAAAGACGGTACAGATTCTGTTGAGTTTTTCGTTGATGACGACTGCGTAATTATCAAGAAGTATCGTCCTGCATGTATTTTTTGCAATTCTGCCAACAACATTATCACCTACAAGAATCAGTCGGTATGCGAGGATTGTATGAACGAGATCAAAAACGGATAACAACTTGTCCGGAGAAGGGCTTCTGTTTTCATGGCAGAAGCTCTTTTTTGTTTTTTACATTGAAAATTTCCCCGATTTATATTATTCTATTCTCAGATCATTTCTTTCTGCGCTCAGAACCACATTCGAACCTGCACTCAGAACTACGCTCGAGCCTACGCTCAGAGGACTTTTGTCTATACAAACAACTAAGAAAAAAACTTTACGCCGGAGCATTTTTATCCTGCGGCATTTATTCTTACAGAATCAGGTGAATTGATATGAATCTTCGCACACTGCTCAAACAACAATCGCTTATCGTAGCCGACGGCGCTATGGGCACCTATTTCTCAGAACTTTCCGGGCTTGATTCAGGCTGCTGTGAAAAGCACAACGTACGTTCGCCGGAGCTGATCCGTCAGATCCACCAAGCCTATATCAGCGCAGGCGCTTTGCTGCTGAGAACCAATACTTTTTCCGCCAACAGCTATACTCTGGGAACGACCCGGCAGGAGCTGGCGGATATTCTGACCGCAGGCTTTCGTCTGGCTGCCGAATGCGCCGCCGATCGGGCAGTTGTCTGCGCTGACGTCAGCGTTGTCTACCGCAGCGATCTGACCGCCGAGGAAATACTCTCTGAATACTCCTTTATCATCGACACCTTTCTTGCCTGCGGCGCAGAAACCTTTTTATTTGAAACACTTCCCGACCTGACGCCTGTCATGCCTGCCATCGACTATCTGCTCTCACGCAAGCCCGACGCAGAAGTCATCGTTTCCTTCACCCTTCTTCCCGACGGAAGGACCCGTTCCGGAACCTCGCTGGCTCAGCTTTCGGAAGAGATTGCACAGGCTCAGGACAAGCTCACTATGGCAGGGCTGAACTGCGGCTGCGGCGCTATGCAGATGATGCAGGTCGCCGTTCCCTTTTTCTCTTATATTCACCGTTCCACCAATTTATTCACTTCAGTTATGCCGAATGCCGGTTATCCTGCAACGGAAAACAGACGAACTGTTTTTACCGCTACGCCGGATTATTTTGCCGAAGGCGCTTCACACTTTGCCTCGCTCCCCGTTTCGGTTATCGGCGGCTGCTGCGGTACTACTCCGGACTTTATCCGTCTTTTGTCCGAACGCCTGCACCACGCCAAAGCCTCGCCCATTCCCAAAGTCATTCTTCCCAAGTCCGCAGCTCCTGCGGCGCCTTTCGGCTCTGTATTTGCCGAAGACCGGTTTATCCTTGCCGCAGAACTGGACCCGCCGCAGAACGCCGATCTGACAAAGCTGATTCATGCCGCAAAGCAACTGAAAAACAGCGGTGTTTCCGTCATTACCATCTCGGACTCTCCTCTGGGACACGCAAGAATGGATTCTGTCATCTGCTCTGCAAGAATCCGAAGAGAAGCGGACATTGAAGTACTTCCTCACATCTGCTGCCGGGATAAAAACCTGAACGCTCTGCGTTCCCTGCTGTTAGGCGCTCACAGCGAAGGAATCCGTTCAGTGCTGGCGGTAACGGGTGATGCTATTTCCGAAACCGACAGAGGTATTATCAAGCCTGTGTTCAACGTAGATTCCACACGACTGATGGAGCTGATCTCCAAGCTGAATCAGGATCTCTTCGCCGAAGCTCCCATTATGATCGGCGGCGCCTTTGATCCTGCGCTCAAAAAACAGACCTATTCTCTGACAAGACTTGCCAAAAAGAAGAAAAACGGCGCATCGTTTGTGCTGACCCAGCCTGTTTTTTCAGCAGACTGCATTCCCGCTCTGGACATGGCCCGACAGCAAGGTATCAAGGTGCTTGCCGGCATTATGCCGCTGGTCAGCTACCGCAACGCCTGCTTTATGAAAAACGAGGTTCCGGGCATCAACATTCCCGACAGCTATATTGAGAGATTTTCGCCCGATATGAGCCGGGAAGAAGCCGCCGAAGCCGGCATCGCTCTGGCTGCAGAGCTTGCCGCCACTCTCAGACCCTATGCCGATGGTTTTTATTTTATTACACCCTTTAACCGTGCCGACATTATTTGCCGCATTATCGACATGATCGGATAACGCAAAAATGTTAATCCTTCCCATCAACCAACGAACCGGCAGGCAGCATCAAGCCGCTTTCTTCACCACGAATCAAAGAACCTGCACGCAGGAGAAAGCCACTTTCTTTCCTGCGAGTCCAAAAACCGGCAGACAGTTTTTCACACCGTCTTATCGCCCGGCACTCTCACGCTATCCGGAGAGTGCCGGCTTTTATCAGCTCGTTCTTTATTGCACGGTCTTTTTAAGCCGGTTAAAAGCTGCCGGTTATCCTCTGCAATCTGATGCTTCTTCTCTTGCGGTGTAAGCCGTCAAGAAACTCGCCAAAGCTCTATTTCTAATCATTTCCTGCCGTCATTCGTTTTTCCATACAAGGTATTCAACACGAAAATCATTCCTGCACACTGACGACTGCGATACTGAAAATCCGTTCTTTTGAGAATTTTCAGGTGTTTTGTATCTGCCAAAATGCAGCAAATCAGCGGCTTCAAGAAAGGCTGCGGTTCAGAAGCATCAGCGGTTTTAGGAAAGGAGTATGGGGAAAACCCTTTTACCGCCAGAAAAGGGTTTTCCCCATGTGTCTGCCCCGGCGAAATAACTTCCGAACAAAGGTTAACCCATATACCTGACCGACAAAAAAATTCTCACACAAAGGTTTCCCCGTGTGCCTGCCCCGGCAAAATTGATTTCCGTGAACTGATTGCCATGGATATTTACAAAAACCATTCCGGTATGATATAATAAAACAGTATATATACCTCAACCGAAAAGAAGGGTTACGAAGATCGGTTTTACATCAGGCATTTCCATACAGGCAGGCTTTGCGGACAAGCTTCCGTGAAACGATACTGCATAACAGAATCGTCGGCTGTGCCAACCGACAAAATCCGGAACAGTCCCTTGGCAGAAATATCAGTCGGGCTGATTCACCGATACGAAAGAAAGTGGGAGAAGGAATGGCAACAGATAAATCCAAAATCAGAAATTTCAGTATTATAGCACATATAGACCACGGAAAATCTACTCTGGCAGACAGGATTCTGGAGCAGACACAGTCTGTGGCAATCCGTGATATGGAAGATCAGCTTCTGGACAATATGGACCTCGAAAGAGAAAGAGGCATCACGATCAAAGCTCATGCCGTCACGCTGGTCTATCATGCCGACGACGGCGAAGAATATGTCTTCAACCTGATCGACACGCCCGGTCACGTTGACTTCAACTATGAAGTATCCCGATCTCTTGCCGCCTGTGAAGGCGCCGTTCTGGTAGTAGACGCTTCTCAGGGAATTGAAGCACAAACCCTTGCCAATACCTATCTGGCACTGGACGCAGGTCTTGAGATCGTTCCTGTCATCAATAAAATCGACCTGCCCAGCGCCGATCCGGACAGGGTAAAAACCGAGATAGAAGACGTCATCGGTCTGCCGGCAGAAGACGCTCCCTGCATTTCCGCAAAGGCAGGCATCAATATCCACGAAGTAATGGAACAGATTGTCAAACTGGTACCGCCGCCGTCCGGCGACGACGCCAAACCGCTGCAGGCGCTGATCTTCGATTCTTACTACGACAGCTACAAGGGTGTTATTATCTACGTACGGGTAAAGGAAGGTCAGCTCCGGGTAGGAGACACCATACGGCTGATGGCTACCGGCAAGGAATTCACCGTGGTAGAACTGGGCTTTATGCGTGCCACCAGTCTTGAACCTGCTCAGGCACTTTTCGCCGGCGAGGTAGGCTATATCGCAGCGTCGATCAAAACCGTGAGCGACGCACGGGTCGGCGACACGGTAACGCTGGCTGCCGAACCTGCTTCCGAGCCGCTGCCGGGGTACCGTGCTGTTCAGCCTATGGTATTCTGCGGCATCTATCCGGCTGACGGCGCCAAATATCCGGATCTGAGAGAGGCGCTGGAAAAACTGGAGCTGAACGACGCCGCCCTGTCCTTTGAACCGGAAACCTCTGTTGCACTGGGCTTTGGCTTTCGGTGCGGCTTTCTGGGACTGCTGCACATGGAAATCATACAGGAACGCCTGGAGAGAGAATACAATCTTGATCTGATCACCACAGCGCCCAGCGTCATTTTCCGTATCACCAAAGCAGACGGAACGGTTGAATATATCGACAATCCCACCAACTATCCCGACCCGGGACAGATTGTCAAGGCGGAAGAACCCATCACCGAAGCACATATTTATGCCCCTTCGGAATACGTGGGCAATATCATGGAGCTTTGTCAGGACAGACGGGGTATCTTCAAGGATATGACGTATCTTGATGCGGACAGAGTGGATATCCACTATATCCTGCCGCTGGCAGAAATCGTTTACGACTTTTTTGACACACTGAAATCCCGCACAAGAGGCTACGCTTCCTTCGACTATGAAGTAGCAGGTTACGAGGAATCCAAACTGGTCAAACTGGATATCATGCTCAACGGCGACGTGGTGGACGCACTGTCCTTTATCATTCACGCCGACAAAGCCTATTCCAGAGCCAGAAAGATGGCGGAAAAACTGAAGGAGAAAATTCCGAGACAGCTTTTTGAAGTGCCGATACAGGCGTGTATCGGCGGAAAGATTATCGCACGGGAAACCGTCAAAGCAATGCGTAAAGACGTACTTGCCAAATGCTACGGCGGCGACATCACCCGAAAGAAAAAGCTGCTGGAAAAACAGAAGGAAGGCAAAAAACGAATGCGTCAGCTTGGTACCGTAGAAGTACCGCAGGAAGCGTTTATGGCTGTTCTGAAGCTGGATACCGACTGACGGGAAAACGGAGATCACCATGAAAAAAACGGTATTATTATATAATTTCAGCGAAGAAAGACTGGCAGGGGTCAAGCGTGCGCTCATACCCCTCAAAGCCGCTGCAAAGGTCGTCGGCAAAGAAAGCTACGGCGAAACAATCGGCTATTTAGCCGGCATTGAAGGCTTTGCCCCGACAGCCTCGGCTCAGGCTGAGGACTTTGACGAAGAATTGCTGGTAATGTGCGGCTTTAACAGCAGTGACATAGATATGCTGATTAAACTGCTGCGAAAATACGGCGTCGGCAGAGTCGCATTAAAGGCAGTCATCACTCAAACCAACGCTGAATGGGACGGCAGCACTTTATATCACGCTGTCCGTGCAGACCACGAAGAAATGCTGCGCCGCAGAGAACAGGGGCAGTAAGCCATGTATTATACTTATATGCTGCAGTGCGTGGACGGAACCATCTATACCGGTATCACCACCGACCCTGAGCGCCGCCTGAAAGAACATCAGGAAGGCGGCAAAAAAGCGGCTAAATATACCAAAACACACAAAGCGCAGAAGCTGATCGCACTGTGGCAGAGTGATAACCGCTCGCTGGCATCAAAGTTAGAAAGCGCCCTGAAAAGCCTGACCAGAGAGCAAAAACAGTGCGCCGCCGAAAACGGCAGCTTAGCCGTATTGCAAAGCAGACTGCAGCAGGAAAACTATCGGTATATACGAAACGCAGATACCAAAGACTAAACATTTCCTGCCCGTCTTCCGCCAAACGATACGGAGTGAAAACGGAAAGCAATCTTTGAACCCTGACAGATACAGATATCTCCATGCATACTCTTGAGCGTTACTTCTGATTGTCAAATCAGAAGTTTAAGAATAGGGGGTTCTGTCTGCGGCGGACACCTCTGCCGCAGGCAGAAGCACTAACCGAACCGACAGACAAGACAGAGCAATAGCCCTATTTCCGCCGGAAAAGGATTTTTCCCATGTACCTTCCCCGGTAAAGCAGCTTTCCGCTTGACGCAGCACATCCACCGGCATCGGAAATTCAATACAATCGGGATAAGAAAGATAAAATATACAGTATGTATAATTTTAAGGAAGTGAAGGAATGACCAGAGAAACAGCCAGAAAGAAGATCCGGGGATTTCCGTTACGCCTGCAGGCAATCGCAAAGGAAGATATTGACAACCGGGCTTACGTCACCACCGAGGTGGTGCCTGTTTTTGAGATAGAGGACGGGTATTATCAGATGACGGTCAACTACAAGGTCAGACTGCCGGACGGATACGTTTACGGCAAAGCCCTGAGCATGGACACCTTCATCAAAATGCACGAAGCTGCCGCCAAAGGCGAGGTCTTTACGGTGACGTATCTGCAAAATTCCCGCATTATCCTGGAAATAGAAGAACGGGACGACTGATGATGACAGTTCCCGTCCATAAGGGAGGACAAGCGACATGGACTATGTATTACAGACAGAAGCACTGACAAAAACATATAAAGGCGTCAACGTGGTGAACAAGGTTTCGCTGAGCGTAAGACCGGGCGATATCTATGGCTTTGTCGGAAAAAACGGCGCCGGAAAAACCACCTTTATCCGCACGGTGCTCGGTCTGACCAAGCCCTCCGGGGGCAGCTTCCGGCTGTTTGACGGTCAGGAACTGAGTAAAGCCAGAAAAAGAATCGGCAGCCTGATAGAAGCGCCTGCTCTGTATAAGAATATGACGGCAGCAGATAACCTGAAAATGTACTGTCTGCTGATCGGCGCCGACACCGCTGCTGTCGCCGATCTGTTGAAAACCGTAGGGCTTTCGGATACCGGCAAAAAAGCCGTTTCGAATTTTTCGCTGGGCATGAAGCAGCGTCTCGGCATTGCTATGGCATTGGTCGGTGATCCCGATTTTCTGATACTGGACGAACCCATCAACGGTCTGGATCCTAAAGGAATTGTAGAAATCAGAGAATTGCTGCTGCAGCTCAGCCAAAATGGAAAAACCATCTTTATCTCCAGCCATATTTTAGGCGAGCTGGAAAAAATCGCTACCCGGTACGGTATCATCTCGGAAGGAAAGCTGATTGAGGAGCTTACCGCAGAACATCTGAAAGAAATCTGTGTTGCACGGACGCTGATCAAAACCAACAATCCCGAAAAAGCGCTGCAGGTTGCGCAGCGGCATCTGCAAACACAGAGCGTTGCCATTGAAAACGGCGTACTGGTGGTTTCCTCCCCCATTGACAACATCGGACAGCTCACCAACGAAATGTTCCGGGAAGACATTATTGTGTCCGGCATCAGCAATGACGATAACAGTGCGGAACAGTACTTTATCCGCAAGATGGAGGAGGGATCACGATGACAGCAATCATGAAATCTGACTTTTTCAAGCTGAAAAAAAGCCGCAGTCTGAAGGTCTGTATGCTGGTCGCCTTTGTGCTGGGACTGCTGATGGCATTATTGTACCATCTTGCATGGAACAATCTGAAGGACAACATGGAAATGACACGCTCGATGATGATGATGTTCGGCTCTGACGAAAAAACCATCAGCGATACGCTCAGCATCATTCCTTCCGATAATCTCTGGTCCTATGTCAACACCGCCCTGTGCGATACCAACGTACTGTATGTCGCCGCTATCGTCATCAGCATTTTTGTCGGCTCCGAATATTCTATGGGTACTGTCAAAAACGCCGTTTCACGGGGCTGTTCGCATACCGGTCTTTTTGTATCAAAGCTCCTCTTCTCCATGATCATCATGCTGATGACCGTTGTTGCTTATCTGGCAGGAGTGATGATCATCGGCTGTATTCTCATCGGCTTCGGCTCAGAAATCAGTGCCGGACAGATACTGCTGATCCTCACAGCCTATCTCGCAGAATTCGCTGCCATCACCGGCATCTACGTGATGATTGCGGTGTGGCTGAAAAGTACCGGTCACAGCATCGCTTTTTCTCTGATTATGCCTATGCTGATCTCCTCTGTCCTGCAGGTGGCAGCTTTGGTCAACAGCAGCAACGATCTTATTTCTCACTTCTGGATTTTTCAGACCGTAACGGCAACGCAGCAGCTCTGTTTATACAACGAAGGCTATATTCCTTTCTTGGTGTCCGCTGTCTATCTGGTTTTATCCTGTCTGGGCGGTCTGCTGATATTCCGCCGGCAGGAACTGAAATAACCGTATCGGACTGTAAGCAAACCATGTGTTTTCTGCGGATATTTTTGCGGATAAAACTATACTTTTTCAGCAGGAATATGCTATAATAAAGACAATCTGTCGGGCTGATTCCCGAATTATAAACTGAAGGTGATAAAAGATGAGTATGGGAAAGATTTTAGTAGTAGACGACGATATCAATATCTGTGAGCTGCTTCGTCTGTATATCGAAAAAGACGGCTATGAGGTCGTTATCGCCAACGACGGCGGACAGGCAGTGACAAAATTCAAAACAGAAAAGCCGGATCTGGTTATGCTTGACATTATGCTGCCTGTACTGGACGGCTGGCAGGTTTGCAGAGAAATCCGCAAAACCTCACAGTGTCCCATAATTATGCTGACAGCCAAGGGTGAAGTATTCGACAAGGTACTGGGGCTGGAGCTTGGCGCCGACGATTACGTTGTAAAGCCTTTTGAAACCAAAGAAATCGTGGCGAGAATCAAGGCGGTACTGCGCCGTACAGGCGGCGGTCTTAATCTGGGAGAAACACCCGCAGAAGAAAAAAGAGAGGTCCGCTATGAAGGGCTTGTCATTAACCTGACAAATTACGAACTGAGAGTGAAGGGCGAACAGATTGATACCCCTCCGAAAGAAATGGAACTGATTTATCACCTTGCCAGCAATCCGAACAGGGTCTTTACAAGAGATCAGTTGCTTGACGAAGTATGGGGCTTTGATTATTACGGCGATTCAAGAACGGTTGACGTGCATATTAAACGCCTGAGAGAAAAATTAGAGGGCGTTTCAGACAAATGGGCTTTGAAAACAGTATGGGGAGTAGGTTATAAATTTGAAACGAAAGCGTAAGTTTTTCTCGGGAAAATCTTTATTTCTGAAATACCTGAACGTCAGCGTGATCATCGTATTCCTCAGCTTTCTGATCCTCGGCATTATTCTGACCATGACGATCTCGGGATACTGGTATAACGAAAAGCACAATGACCTTTCTTTGCGGGCTGAAAACGTCGCCGACTATATCCATACCAACGTCCGTGCAAAGCGTACGCCGGATAACCGGACGGAACTGGAATGGATCAATCCGAATCAGTCGGAGTATATGAGCAGTTTTTTGCATATTTACGCCGGTGATCTCGATTCCGATATTATCGTTCTTGACCATACCGGCAAAATATTGATGTCTGTTTCGGATAATGCAAAAGTAGCGCCCGGCACCTTTATGCGCTCGGATACCCTTGCCGCTTTGATTAATAACAATAATTACTTTGAAAAAGGCACGCTGGGCGGCATTTATTCCGAAGAAAGGTATATTTCCGCCCGCTCAATTTATCCGAAAAACAGCTCGGTTGCTGCCGGAACCGTCATTATTACGACAAACACCAAGGATATTGACAGCTTCACGGGTATGGTCATGCGGATCTTTATTCTTTCCGCTATCGCTACGCTGTCCATGTCTATTCTGGCGATCGGCGTCTTTTCTTATAATATGGTCCGGCCTCTGCGCCAGATGTCTGAGGCTGCTAAACGGTTCGGTAAAGGCGATTTCAGTGTGCGTGTCAATGCGACGGGCAACGACGAGATCACGGAACTCGCTTCGGCATTCAATAATATGGCAGATTCACTTTCTGCCTCCGAAATTACCCGAAAAAGCTTCATTGCCAACGTTTCCCACGAACTGAAAACGCCTATGACCACTATCGCCGGCTTTATTGACGGCATTCTTGACGGTACCATCCCCCGTGATAAACAGGACTATTATTTACATATTGTTTCTGACGAAATCAAGCGCCTTTCCAGACTCGTCCGTTCAATGCTGGATCTGTCCCGCATTGACAGCGGTGAACTGAAACTGAATTATCAGTCATTTGATCTGCTCGGCGTTCTCGTCAGTGTTATTCTGACCTTTGAACAGGAAATCAACCGGAAACATATTGAGATTCGGGGGCTGGATACCATTACGCCCAAAACCGTTTACGGTGACAAAGACCTGCTCCATCAGGTCGTTTATAATCTGATCGAAAATGCCGTCAAATTTACCACTGAAGGCGGTTATATCGAATTTAACATTATCGAAAGTCAGGAACAGACCAACTTTATCGTCAAAAACAGCGGTATGGGTATCGGAAAATCAGAAATAGACCTTGTGTTCGGACGATTCTACAAAACCGATAAATCCCGCAGCAAGGATAAAAAAGGACTCGGACTCGGTCTGTATCTGGTCAGAAGCATCATTCGTCTTCACGGCGGCAATATTACCGCTAAAAGTATTGTCGGCGAATATACTGAATTTGATTTTTATCTGCCCAAAAAGAGAATCGATAACAAAAAATCCGATAATAAAAAAGGTGTAAGGAGGGATAAGAATGGCTGATGATCGCTTCCGAAATTCAGAAAAAACTCCTTCACCCCGCCGGCAGTCTGAGTCTGACCTGACGGCAGAGCCCATGCGGTATGCCGATCATGCCGCCGGAGATTCTTCCGACTCTTCCGGTTCATCAAATGCTTCCG
>JBGUWM010000341.1:0-1755 GCA_045221175.1 Acutalibacteraceae bacterium | reverse complement strand
AAAAAGGAATATTCGATAACGAACAGCAGGCAAAATCGTTATTGTCAAAATGTGTCGGTAACGGTACTGTAACGGCAAAAACCGTCAAGAAAAGAACAGTAGGACAACCTGTGTTATATAACGCAACTCAGTTACAGGCAACAGCCGGAAAGAAACTCGACTGGGACTTGGATAAAACCGTTAAGGTTATGCAGGACTTGTATGAACACAAGTTTATGAGTTATCCCCGAACATCATCTGAACACCTTACCGTTGCTATGCAGCCGGAAGTTACGGCAACACTCCGCAAGCTCTTTCTTCTGCCGGAATATAGTCAGTATGCTCTCCCCGAAAACGAATGGCAGGCATACAGCAAGCGACATTTCGATGACAGCAAGGTTGACAGCCATCCGGCAATTATCCCGACAATGAATGTGCCGAAAAGTCTTTCTGAAATACCGTCAGAGGACGAAAGACAGCTCTATGATCTGCTTGTCAAATCGCTTATCCGTATCGTTTATCCGAAAGCAGAGATTGAGGATACAACGGTTTTACTCGATGTAAACGGCAACACTTTCAAAGCAACCGGAAGCGTCATTACAAAAAACGGTTGGTATGCCGTTGATGCACTCCCTGATAAAAGGGCAACTTTGCCGCCTGTGTCAGAGGGTGAAAGCTATCAAGGTGAATATGAGCTGAAACAAGGCTTTACAGAGCCGCCAAAGCCCTATACGGAGCCTGATTTGATTTTGGCAATGGAAACGGCAGGCAAGCACCTTGAAGATGAACAGGCAAGAGCCTTGATGAAAGCAGAGAATAAAGGGCTTGGAACTCCGGCAACAAGGGCAAGGATCATCAATGCACTTTTTCACAACGGCTATCTGACAAAACAGGGCAAGTCAATTATACCAACGGCAAAAGGCATATTCCTGATTGAACATTTACCCATTGAAGAATTGAAAAGTCCTGAAATGACAGGACAATGGGAAAAGCGTTTACACGATATAGCTGAGAGGAAAGAAGATTATCAGGCTTTTGTTTCGTCTATGGAGCAGATAGTCCGTGAGTGGTATTCTGCTGTCGTTTCTTCTGCTGATACGGAAAAGTATGTATCTGATGAAGATACTCTCTCCTGCCCGTTCTGTGGTGCAAGGGTAATCAAAAAGTATGGTTACTTCTGCTCGGCAAAAAGGGACACAGGTTGTCCCTTCTCTGTCGGTAAAGAGTATTGCGAAAAAGCTATTTCCGATGCACAAGCCATAAGACTGATTGAGAAAGGCAAAACAGCTTTGATTAAGGGTTTTAAGAAAAAAGATGGCAAGGGAGAATTTGATGCTTACCTTGTTGTCGATAAGACAGCAAAGAAAATAAAATTTGAGTTTCCTGCAAAAAAGAAATAACACACAAAGCAGCTGGCATTTTGCTGACTGCTTTTTTATGCAAAGGACGATTGTAATGGAATATAAACAGTTTTCATCAGAACAGCTTGACAGAGCGAAAAATGCAGATTTGATAGTGTTTTTAAGTGCCTATATGGGTTTAGAATTCAAAAAGGCAGGCAAGTATTATCAATGCAAACAGCACAGCAGTCTTGTAGTATATGCTGATCGCAAGGGCTTTGTATGGAACAGTCAGAATATTTCGGGCGGTGACACGATTGATTTTTTACGCAAGGTTGAGGGCAAATCTTTTCCCGAAGCAATAGAAACGATTATCGGTGAAAGTGCCGCCGTTACATATACTCCTGCACCAAAGTACAAATCAGAAGCAGGACAG
>JBGUWM010000340.1:0-3353 GCA_045221175.1 Acutalibacteraceae bacterium | reverse complement strand
GACGGACTTTTCTATTTCAACGGTCCCGACGCCGTATACACCTATGACCCGGCGAACGGAACAACGGCGGAGTACGCACAAAATCCTTCCGAGGACGATATTTACGGAATGCGTATCTTCAACCGCAACGTTATCGTCTATACAACGTCCTCACCCTCAGATTTTTCCGTGGGCTGGATAGTGGGTCACATCGACGAGCCGCTTCCTCCGCTTATGCTCGGCGACGCCAACGGCGACGGGGTCTTGGACATCAACGACGCGACTCTTGCTCAGCGTGCGATCGCTATGTATGAAACGATTGATTCAAGACAGCAGACAGCGGCTGACTTCAACAGCGACGGCTCGCTGACCATCGACGACGTAACGCTTATCCAAAAGAAAATCGCGCATATAATTTGAGCCGATCATAAATGACCTGATAAAAAGGGGGCTGTTCAAGGTGAACAACTCCCTTCCTTTTTATGTGCAATGTCAGGGAGATTCTTCGACTGAATCGCTTCGCGATTTTGCCCTTCGGGCACCGCTCAGAATGACATCGGGAAGTAACAATGGCTCAATTCCCCTTAAGTTGGCGACATTGCCATATTAGGTGCAAAAACACTTTCCGCCTCCCGTGAACCGGAGATTTTTCAGGTTTTATATGTTCAAATATACTAAAAAATCCATATAAATTTTTGATTGCTAAATATTTGAAATTATGGTAGAATATAGATGAAACACAAACTGTGAAACACAAACTGTGAAACATAAACTGTATATAATTATTAAATATTTTTATTAATATCTATTCTGTTTGTGTTTTAGATTTGATTAATTTTTATCAAGGGAGGACAGCAATATGATAAAAAAATGCTTATCTGTAATTTTTGCGCTGGTAATTATACTAAGCGTGATCACAATCGCTCCTGTTACCGCTTCGGCGGAAACAGCGGGTGATCTTGAGTTTCAGATCACAGACTATAACTCCGCCGAAATCACCGGGTATCACGGTACACAAGGCGAACTCAGCATACCGTCAACCGTTGACGGTTACACTGTCACAGGTATCGGTAGATCCGCTTTTGCATATAATGATAATTTAACCTCTCTTGTCATCCCTGACACAGTCACAAGTATCGGCGATTATGCTTTTTTCAACTGTGCAAACTTAGCTGAGATCGCAGTTGACAGCAACAACACTGCTTTCTGCTCTATTGACGGCAACCTATATGACAAGTCCGCACATACTCTGATCAAGTATGCTGAAGGTAAAACAACAACATCCTTCACTATCCCCGATTCTGTCACATGTATCGATAAATATGCCTTTGCATTGAATTCCAATTTAACCTCTGTTATCATCCCCGACACAGTCACAAGTATCGGCGATTATGCTTTTGCGTTTTGCGGAAACCTTGTCTCCGTTTCCTTTGGCAAATCAGTCACAATTATTGGTGAGGGCGCTTTTAACTATTGCTCAAGCCTTGCATCAGTCACTATCCCCGACAATGTTACATGTATCGATTGTTTGGTGTTTGGCGATTGCACCGACCTAAGCTCTGTTACATTTGGCAAATCAGTCACAAGCATTGGTTTAGATGCATTTTGCGATTGTGTCAGCTTAACCTCCATTTCTATTCCGGACACAGTCACATTTATTGATTCCTCAGCATTTCAACTTTGCGCAAATTTAATATCTGTTTCTATTCCGGATTCAGTCACAAGTATTGGCGGCGGCGCATTTGAAAGCTGCAGCAGCTTACCAACCGTTTCTATTCCAAGCAGTGTCACGAGTATTGGCTGTGATGCTTTTCGGAACTGTAAAAGCCTAACTGAAATCGCAGTTGACAGCAATAATCCGGCTTACTGTTCTATTGACGGCAACCTATATGACAAGTCCGCACATACTCTGATCCAGTATGCTACAGGTAAAACAGCAACCTCCTTCACTATCCCCGACTATGTCACAACTATCGGCGAAGATGCGTTTTATCGTAGCTCTAATCTTACCTCCGTTACCCTTGGCGAAGCTGTCACGAGTATAGGCAGATGGGCATTTTTTTATTGCGAAAACCTGACCGCTGTGAACACTAATGATTCTTTAACAAATATTGGAGCTGATGCGTTCTCTTTTTGCAGCAGCCTTGTTTCCGTCTATATCCCAAGCTCTGTCACGAGTATCGGTAAAGATGCTTTTAACTACTGTACAAGCTTAACTGAAATCGCAGTTGACAACAATAACACAGTTTACTGCTCTATTGACGGCAGCTTATATGATAAGGCGGCAACTGCCCTTATTCAGTACGCAATAGGAAAACCGGAAACAACTTTGACAATCCCCGACTCGGTCATAACTATATGTGAAGATGCTGCGGAACGCAGTAAAAATCTGACTTCCGTTATTCTCGGTAACTCTGTCACAAATATTGAAAGTGACGCATTTTACTATTGCGACAACCTGACTTCTGTCGTTATTCCCCGCTCTGTTACAAGTATTGATAATTATGCGTTTTTACATTGTCGCAAACTCACGATCTACGGCTACGACGGCACGAAAGCGGAAAACTACGCAAATACAAAAAACATCCCGTTCGTTTCACTTGACGAGCTGTCGCAATACCAAAACGGTGATACGAATCTTGACGGAAGGGTAAACATTCTCGACGTCACTGCTATCCAGCGACACATAGCGCAATACGAGAATCTGACTCCGTTACAGCTTGCGTTAGCTGACAGAAACAAAGACGGCGTCGTTGAAATTAACGACGCAACCTGTCTGCAAATGATAATCGCAAATTTCGATCCGTCTCTCATTCCTGCATAACAGTATTATACCGCAACAGGCACATAACCGACTGTCATTTCGGTTATGTGCCTGTTCTTTTGGCTGTGTTTTTTCACAGCCTATTGTTATTTATCTTTAGCAAGGATCACCCTCGCCGGCTTTTGCAGCTTATACTCAAGCGGCGAAAAGCTGTACTGCATACGTTTTGCACGAAGTTGAATTGTATAATTGTCCTACGCCTATTTTTGTAATCCCGGATTTCAGGATGTTATTACGATGTCCCGTTGAATTCATCAACCTGGTCATCACACTCTCCGCTGTCTCCGTTTTTAAAGCGACACCGCACAATTCAAGGCGGGCGCCTTGAATTGTGCGGTGTTGCCTTAAGTATACCCCTTTCAAAAAACATCGGGTTATATTATGCCTGATGACGCTCCTTAAAATCAATTGATTTTTTTACAAAAAGCGGCGGGAAATTTTAGCTATATCGCACAAGCTTCTTTCCTGTCGCCGACATTGCACGTCACGCCCTCTTTTTCATATGAAGGCACTGACGGCGGCGAAGGTATTTTTCACGGGTAGCCATGCC
>JBGUWM010000339.1:0-13272 GCA_045221175.1 Acutalibacteraceae bacterium | reverse complement strand
GAAAAAGCAGCCATGAGAAAGATCAAGAGTGAAATGTGAGTGGTCAGGCAATTTCATATTTTCACGTTCAAACCATTTTGTAACATTTTCCTTTGAGAGGCGTATTATGGAATGTAATCAATCAAAGGAGGAAATGTCTTATGTGCAATAATGGTTTCTTTGGCAACAATAGCTGTGGATGGGTAATTCTTCTCATCATCATTCTCTGCTGCTGCGGCGGGAACAACGGCTGCGGCTGCGGCTGCAACGACAACAACAACTGCGGCTGCGGCTGCTGATGTTTAACTGACTCTGCTGCTGACGGACATTCTTCATGCCGCAGATATTTCATCTGTAAAGATATTTGACCGTATAGCAGTACCATAATAAAACAAGGAATCTGACCAACAGACTATAAAAAATGTGACCCGAGCATTATTGCCCGGGTCTTTTTATGTGCTCAGGATAGTTTGGCTGTGCAAAGAAAAAACCGGTATGACAAGCATACCGGCCTCTGTGTGTTATGTGTTTATCAGCCCTCAGTGGGAGCGCCAACAGGACATACACCTGCGCAAGCGCCGCAATCCAGACAAGCGTCAGCATCGATCTCGTACTTGCCGTCGCCTTCGGAAATTGCACCGGCAGGGCACTCAGCTGCACAAGCACCACAGGAAATGCAATCATCAGTAATCTTATAAGCCATTGTTTTGCCTCCTTTGTTTTATTTACTGTATGATACCACAGAATCATATAAAAATCAATACGTTTTGATGTTTTCTTTTTTCCAATATTAAAAAATACCGTTCATTGTTTTATACAAAAACAACAAATATAATTTTATATGTTGAAAATAATAGCTGTAAGCATTTTATCTGTCCGGAGCATTCAGTATTCATACATTACTGACCAGGAACACTAATGATAATATTGAGAAAATTGTACAATAAAAATGATTACTTTAGTATTTACTTTTATACTTTGATATGTTAAAATGATGGAGTAGTAAAACGACTATCGGGGAGGTCCTGACTATGAATCCGAAGATAAAAAGTGAAAATGCCGATTATCTCTTCCGTGCGATACTTACCCTCAAGACCGTTGAGGAATGCTATGCGTTTTTTGATGACCTCTGTACCGTGCCGGAAATAAAGGCAATGAGCCAGCGTCTTGTTGTTGCAAAGATGCTCCATGAAGGCGAGATCTACACCGACATCGTGGAACAGACCGGCGCCAGCACAGCTACAATAAGCCGTGTCAACCGCGCCCTGAACTACGGAAGCGACGGTTATGTCCTTGCAATAACCCGTGCGGATATGGAAGAAAAAGGTGAGGAGAAGTGAGGGCGTATCAGGGCTTTGCGGCATTTTATGACGGTCTTACAAAGAACGTGGGTTATGAAGAAAGAGCCGATTATCTGATGGAGCTTTTCCGACGTCACCGCCACTCCCCAGGACTGACCCTTGACCTTGCATGCGGGACCGGAAGTCTCATCCTTGCCCTTGCAAAGAGGGGTGTCGATACATTCGGAGCGGATGCTTCGTCGGATATGCTTACTGTAGCCCAGCAGAAATTGTACGAAAACGACCTCAGCATATTGCTCCTTCATCAAAAGATGCAAAAGCTTGAGCTGTACGGACAGATCGATACCTGTGTCTGCACCCTTGACAGCATTAACCACCTTGATTCTCCCGAGGATGTCACAGAGACATTCAGGCGTATTGCGAACTATCTCAACAAGGACGGTCTTTTTGTTTTTGACTGCAACACGATTTATAAACATAGTCATGTACTCGGCGACAACTGCTTTATATATGACACCGATGAAGTGTTCTGTGCGTGGCAGAACAGCTATACCGAAGACGGACACAGAGTTGACATAACCCTTGACTTTTTTGAACCTGTGGGAAAAAGCTGGTCCCGCTATACAGAACAGTTCAGCGAAAGGGCCTATACTCCTCAGCAGATGGAGGATATGCTCGGACAGGCAGGTCTTTATGCCGAGGCAATTTATGACGATATGAAATTCTCAGGACCCGCACCTGATTCACAGCGGGTAATCTACACAGTAAGGAAGAAATGATATGAGCAAAGACAGGATAATTCGCTGTATTACATCCGACGGTGCCGTAATGGCCTGTGCCGCCGATACCACCGATACGGTTTATACCGGAACACAGCTTCATCTGACATCACCGGTGGCTTCGGCTGCCCTTGGCAGACTTTTGACCGCTGCCGCCATTATGGGCGCCCAGCTTAAGCAGGACGATGCCAGCATAACCCTCAGAGTCAAGGGGGATGACAGCAAGACCGGCGCGGTGATAGCCGTTTCTGACAATAAAGGAAATATCAAGGGATATGTCCAGAATCCTGACTGTCCCACGGAATACTACCCGAACGGCAAGCTGAATGTAGCCGCCGCTGTAGGACATACCGGAATACTGAATGTTATGCGCGACTATGGTACGGGTGAACCCTATGTGGGACAGGTACAGCTTGTTTCCGGTGAGATAGCCGAGGACATCACCAACTATTACGCCACAAGCGAACAGATACCCACAGTCTGCGCTCTTGGCGTACTGCTTGACAAGGAAAGCCATCAGGTGCTTCTTTCCGGAGGACTTCTCATCCAGCTTCTTCCCGGGGCTGATGACAGTACCATCGACCGCATCGAAAAGAATGTGTCCGAGCTTGAACCCATGACCACAATGCTTGCAAAGGGCATGAGTATGGAAGAAATATGCAAGACGGCTCTTAAGGGCTTTGAAGTCGAGATACTTGACGAAACGCCCCTGCGCTATGCCTGCTCCTGCAGCCGTGAGAAGATAGTGGACGCCTTTGTTACACTGAGTGATAATGAGATCCGCGCACTTGCCGATGAAAAGGGCTTTGCCGAAGCGATCTGTCATTTCTGTAAGAGAAAACACCGTTTTTCCCGTATGCAGCTTGAACAGATAATAAAGGACAAAAACAGCCCGCCTAAAGATACCCCGGACGAGCTTCCTTCCGAAGAAACAACAGAAGAATGATCATATCATAATATATAAAACGGGCTGACCGGAATTGACCGGAACAGCCCGTTTTTTGTTCATCAGCTGTATACGGATGTCAGTCCGTAGTATTCTTCAACAGTAAGCCCGCTTTTTGTTATTTCGGCAGCCTTTTGTTTTCCTACATAACGTATGTGCCACGGTTCATACTTGTAGCCGGTGATGCTTTCCTTGCCCTCCGGATAGCGTATAATAAACCCGTATTCGGCGCAATGTGCTCTTAGCCAGGCAGCCTCTTCGGTATATGCAAAGGCATCGGAAGTTGTATTTACGTCAATGGCAAGTCCGGTCTGATGTTCGGAGTGACCCGGGCGGGCAGAGGCTCTGTCCGCTTCTTTTACGCCTCTTTCGTATACAAAGCTGTCGTATGTGTAGCTCTGCACATCATAGCTCCGGAAACCTGAATTTATCCAGAGCATAATACCCTTGTCTGCCGCATCGCTGGCCATAGTATAAAAAGCCTTTATGGTCTCGTCGGTAAGGTCCGTTCCGTAATCCTCGGGAACGGAATAAGTCTTATTGACAATTATCATGCCGTCAACGTATGTGACACCGTTTTTTATCTCGAAGGTTTTGAGAACAGCTTTTTCAGCATTGCTCCAGGGAGACCTTACACGCTGTCCGTTTTTTGTTGTAACGGAGCAGACCCTGACATTATACGTTTTGTTGCAGGGAAGGGAATCAATGGTATATTCTGTAGATGAAGTCTCCACTGTTTTTGTTCCGCTTTTCGTCCATTTTGAAGAAAGAGTATATTCTATAATATAGCTTTGAGCGTTTTCATCGGTTTCCCATGCAGCTTTGAAAGAATTTATCTTGATATCGATACATGATAACAGGGGAGCAGCAAGGCTTTTGTCTTCTGCCGGATAGCCGTGATCTTCAGAAGATCCGGTTTTTTCGTCCTTCACTTTGTCATTTACAGTAGATTTTTCGTCATCCGATGATTCATTGACGGCGGATGCTTCATCATATCTGTCAACCGAAACATCTTCATCTTTAGAAGAAACTGAATCATCCAGGTCCTCGGAGATCTCAGCCGAAGCAGTACTTATTCCGGAACCGTCCTGTGAGGATATCTGAATGGCCTTTGTTTCTGAGCCGGGGGAGTTAACTTTATCATCGTTTGTTTTTTCTTCCTGACCCGCGCAGGCTGATGAAAGCAGTACAAGCCATACCGTCATCAGAACAGTAAGGATCTTTTTCATTAAACGACCTCCGAGGCACTGTGATATGCCCGAAACTTGGGCCCGCAGTGCCGGTTTCTTTTCCTTTTCCAACCTGCATGACTGTCCCATAAACAGACTGTTTTTTTGCAGGCAAGTAAATTTTAGACCTTTTGCGGCCTGTTGTCAATGGCTCCGGACTGTGAATTCAATATATTTAACGATTTATTAACTATTCGTGACAACAGCTCTCCCGCGATACTCATAATACTGATAAAGATCAAGTGTTTTGTGTATTTATTCTGTTTTCTTATCCGCCAAAGGACACTTGTGACCTGATATACGATGAGGACATATGATCTGATTCGACAGAAGAAGTATTGCAGCAAGATTTGGCAGAGCCATCAGTCCGTTAAGAGTGTCTGATATCTCCCACACAAGATCGATACCTGTGATACATCCGACAAAGGTCACAGCGGCATATACAAGTCTGTATGTTTTAATATATTTTCCTCCGGTCAGGTATTCAAGACTTTTTTCTCCGTAATATGACCATGAGACAAGTGTCCCGAATGCAAAAAGGATAACACACACCGACATCATCAAACGGCCGCTTCGTCCCAGAACGCTTTCAAAGACCGCGGTGCTTACAGCTATCCCGTCGGACCCGCCGCTGTCGCTTCCGGTAACAAGTATGCAAAGCGCCATAAGTGTGCATAAAACTATCGTATCAATAAATACCTGAAAGAACCCCCACATTCCTTCTTCACTGGGGTCGGCAGTTTCCGCAGCGGCATGGACAATAGGAGAGGTGCCAAGTCCCGCTTCATTTGAGAAAACACCTCTTGATACTCCGTATCTCATTGCAGCCATCATTCCGTGACCGAGAAAACCTCCCGATACCGCTCTCAGGTCAAAGGCCTCCGTTACTATCCTTCCGAAAGCGGAGGGTATACTATAAAAATTTACAGACAGAACAATAAACACTCCGATGAGAAAAACCGCCGTCATCAGCGGCACCAGCTTTTCGGTCATAACGGCGATCCGTCCGATCCCTCCGGATATCAGTACTGCCACCAGCACCGCAAGCACCGCTCCGCTGACCGGCACAGGTATGCCGAATTCAAGCCACAAAGCACCGGACACGGAATTCCCCTGAGTCATGTTTCCCATCCCGAGAGCTGCAACGGTACATACCGCCGCAAAACATATACCAAGCTTCCGGCTGCCCAGTCCATATTCCATATAATACATAGGTCCGCCGCAGTATTTTCCGTTTTTCAGTACACGATATCTCACACCCAGAACGTTTTCCGCATAAGCCGTTGCCATACCCAAAAACGCCGCCACCCACATCCAGAATACCGCGCCGGCTCCGCCCAGTGTAATAGCACCGGCAACACCGACGATATTTCCGGTTCCCACAGATCCCGCAAGGGCCGTTGTCATTGCCTGCATGG
This sequence comes from Acutalibacteraceae bacterium, assembly GCA_045221175.1. GTDB lineage: Bacteria > Bacillota > Clostridia > Oscillospirales > Acutalibacteraceae > UBA1213. The sequence continues at coordinate 7,620 of JBGUWM010000339.1, read as the reverse complement.
GGGAGATACCGCCGCTTTTATTTCCCGTCTTTCCGGACGAAAACACGGACATAGCCGTTTTCTTCCACCACGTCCGGAAACCCAGGAGCTGAAAACACCTGAGCTTTATGGTAAAAAATACACCCACGCCCATCATCAGCAGGAGCATAAAGGGTCCCCACACAATACCATTTATCCAGCTGTTTACTGTCCGCAGCCAATCCATATCAACACCGTCCTTGGAAATTGATATGCAGGCAGTCTGTGATATAAAACAATATGGATGTATGGGAATATCAAACCAACCAATTGAGGCAGCAAAAAGACTATTCAGGATATCGCGTTTACAAATGGGTCTGGTGTCCGATGTAAAACTCTGTCAATAGCAAAATCACCGACCTTTTTACAGTCAGGACCGATGGTGATGATCTCTAATGTTTACTGATTTCTGCAGATCAGACTGATATCCGGCCGATTCGCCCCTGTACTCCTATGAAAGAATTATGTAAATGGAATCTTGACTTTGTTTTTCGTATAGGCTACAATTAACATACAAAATTACGCAAGGAAGAATTGTTATGATAATAAAGCTCAAAAAACTTTTACCCGCTCTCATACTCTGTGCTGTCATTCTTTCCTCAGGCTGTACCCAAAAGGCCAATGCACCTGAAGCCTTAAACGAAACAGTGCAGAGTACAGTAAATGATGATAGTTCGTCCTCCTCGGATACTCAGAAATCGTCAGCAGGGACGTCAGGAAAGGACGGCTCCGGCGATATCGGTTCTGTTTCTGAAAACAGCGGCAGTTCATCATCAAAATCGTCTGATGACAGCAAAACTTCAGGTACCGGCTCCGCATCTTCACAGAATACACTGAATGACGAAAATGCTCCGGATGACCAGGATGCGCCTGAAAACATGACCGAAAAACAGCATCGTGAGATATCGTCCGTGGTCATTCCCCAGACCTCCGGCGATACAAAAACAATGTATGGCAAAACCACCGAAAAAGTCACTCTGAAGTTTGGCGATGAGCTGTTTTCAATACCCGCCGGGACCACCGTAACTATCCTCAAGATATCAAAAAATGCAGTCCACGCTAAAACATCAGACGGCAAAAGTATTTTTCTCGACCCCGATATTGTAGAGATAATCCACTGATCGGTTCATTTATGAATTTGTTAATTACATTTAAATAATCGTATATAATATTGCAACCACCTCCGGTATATGGTATAATACATAAAAATACCATGTATCGGAGGTTTTTTATTATGCCAAATTGGTTAAAAGACGCTGTATTTTACGAGATCTATCCCCAGACCTTCTGTGACAGCAACGGTGACGGTATCGGCGATATCAACGGTATCATCTCCAAGCTGGACTATGTAAAAGAGCTTGGCTGTAATGCCATATGGCTCAACCCTGTCTACGATTCTCCCTTTATGGATGCGGGCTACGACGTCCGGAATTATTATCAGGTCGCAGAGCGCTACGGTACAAACGAGGACCTTAAACGTCTGTTTGAAGAGGCTCACAAAAAGGGCATACGTATCCTGCTGGACCTTGTACCGGGACATACATCCGATCAGAACGAATGGTTCCTCAAAAGCAAGCAGGCCGGAAAAAACGAGTACAGCGGCCGATATATTTGGACAGACTGCGTGTGGGAAGCTCCGCCCCAGTACCGACTGATGTGTGGAATAACTCCCCGTGACGGCAACTATATGGTAAATTATTTCAGCTCCCAGCCTGCTCTGAACTATGGATTCAACAAGATAACCCATCCGGCATGGCAGAAAAAGCCTACGGACCCAGATTGTATCGCTACCCGAGAAGCACTTAAGGATATTATGCGGTTCTGGCTCAGAATGGGATGCGACGGTTTCCGTGTTGATATGGCCGATTCTCTTGTAAAGGGAGAGGACGGCGAAAAGCCCGAGACCTGCAAGGTGTGGAAAAATGTGCGCCAGATGCTCGATGAAGAGTTTCCCGATGCTGCGATCATTTCCGAATGGTGCAACCCCAAAGTATCTGTTGGCGCCGGTTTCCATAGTGACTTCTATCTTGACCACGACACAAACGGCTACAGAATTCTTTTCCGTGATATGGACCGCAAGACAGGTGAATGTACCGCCGTATTCTCAAAGAACGGCAAGGGCGATATCACCCGTTTCCTTGAAGAGTATCTTGACGACCTTAAGGGTACGGACGGAAAAGGCTACATAAGCTTTATTACCTGCAATCACGATACACCCCGTATGACAAAACTCTTTACACCTCTTGAAGCAAAGATAGCTTACTCCTTTGTATTCCTGATGCCCGGTGTTCCTTTCCTCTATTACGGTGATGAGATAGGAATGAAATACCGTGAGGGTCTTGACAGCAAGGAGGGCGGCTACAGCCGTACCGGCACAAGAACACCCATGCAGTGGAACAACGGGATAAACTGCGGATTCTCTTCCGCTCCCGTCGAAAAACTCTACCTGCCGGTGGATACTGACAAAGACGCCGTGAGCGTCGAAAAGTGCAAAAAAGACCCTGAGTCAATTCTCAATACACTAAAGAAGGTCATAGCCCTTCGCCATTCGGATGCCGACCTGCAGTCTGACGGCGGGTTTGAGGTCGTATATGCAGAAAAAGAAGCATATCCATTTATCTTCAAAAGAGGAAAGTATATAATAGCTGTCAATCCGACAGACAAAGCACAGAAGGCTCCGTGCAAGTATCAAGGGGAAGAGGTCTTCTCCATCGGCAGCTCTGAGGCTGACGGCAAACAGATCATCATGCAGCCTCAGTCCTTAACAGTATTTAAGATATAATTCAAGGAGATTAATGAACATGAAAAAGAAGCTTTCTCTCGTATTGTCGTTATGCTTTATTCTTGCATCATTGACCGGACTCTCAGGCTGCGGCGGTAATTCAGGTTCCGGAACAAGCAGCGCCTCAGACACCGCATCACAGTCCGTTGATTCCTCCGAAGCGTCACCCTCAGAAGGAACATCCGACACTGCTTCTGACTCTTCTGTTGAGTCGTCCGAGGAATCGGTAATTGAATCGTCTGCAGAATCATCCGTTGAGTCTGTCAGTGAACCATCAGATGAACAGCCGTCTGAAGAAACCGCGGACATAAAACAGCCGGAAGATCTGCTCACTCAGTACGAGACAGATATCAATAAATTGCTCAAAAACAAGGAGCCAATTGGTCAGGAGCTTCTTGATACCACCTTTGAATACAATTTCCTGAAGCCCGAGTACAGAAGTACTGTAGAACAGGGACTTGTCGATCTTAACAAAGAGCTTAATGATATTTTTGAAAAGGCTGACTTTGAGAACAGATACGGTTCCATCCCTGATGAAATATTTGAATACAGCGGCTATACCAATGTTGATCTTTCCGAGATGACAAATACATCAAATAACAGCGCTTACTATGATATGCCGGAAATTGAAGAAGCAAGACGCTATGATGTGGATATTTATATGCGTATCACTACGTCCATCGGGACAATAAAAAGGCAAAAATGGACTTCTACAAAATGGTATTTTGTAAAGACCGGAGGCAAGTGGTATCTTGTCTACAACGACACCAGCCTTGGAGTATGACAGACCCGTCTGTGAATAATCCAACAAAATAGAGCACCGCCGGAATCGTCCAAGTACAGGACGACTTCCGGCGGTGTTATTTTGTATTTAATAAACGACATTATTCTGAAATAATCAAAACATTCTGCGGTCCGCTTCGCCAGGGTCAAGAACTATAGTCCCGTTATCCAGATAAGCGCCGAAGGTACCGGTTACTGTGATGTCCAGGGGATCAGCATCGGAAAAATCTATAAATTCCGTATACCCGGGATTATCGGAGTAAGATCCGGTTATATGAAAATTCCTGTCATTCTTTGTAAGATATTCCTGTATATCCTTGTCATCGGTTTTAAGCTCTACCTTGAAGCCCTCGTTATGCGTTGAGCTGCCGTCCTCGGCTTTTATCTCTCCGGCCTTGTATCCGATGATATGTACTTCGATTTTATTCCCGTACATTGCTCTTGCATCCTTATCAGGATAGAATAGGGTAGTTACATGATAATCCTTTGTAGTGCTTCCGTAGGGCGCGTCACCGCGTACGCTCTGAAAATAAGATTGTATTTCATCGTTGTCAAGGAATATCCCTTCATACATAGCACGGGCCTTTACGATTTTTTCGGCGCTGCTTTCATTTTTATCTGTTTTGCTTGTTGCTGAATTATTGTCTTTCTTGTCCGGGGTGCTCGTCTTTGATGTATTTTCTGTATTGAGCGATCCATCCGTTACCGAAGCTTTTTCTTCTCCGGACTCTGAAAGGCTTTCATGTATCCCGGATGCTGCTGTTGGTTCGGAAACATCGACTGAATCGCTGCTTTTGTCGTTAGAATTTCCGCATCCTGATGAGAGTGAGAGAAGAAAGGCCGACAATATCAGAAAAAATATCTTCGTTTTTTTCATAAATTCCACCCCGTCAAATTAACTATAAGTTCCATAAAGAAATCGGAACAGGCTTATTGTTTGCCGTGTCTTTTTAGATGATTATAGTATAATATCCTGTGATTGTCCAGTATATATTATAAAAGTACGTTGACAGAGTAAAGCAAAAATTATATAATATAGTGGTATAAAAGTAAAGGAGATCGCAGAATGAAGAAGAATGTTCAGGAAGCTGTCAGATCCACGGATGTTGAACGCTTTACTGCAGAAAAAGAGCATGGTCTTTCTGCAGAACAGGTTCAGCAAAGGATCGGTCAGGGTCTTGTAAATAACGACAGACCCCAGCTAACAAAAAGTATAAAACGTATCTTTTACGATAATATAGTTACATTATTTAACGTACTGAATCTTATGCTCGGTATTTCCGTGTTCATTGTGGGATCATATAAGAATATGCTTTTCCTTGGAGTCATGTTCTTCAACACCTCTATCGGAATAATTCAGGAGATCAGGGCAAAGAGGACCATCGACAAGCTTTCCATAGTTTCGGCGACAAAGGTCACGGTAATCCGTGACGGGCAAAAGCAAAAGGTCAGTATTGACGAGATCGTCCTTGATGATATCATCGAGTTCCAGCAGGGCAACCAGATACCCGTGGACTGCATTGTCATTTCGGGCAACTGCGATGCAAACGAATCACTGCTTACAGGTGAATCCGATGCAATACATAAAAAGCCCGGGGATATGATGTATTCCGGAAGCTTTGTTGTAAGCGGCAAATGCTATGCCCGTACTGAACACGTCGGCAGTGAAAACTATGCTTCAAAGATCGCAGCGGAAGCCAAATACATAAAAAAGGTAAATTCCGAGATACTTTACACCCTCAACAAGATCATAAAGGTACTCACCTTTATTATTCTTCCTCTTGCAATTCTGATGTTCTTAAAGCAGCTCAGCCTGCCTTTTGATGCGTCCGAAGCAGTCAGGAACGCTCCTATAGGAGCTATCGGTGAACATGTTGTTCAGGCTGTTGTAAAGACCGTCGCAGCGGTTACGGGAATGATACCCGAAGGCCTTATCCTGCTGACAAGTACCGTACTTGCGGTAAGCGTTATACGCCTTTCAAGGCACAAGGTGCTTGTACAGGAGCTTTACTGTATAGAGACCCTTGCCCGTGTTGACGTATTGTGTCTTGACAAGACCGGAACCATTACAGAGGGCTGTATGGAGGTCGCGGATTACGTTCCCTTCGGAGGCAGAACGGAAAAGGAAAATATTGCGGATATCCTGTGCGGCATGGTGAACGCCATGGACGACACAAACGCCACCTTTATGGCCCTTAAGGACAAGTTTACCGGCGAGACCGACATGAAAGCGGACCGCATCGTGCCCTTTGCTTCCGAAAAGAAATGGTCGGGTGCTCACTTCACTGCCGAAGGCTCCTATATTATGGGCGCCGCTGAATTCATACTCGGCAAAGTGCCGGATGACCTGAAAAAAGTTCTTGACGGCTATGCAAGGAATTACCGTTCAATTATCCTTGCTCATTCATCCGAGGACTTCCATGACAAGGAACTGCCGGACAACATTGAGGTTATCGGCATAATTCTTCTCAATGACAAGATCCGTGAGGAAGCCCCCGCAACACTGAGATATTTTGCGGACCAGAAGGTTGATGTCAAAATTATTTCCGGTGATAACCCCATAACCGTTTCAGACGTTGCAAGAAGGGCAGAGGTCAAAAACTACGACAAATACGTTGACGCCACTACTCTTCAGACAGACGATGAAATAAGAGATGCCATGCAAAAATACACCGTATTCGGCCGTGTTACTCCTGCTCAGAAACGAAAGTTTGTTGTAGCCCTGAAAGAACAGGGACACACCGTTGCAATGACCGGAGACGGAGTCAACGATGTCCTTGCTTTGAAAGAAGCCGACTGCAGCATTGCAATGGCGGCAGGAAGCGATGCTGCAAGAAATGTGGCTCAGCTTGTACTGCTTGATTCCAATTTTGCCTCGATGCCAAAGGTCGTTGCAGAGGGCAGACGTACCATCAATAACATTCAGCGCTCATCCACATTGTTCATAGTAAAAACGATTTTTTCCACAATCCTTGCGATACTGTTCCTGTTCCTGTCGGCGCCCTTTCCGTTCCAGCCTATCCAGCTCACACTGGTAAACGCCTGCACCATCGGTATTCCGTCACTGATACTTGCACTGGAGCCGAATAAGGATCGTATCAAGGGCGTGTTTATCCTGAACATTCTTGAAAAATCTATTCCGGCGGGTATTACAACAGTCATAAATGTCATACTGTGTATATTTGTGCGGACCATGTTCTCTCTTACCGATGCGGAATACTGCACCCTGGCGGTATGTCTTACGGCGCTTACAGCGTTTATGATCCTGTTCCAGGTGTCGCTGCCCTTCAATAAGATCCGCTGCGCCTTGTTTGTACTGATGCTTACCGGCATGACCATCGGTGTTACCTGCTGCAATAATATCGTGCTTTTCGGCAGGGAATGGGGAAGTCTCTTCGACTTTGCTATCCTCACTCCAAAGCTGCTTGTAATAATGGGTATCATGACGATCATTGCACTTCTGATATTCATTGCTATTACCCTACCGATGCCTCGCCTGTTTGAAAAGATAAACAAAAAGGTAGGAAGGACTACACTCCGACCGAAAAACCTCTGATTTGTCATAATCTACCCCCTCCGGGCGTATTCATAGTACGAACGGAGGGGATATTTATGAACTGCTGCCGCGTAACAGACCTCAGGCACAAGGAGGTCATCAACAGCACAAACGGCTGCCGGATCGGATTTGTTGATGACGTCGAAGTGGATACCGAAAGCGCCCGGGTAGTTGCCGTAATAATATACGCCCGCCAACGTATACTCTGGCCTTTATTCCGCCGGGACGATATAGTGATAAAGTGGGAAAACATTACTCTTATCGGCGAGGATACGATACTCATAAGTCATTGCCCGACCGGAACTGTACGTTCAAAAAGACCAAAGTTCAAGCTGCTGCCGTTCTTTCATTGAGCGGATGAAGGAATTAACCAGGAATTCAGTACAAATAAGGCCACGTCAATCTAAATCTGTCATATTTTGTAATCAAAAGAAATGCATTGCCTATGGTATAGTAATAATAGGAGGTGCTTAAGATATGG
>JBGUWM010000338.1:0-14297 GCA_045221175.1 Acutalibacteraceae bacterium | reverse complement strand
CAGAGGTGCCATAAGTATATTCGACGTCATTACCTGTCATATAACTATAACGTTTGTGCCTGGGTCTGTAGTATGTATAGTCGTAATTAATTTGTCCGAGGGGGTTGGTCTCCCGGATGAGGTTGCCTGCGGGGTCGTAGTCATAGGTGGTAATTCCGGCATCGGGATGGTTTCGATAGGTTAGTCGTCCCAAGTTGTCGTATCCGTAGTATGTGGTGAATCCTTCTGGGTCAACCGTATATTCAAGTTGGCCGAGATTGTCATAATGCATCGTTGTGGTGGCGGCAATGCCATTGACGTCTGAGGTCACCTGCACCTGGCGGCCGTCGTAGTCGGAGTATTGCTCGGAGACGTTGCCGTAGGGATCTGTAGTCTGTGTGTAGAAGCGGCGTTGTCCATCGGCGTCGTTCATAATGTTGTAGTAGTTATGAGTGGTTCCGTTGAGAGGCTGACAAACCGATGTCGCGCGGTCGAGGATATCGTAGTGTGTAACAGTGGCCGAGGAATCCATATAAGGCTCGAACACTCCCAACGATACGAGAGATGTGTCGGCAATAGTGAATGGATCATATTGGCGCGTGGTTCGTCCGAAATGGTCTACTATGGCGCGGCCTGAGACTTGCATTGACGGGACTCCGTCTTCGGTCAATCCTTTCTTGGTCTGCAAAACGCGTCCGAAACCATCAGTGATTACCACAGTGCGTGTGATAAGATTCCCGTTGTCGTCGTAATGTTCTGTGATGGAATATGGATGTTTGTGATACATTTCAAGACAACCTTTTGAGTGGTAAAAGTTTCTCAAAGAAGGTATGGCGCTGTTGTTCAGCGGTGACCGAACAGCAATGATGCGTCCGAGGCAATCATAATCGTATGACATAGTGTTGCCGCTCGGGTCGGTTATGGCCACGGGTTTGCAGAGGCGGTAATTATAGGTTGTTGTTGTGACTTCTCCATAAGAGTTTGTGATGCTGTCGGGATAGGTGTGTACAAACGGGTCGTAGGTGTAATTGTAGACCATACGCTGGTTGCTGTCGTTTTTAGGCAAATGGGCCTGGATCATATTGCCATAGACGGAGTCGTAGTAGAAGTCGTAGACGGCTGTATTGGGCCTGCTGCCCATAGTCTGCTTTGTCAGTTTGCCTTGGTTGTTGTATTGGAATTGGGCCTGACGCTTGGGCGACAACGAGCCAGTAGGATATACCTTGTAGTCTTGGCGCAAGCCGATCAGGTTGTTTGGCTTAGAGGTGTAGTAGGTGAAGTCCACCCGCAGGCCGTCGTCGTTGTATGCGGTGTCGCCCTCGTCGATATACTTGACTACATTGTGGTAACGGTCATATTCAAAAGCTTCCTCCGTGGTGATTTTTGGAATTGTCGAGCCTTCATAGAATCGGGTCACTACCCTGTCCCGAACCGAGAAGGCGTTACCCGAGCAGGAGTCTACGGCTCCACCGTCGTAGGCGGCATAGTTGTATTTGTATATTTTCTCAATATATTTGTTTCCCTGTCCGTCGGAAGTCAGTTCCCGTTTTGGACGGCCTTTTACGATAATGTTCTCATTGTGGAATTCCCGTGTCACGGTGCGATAGACCGAACCGTCGGACGGGTTTATCTGTTTTGTCACCACCTTTCCGTAGCCAAAGGATGTCCGCTCAAACCTGTCATAATGAGGATTGCTGTACTCAAAGCGTGTAACAGTGGTGTCGCCTCCGTTTGGATTCAAGGGGTCTTTGGTCATTACTGCCGTCATCATCCAGCCACGCGACGGCTGTTCGTAGCAAGGGCTTGACAAAGTGTATTCTATATGTATGCGGCTGCCGGTGAAATTGGTGACTTTTTTCAGCAGGTTTGTACGGCCGGCCTTGTTGTAACGGACATACAGCCGGTCTTCGCTGTCTGATGTCACCAAATCCGGCAGACCGTCGGCATTGACGTCCACCAGCTGCATACGGTCGCGGCTGACACTGCTGCTGTAGGGGGTGCCATTGGCACCGAATGTAGCCTTGAAGGTTCCAAAGAATGTGACGCCGATGGTAAATCCCAAGTTCAGGGATTCGTTATAGGATTCCGACCAGTTGTATTTTTTAATGTTCATATCGTAGCTTTGTGACCAGCGGCCACCCCCGAGATTCAGACTGACGTGGACGGAATCGGCGGGATTCAGGATGTCGCTCCAACCATTGATGTCTATTTCTATCGGTCTGCGCCACACTATGTCCAGCAATCCGTCGCCGTTGATATCGATAAACGATTGTGTTACGCGGTTCACCGAGCGTCCAAGAGCCGCCCCGAGCTGGATACTGCCTTGATAAATATTGATTTTTTTTCCCTTATTATTGTTGGTTAACGCTTCTCCTAAAGCACTCAATCCCAAATCTTCCGACTTGGACGTGCATCTTCCGGACTGTACCCCATCGAAATTCCAATTCTCGGCATCAAGGAAATCGTATCCTGTGTTCAATCGCACAGTGCCGTTTTTATACACAATGTCCGGCAATCCGTCACCGTTTATATCTGTCCACGTGCTGTTAGTGTTGTCGTTGCCGAGACTGAATCCGCCACCGGCACTGCCATCGCTATCAAGTGAATACTTTGCCGTTTTCGGGTTGGATGATATAATACGGCTGTGTTTTGGCGTTGAAGCGCCGAATGAAAACCCGTCAGAGGCACTAATTGAAGTAGAGGCATTGGTCAGGTCTTCCCGCAGAAGTGTCAACTCGCCAAGACCACCCCACTGAGAGCTGTATTGCACATAATCCGTTCCCACTATGTCTGGATAACGGTCCCCGTTGAGGTCCATATAGTCTAATTCCACTGTGTTTTTGCCATAGCTGCCAGAATTCCCGAATCCTTTAATGCCAAGAGATATGCCGAAGTTGGTTGAACGGCTGACTTTCAATATGGTTTTTGCCATAATACCATCTGGCAGAGCGGGTAAAGGGTCGTCAAATTCCACTTCAGGAGGCAGAAAAGCGGCAGAATCATTTGAAATCAGGCTGGCAGACGAATACCATTCTTTTTGAATGCTGTTGCTGATGTTTGTACACCCTATGCTGTTCTGGGCTCCAAACGACACCCATCGGTTGTGCTCCGCATCGGCGGTCATCTCAACCCAGCACGAGGAGTCACTGATGGGGGTGTATTGGTCACCATTGACATTTGCAAAATCAGAAATGTCGTTGTATTCAAAGCCTGGATCATTTATAGGTTCATTGATTCTGTCCCTCATACCGGATGTGTCCGTGGTACTGTCTGTTATCATCAGTTTGGGGAGGATTAGATTTTCAAGCCTGATATACTGGCTGTTTGTCGTTTCGCCAGCAGGGTTGTATGCAAACTGGCCCCATCCATTATAGAGGTTTCCGAACAGACGTTGGTATGTCCTGTCTCTCCAGATACTGCCGCTTGGATGGATGATGAACTTGGTGCCTGGTGTCCAAACCGTCATAGTGTCAGGGAGGCTGTCGCTCCAATAACGTATCCTGGCTCTTAAATCCACCGATCCCCAATTAAAATGCTCGTCGTTTGTGACGACGGCAAGCAAAATAATGGAATCCCTTCCGATAGTATCAGACTCGTTAATTGTGGTTGTCGAGGCTGTAATGTGCCTCGTCGTGGGTTGGACAATTATCAACTCGGAATTTGAGTTTGGATTTTGGTAGTATCCATCAATTATATAGTGTCCGTTATATGGTGCTTGGAAGTATTTGTTCTCTGTAAGGATGAAAGAGTTGTCGTTTTTGTATTCTTTCTCTTCAAGAAAGATGCTTATATGGTCTTCAACATTGTCGAATTGTTTATCGTCGTTGGACTGGAGCCGGAAAAATATAATATCACCTCTATTGACACGGAAAGAGACTGTCGAATCATAAGAATCATCGAAATCATCATCTCTGTAGCACGTCTGACAAATGTACTGTGACATAATCACAGTGTCAGTTGTACTTTGCAAGGTGGAGTCGGTCGCTGTCACTCCACTTGAATGCTGTATGGTGTATGTCACACCATCGGTGTGGCGTGACATAACTCTGGACTGGCTTGTGTCTTCAATCAGTCTGATGTACGTCTGCATCGTGACCATACCGTCTTCTGGCGCAACCCAAACGCGCACCGCCTCGGTATTAGGTACTCCGTACATAGCCAAATTGCGTCTCGAGCAGTCCAATTCGCGACAAAAATGAACAACTCGGTAGCCTTCGGGGAATAGGACAGGACGAGCAGGCATTGTTTCATTTTGGTACTGTTCACAATATTGAAAAGCTTCAGCAGAATCCATTACAGACGACAATTCGCAAGGACGCAACACCGTCTGGCACACCACGGTGTCGTTCACCTCCCCGTCAAAGATAATTCCACCACAATTCGATGTCGGAATTTGTGACGGGGCTTCCTGCGGCTCATCGCCATCATCCTGAGGCCGGACAGGAAGGAATATTGTGAATGTCGGTTGACCGTCTTCAAGATAGTTGAAATAAACAAAGCCGTTGCTGACAATGTCAACAAGCCCGTCACCGTTGACGTCGGCAAAATATGTCGACGTGATGGAAGTTGTTTTGCTCCAACTGCCGCTGCCGCTTATCCCCAGGGAGTCGGTAACTTTTACGGAAGCCTGAGCACCAAAGGTGTTGGTCGTGTTCTTCTGCAGAAGAAAATGTTTTGCGCCACTGACAGTGTGTAGATCACCATAAGAAATATCCCCATCGGCGCTCATTGTTTGTTTTCGCCAGTACATATCCCCGTCTTTCACAAACACCTTGTCAGACAGCCCGTCACCGTCGAGGTCTATGAGCGTCAAGAGTGTTTCGCTCGAACTACCACTCCTTGTGTAGTTACCGCCTATGCTATTTTTGGTGTGACATATTACCGGACCCAATCCTACCGCGACAGTACCACCAACATTCCAACTCGAAGTGTGCGACAGTCCAAGGGCTGTGGCGTGATCAACGCTGTCGATACGATAACCGGGGCGGAGCATAAATCCTTTTATGTCGTCTGATTCGACATTCATAGTTCGGACATCACCAAATAGTGTGTCCATTGATGGGTTGTCATAGTATTCAAACTCTTGGCGTGTATATTCGCCATCAAAACTGGACAATCCCGATGAACATATATCTTTCAGCGAAGTCCATACCTCGTTTGTGTTCTTAGCATTATATAGTTTGCTAATGGCTTTAAGACGGGTCTTGAAATTTGATGCATATCCGCATTCTGTCTCAAAATAATAACTTGTAATTGTAGTGTCACGGAACTTTATGGCAATATTGCATAAAATATAGTCTGTCTTTTCTTTGAACCCATAATTGCAACTCAAGGGACGATCGTCCTGGTTCCTGTATTTGCGTTCGAACAAAATACTGTACAATCCCTTTTCTTTACCGTGACCTGTATATGTGATGCTGTCAAGGTATATTTGTCGTCCTGGGTTGGCGCCCAAAGAGGTTTCGACGGTGTAATGGTAACGGACCCAGTTGCCGTAAGCGTCACGGCTCTCTGCCAGCATCCATTTGGCTATATTGCCGTGGTTGTCTCCTATGGTGGTTGGATGGGAAGGTGTATTGAGCGAGGAGTCAGGGTAATGTCCATAATAGTGTGTGATACCGTTGCGGTCGACAACTTCCCACCAGTAATCGGAGGTCAACGTATTGTGCCGGATAATGCTGTCGTGAGCGTCGCCCGTACGAGCGTAAAACCGAACGTCATCGCCCAATGAGGATCGGGTTGTTTGGCGATTGGTGCGATGGGGCATAGGGCGTGGATTGCCATCATCGTCTCTTGTTATCAGTTGTTCACCTGCCAACAGGTAAATCTCGGTCTCGAAGGTTGCGTCGTAGCGTGGCACACCCCATCGGGTGTCGAGAGTAATGGCGGAAACGCTGAGATCCCAACCCACACCAAGCCAGCCGTTGCCACCTCCACTGTTGTAGTTGACGGACAAATTGGGCTGCATCCCTGCACGACCCGATGGTATTTGAATTGGGTAGCTCAGATTGGCGGAACCTTCATTGTTGGCTTCAGGAGGTGTGAGCAATGGCAACCCGTCCATCGGACTGACCGCTTCCAAATCGGTCATCGCCGTAGGCACAAAGGCCTTTGTTTCCGGCATCTCGGGAGCTTTCAATAGTTCGTTGATAAAGTCCGTGAAATGGGTGGTCAGGGATACAATCTCGCGGTTGACGGTATCCACCTCGACACGCTCCAGCCGTATCCACGTATGAGCAGAGGAGTCGTAGAACGAGGTATATATATCGTCGGGGGTATATCCTTCAGGCAGACGCCCAGGGTCGTAAGTCATACGCAACACAGCATACGGAAGGAAATGCTCGCCACCCGGCAACAAGCGGTAGCCTGCGGTGGCGGCAGTCATATTGATCATACCTTGCGGCAGAGGGGGTAACTCTTCGGCGACGAGCGAGGTAACCGAATAGTCGGCTTCGCGCTGCACCGAGGCATCGACAGCGGTTAACAGTAGTCCGTCCGTCTGTAGCGCAAGGGGATGGCCGCGTTTGACGTGTATTTTGACATCGGGATGGCTCAACTCGCCAAACCGTCTTGCGGCAGTGTCTTGAACCGTACCTTGAGTCATTTCTGTAGTGGCAAATTCTTTAGCCGGCACGTGACTACGGCTTCCGGCGCTTCCCGTTACGGGTGTGCTGCAGGCCGAGAATGCAGCCATTGCCGCACATATAACTGAGATTATAATTGTTCTTTTCATATCGGGTGCGTTATAAATGGGTTGTAACAGGATTACTATTTGACGACAAGTTTCAGCGTTTGGCAGACATCGCCGGCCGTTATTGTTGCGAAGTACACGTTGCCGGTAGGCAACTCACCCTCAAAACGATGGCTGTTCCCATCCTTCGAATTGAATGTTGCCATTACCGATCCCTGAAGGTTGTATACCGTAACCTGCACGCGGTCGGTGCCATTGACTTCAATAGTGTATCGGCCATAGGAAGGATTTGGAAATATGCTGACTGTGTAATTGCCAGTGTCCAAGTCTTTTGCCGCCTTTCCTCCCTTCGTATTCACTGGACGACACAAATCACCGCCTCGCCCAATTGTCAGATAGTGTACGCCTGTGTATATGCCTGCTGAATCGTCAGGTGCATTCTCGAACACAACATTGGCAAATACCACCGTTACGCTGTCCTGTGTTGTCGGCAGATATATGTCGCCGTCGACAAACAGTACTAGGCTGTCGCAAGGATGTTCGGAGTTCTTTGTGTCAAAAGATAAGGTGAATCGTGTTTCATCCACGCCTTTAGCCAGGACTTTCCAACTGCGTTCCAGCACCTCAACACCGTTGATGGAAGCAAATTCCAGTGCATTACCATTATCACCGACAAGCAAGAAGGTCCCACAAAGCATAGTGTCTGCTGTTATTGTCAGCATTGCGCCCTCCATCTCAGAACGGCTCATTGTTTGGCAAAGACTTGCGGCTGTGTCGACACCCAAGCCTGTAATACGGTGGCGGTATACACTGTCGTATTTCCATATCACACCATCGGTCGTATGCCAGTCTACAGGTCCAAGAGTGATACCGTAGCGTATGGCAAGCGCACTTTGCATCCTACGTAGGGCTGCGTGTCCTATGCGCTTGTCGTAATACAAAATCTCTGACACTTTTGCTTTATCACCTACAACCAGTCGGGCATAGGGCGACACACTGTCGGGCGCTGACTGGCGGATGGTGCTGATGACAGGTGTATTATCTGTCTCTGGTGCGTAACGGATTGCCACATTGCCTGAAAGGATGTGTTCGGTCGTGAATCCGCGGCTGTTATCGTCAGCGCCGTACTCCAGATGCCATATCGTTGTCTCCGTGTCCAATACGGGTTTGTAGACAACAATCATCGTGTATTCCTTTGCATATGGCAGGCTGTCAAAGATCATATTCCCTCCGCCGTATGCGGCAGGGTTGAAGTTAAGTGATGAGTCTCCCGCTGAACAACGCCAATGGAACAATGGCTCTGCAGTGATGGTCTGTGCAGTGGTGGTATGGACGCCAGCCATAAGTAGGACAGCAATAGTAACGGCCTTTTTTATTTTAAGTGTCAATATCATAATATTGTGCGAATTGGTTGTTTATACGTTGATATGTTTTTCCCGGAATTTGCTCTGTTTAATTACACCGCCTGTCTGTGCATTTCAAGCAGTGGCAGTCTCTTCACCGCTTTCGACTTTGTGCGGTTTAGAATGTCGGCATACACTTTTGTTGTGTTTATGTCGGAATGACACATTAGTTGTTGGACAGTGAATATCGGCACATCGTTGGTTAGTAGCAGAACACAAAAGGTATGGCGAGCGGTGTGGAACACAACAGGTTTCTTTATGCGGGAATCCCTGCACCATTTTTTCAGCACTTGGTTTACCCATTGGTTTGAAACGCGGTCGAAGACGTACTCACCGCTTCTTTCTCTTTTACGAAGCATCGATTCGGCACCTTCACATAGAGGCAGACTTTCAAAAGAGTCTGTCTTGTGTTGGTAAAATTCAAGGCAAAGATGTTTGCCGTCTTGTTTCACATCTCTCCATCTCAAGCCTTGGACATCACCGAAACGCAATCCCGTCATACACGAAAACAGGAACATCGATTCCGTGTTATCATATTTTCCATAGCGTCTATTGCGTATCATTCTTTTCAGTTCAGTCTCAGAAAGGAAACTTTTCTTTTCCTTTGGTCGCTTTACACGCTGGACACGGCGAAGGATTCTTTCGTCAAACAGGCCTTCCTTATAGGCGTTGTTGAGGACACAGGTTATTTTCTGGAAATACAGGCGCACCGTGTTGGGCGCAAGCCCTGCCGATTGAAGGTGGCTTATGAAACCTTGAAGGTATTCCGTCGTGATCTTGTCAATCGTGCAGTCGCCGTAAGCCTCAAGAAAGCGGGCCATCTGATTGTACGGATCTTTAGACTTCTCTTTTATCGTGCTGTTTGCTACATAATTGCGCGTGTATTCCAACAGATTCAACGATGGCAGTTCCTCTGACTGTCCGTTGCCGAGATTGGCTGTGTATTGATACCTGTTTTTCTCATTTCCTTTTTCGGAAGACAGTTCGATGCATAGTTCCCCATTGGGGGCATAATGAATGGATGTGACAGAAAATTGGAAGTTGGATTTAATAATAATATTCATATTTTCAGATATTTATTCGTGTTATGGGAGTGTTTTACGATTTGTAAAGATACGAAATTTTCAATATAATGAAAAAAAATATTATTTTTGCACCGTGAAACAGGGAAAAACATACGGCAATTTTTGTACTCCCCATCGGGGTATTCCTGTATACAGCCGATTTTTTTCACTTTTTTCTCAAAAAAAGCACATTGGCGAATCTCCGAAAACGCCGATGTTCTCTACTTGTTCGGCAGGTTTTACCACTTTTACCTTCACCGGCAAGGAGCGCGACGAGGAAACGGGATACGGATATTTCGGCGCCCGCTATATGGACCACGAACTGATGACGATGTGGCTCAGCGTCGACCCGATGGCCGACAAGTACCCGTCAATCTCCCCCTACGCATATTGTGCCTGGAACCCGATAAAGTTAGTTGACCCGAACGGGGAGGAGAATATTATTTACATTGTAAACTTACAAAAGGATAAACAACCATCCATTGATGTGAACAAGCTTATAAAAGAAGCAAATCAACGATTTGAAAATCTAGGTCTTGAAACTCGAGTAATGCTTGCTCCCGATGGGCGGAACTTTGATCCTCAATATATGGATAAAACTGATTCATATGCTGTTATTGGAAGTGCATTTGAAGTCAAAAATTTCATTTCTGCGAAAAGTGGGTCTGAAACAATTAATAGTTGGAAAGGGGGAACGAGCAATCCTGAAAGATCTGAAAATAATTACACAAAAAAAGGGAATTATATTGCCATTGATGCGTCTGGATTAAAAAGCGCCGCTTATAATCTAGGGTTTGATAAGTTTGAGATGGCTGCTTTGACAATTCTGCACGGCGCTGGACACAATGCTGGCTTCAACCACTCTGATGATATAAGTTGGTCACGTAGATTTGATCAAAACACTGATAATGCATCAATAATGAGTAGTGGGAATTGGCTTAAATATGAAAAAAACAAAGGGTTGAATTACATAATGAGCCCTGAACGCAACTCAAAGTATGTGGAAAGGATGAAATCCGTTTTTGGGACTAATAAAGCACATAGTAATTATGACAATAATAAAATCAAAAAACAGGCACGGTATATTGTATATTAATGCTATTCTAGCTATTAGTTTTATGCTATTATCGTGTAATCATAATGTAAATGGTCCCTCGTATACTGATTTGAAATTATATGAAGAAACTGTAAATGGTTTCAAAGTTAGATTTCTTATTCCAGATGATTACACGAAAGAACTAAAGGCAGAACGTTCCAGATTGGCTTTTTATGCTGATATGACTATGATGTATGATAGTTCTCTGATTTATTTTTCGAAGAAAGAGTCCAGATCTTATTTTACAATAGGGGCTTGCAATATCGAAGATGATCCTTATAGGTATTCTCATTATTTGAAAGGTGGTGAAATCTATTTGGATTCAATTATGACTATCCAAGAATTATCAAATGACAAATGGAGGGTCCCCAGGATGCCTTTAATGAAAAAAAAGAAGGACAAAAATGGTCATCCAATAACAGTCACTCAATATATTACAAGGTATATGGAATCGGACACCATTTGGGGCTTTCCAATATTAAATGAAGGAGAATTTGAAAAAGATTCTGTTGAAGCAATAGGTTATTTCACAACAGTAATTGGTACAAATGTTATTGGATGCTATTACTATTCGCTTGACTCCTATGATAATTTCTCGTATGAAAGATTCTTAAAAATCATAAACTCTATTACAGTTTCAAAATAGCATTCCACATCAGGATCTGCAGGCTGTATTGACCTAACAAAGGATAATAACTCCTTTCACAATTGGTTGAAGTCATATGGGAACACAATAAAATTAAAGGTAGACTATTAAAATGCAACGGATAATAAAAAAAACTTTTTTTTTGTTAATTGTCGGATTAACAGCAATGCTTGCAATAAATAATATTAGTGATATTGTTATGTTTATTTTAAACCCTGATGCGTTCTTTTTGGGTACAGAAACTGTGGATAAACAGGGGTTTCATTATATTAATTCAAAAACGTTTATTTTATTCAATACCATATTGGCTTTGACATCAATAGTAATTATATTTTTATTTGGTTATAATATTATTCATAAGAGAGGAGCTCTAATATGTATGCTAATTCTCATTCTGACCAATTTTTTATTGTGAGCCACATAGTGGTATATGTGTCGTAGGATGTTAAGTTAAGTTGTGATGGAATTGTATCCCATTGCGGCGGATGTTCCCGTTGTGCCGGATCTGCGATCCGCCGCCGCTTGATATAAGGAATTGCATTCCGCGAGGCAATATTCATTGTTCATCCGCGTTATTATAATGTATTGAAACACTTTGTATTCTTTTGGCAACAACAATGAAAATTAAACAGATTACAAATCCTGACAATAATATGTGGCGGAGCGCAGATCCGCCACAACGGGCGGAGCGCGTGGCAGCCCGCATCGGAGGCGGTGGACTGTATGTGACAGAACAGGATCACAGATTGTCGGACAAGTCTGGAAGAGTTTTCAAACAGAGTTTGGAACAAATTAATGAACGTCTTCTCGAAAATAATGATATCGACTGTATTGCCAATGGACTATTTTCCACTGACAAACTGGCAATCGAAATGAATGAGGTTCCAGAACGTCTACAAGCCGAGCTGATCATCGAATACGACGAGTTTCTGCATATGATTGACGACGCACAAAGCATCCACCACAACGAGCCCGACGTCTACTTCTACCACTCCGACCATCTCGGCAGCGCCAGCTGGATTACCGACAACAGCGGCCTTGCTGTCCAGCACCTGCAGTACCTGCCCTATGGCGAACGCTATGTTGACCAACGTGCCGCAGGCTATCACGAACGCTTCACCTTCACAGGCAAGGAGCGCGACGAGGAAACGGGCTACGGCTACTTCGGCGCAAGGTATATGGACCACGAGCTGATGACGATGTGGCTCTCCGTCGACCCAATGGCCGATAAGTATCCGAGTATTAGCCCGTACGCCTATTGTGCCTGGAATCCAGTGAAGCTGGTGGACCCTGATGGAAAAGAGTTGGCTGATTTTTTTGACCGTCAAGGAAATTATCTGGGGAATGATGGGAAAAATGACGGGAAAGTTTATATGTTAAAGGAAGGTTTCCGAGCAAAAACGGAAGATACAAGGATTAACTGGGGAGGAACCCTTGACCCCAAGCACGTTGATCAAATAATAGCTAGTTCTGATGAAATAACGATGAATAGTGATATCGGAATGTTGTCACGATTATTGTATTCTGAGTTTAGGGGCCAATCCGGTAATGAACAACGTGTGTGTGCTGATATCGTACTAAATAGAGTCGATGATAGCAAGTTTCCCAATACCTTGGAAGGAGTTATTACCCAAAAACAACAGTTTTCGTCGTTAAACGAGAATGACAAGAATCGAAAATATTTTGATAATCCATCAGCGACTTTGAATAATTCTTCAAATATTGAAGCTTGGAGGAATTGTGTTTCTAGTGCGATAAGTGTTTCCAATGGATATTCGAGAGGAATTAGTTGTGACGCAACTTTGTATTATAGTCCACGATCAATGAAACCTAAAGGAAGTATGCCTCAATGGAATTATAAGCTATTAAAAGAAGTATACCCTCAGGGCGTTAATTCTAATAATATACGTTGTTTTAAATACAAATAGTGGCTTATGAACAATAGGATGATAGTGATAATACTAACTGCATTTTTTTTGTTTGTATTTTCATCTTGCAGCACGTCAAACAATGATAATCAACAGAACCGAAAAGTTTTCCGCTCGATTTTAAATAATAACCCAAATGACTCATTAATAGTAATACAGAACATATCAGAAAACTATATGATGGTACTTACAAAACATAGTGATGATGTCATATCAATATGTGGTGGAGGAAATATAGATTTCTGCTATACAAATAATGATTCCATCATTATAGATTCTGCCATTTTCGATGAGACTGGTGAGTCATACGTTCTTCCGTTATATGTAAAAGGATCAACTTATGGGGCTGTTGAGTATTATGTCATTTATAGAGAGTATTGTGAGAGTCTATTTTGGAATGTATATAAAATACCGTTCTCTAATATGGTTATCAATGATACAAATGGAGATGGTTTTTCAGAACTAATTACCTATAGAGACTCTGGCAGTTCAATCTTTTCGTTTAAGAACGGTTGTTTGCACAAGTGGTAATCCGTAGCGGCTCATAATACAATGGGAATGATGATAGAAATAAAAGTTGATAATTGAACCACCCTGTCGTAGCGGATGTCCCGTTTGAGCTTGTTGTGCCTGATTTGCCCCGTTACGGCTTGATGTGGCGGATCTGCGATCCGCCACATCAAGTACCCTAACTCCACAAATCTCACACCTTGTACCAGCCTACAGCATTGTCTCAACGTCGGAGCCGGTACGGGTCTGCTCCGTTATATCAACCATCGTTTAACCATCCTTCAACCATCGTTTAACCATATATAATGGTCGAACTATGGTTAAACGATGGTTTATCAATAGTCGAAAGGACGGTGCTGGCTGAGCGATGGAGCGGTGCAACCCTCCGTCGCGTCGGATGTTCCGTTGCGGCTTGTTGCGGCGGATCTGCGCTCCGCCACATCAAGTACCCTAAATCCACAAATCTCACACCTTGTACCAGCCTACAGCATTGTCTCAACGACGGAGCAGGCAGGGACCTGCTCCGCCATATCAACGATACTTCAACGATACATCAACGATACTTCGACGATATTTCGACGATATATAATGGTCGAAATATGATTGAAGTATCGTCTATAAATAGTCGAAATGACAGCGTTGGGTGCTTGATGGAGCGGTGCTAACCGCTGCGGTTGCCCTGTCTTATCCATCGCGACAAGCTCTGTAAAATGTAAAAAGATTTTCACCCGCCTAGCGGGAAATTGACTCCCGATTTAACTCCAGCTTCAACCTCCTTTTCGACAACCAATTGGACTCTCATAAAAAAGTTAAACATAGTTAAAAAAAACTGCTATTAGCACCTCCCTGTAGATTTTCGCCTCCCGATAGTGTTATATATAATATGAGAGCTTATTACGACTATACATACTACAGACCCAGGCACAAACGTTATAGTTATATGACAGGTAATGACGTCGAATATACTTATGGCACCTCTG
>JBGUWM010000337.1:0-26553 GCA_045221175.1 Acutalibacteraceae bacterium | reverse complement strand
CTTTTTGGTTGTAGAAATCAAGGGAGCGTTAGCGGACGTCCCTGCGAATCGTCCAGTGCGGTCACGCACCGGAGGCACTCCGCCGGTCACGCAGATTAGTAGAACATAGTGCCGATACCTTCGTCAGAGAACATCTCGATCAGTATGGAATGCGGTATCCTGCCGTCGATGATATGGGCACGCTTTACGCCACGGCGAACAGCCTCTACACAACAGTCAATCTTCGGAATCATTCCGCCGGATATGATCCCTTCCCGTTTCAGCGACGGTACTTCGCTGACGTTGACAACCGGAATCAGTGTATTTTCATCTTCCTTGTCTCTTAACAAACCTTTTATGTCTGTCATCAGAATCAGCTTTGCCGCTTTGAGTTCTGAAGCAATTCTTGCCGCTGCCAGATCGGCATTGATGTTATAAACATCTCCGTTATAGCCGCCCGCTACCGTCGATATAATCGGCACATAACCGTTCTTTGTGGCGTCTTCAATCACTTCTGTATGTATTTCCGTGATCTCTCCTACATACCCCAGGTCTATGCCGGAAGCCTTTTTCTCTGCCATGATCATTCTGCCGTCAAGTCCGCATAGTCCGATGGCTTTACCGCTGTGCTGCTCCAGAAGCTGCACCAGACTTTTGTTGACCTTACCTGCCAATACCATTTGCACGATATCTATTGTTTCTTCGTCCGTAACACGAAGTCCGTTGATAAAACGGCTTTCTTTGCCGATCTTGTTCAGCATTCCGCTGATTTCAGGTCCGCCGCCGTGTACCAGCACCACGTTGATACCGATGAGCTGCAGCAGCACGATGTCGCTCATCACTGCGTCCTTCAGCTCCGGACTGATCATAGCGTTTCCGCCGTATTTTACTACAATAGTCTTGCCTGTCCATTTCTGTATGTAAGGCAGTGCCTGTATCAGCACGTTTGCTCTGTCCTGATCGGAAATATTTCGCATTTTTTCTGTCTCCATTTCCTCTGACACAACTTTGTATCAGGTTCTGTAATCTCCGTTAATTTTGACATATTCGTATGTCAGATCACAGCCGTAGGCTTCTGCCTGACCTTCGCCGTCGTTCAGTTCGATGATAATGTCTATTTCATCTTCAGTCAATACCTTTTTCGCAACCTCTTCGGAAAAGTCGATGCCGGCGCCGTTCTTACAAACGTCTATGCTGCCTGCTGATGAAGCAAACGATACGTCAACCTTCTGCACGTCTACCCGACAGCCGGAATAACCAATGGCACACAATACTCTGCCCCAGTTGGCGTCTGCGCCGAACATAGCGGCTTTTAACAGACTGGAACATATTACAGACTTGGCTACTCCTACTGCGTCCTTCTCACTCTTTGCACCGCTGACCTTGCAAATCAGCAGCTTGGTGGCGCCTTCGCCGTCCTTTGCCATCATTCTGGAAAGGGCTCTGCATACCGCTGTCAGCGCTTCCAAAAATGCATGGTAGTCTTCGTTTTCCTCAGTGATCTCCGGATTTTCTGCCATGCCGGACGCCATGACCGCAAGGGTATCGTTAGTAGAAGTATCACCGTCAATACTGATCATATTAAACGTCTTGTCGGCAGCGCTTTTTACTGCTTTTTGCAGCATCTGCGATGATATTGCAGCGTCTGTTGTGACAAAACAAAGCATCGTCGCCATGTTCGGATGGATCATTCCGCTGCCTTTCGATATTCCGCCGATTCTGACGGTTTTTCCGCCGATGACGGTTTCGACGGCTGCTTCTTTCGGTACGGTGTCTGTTGTCATAATGGCTTCGGCGGCATTGGCTCCGCCGTCAACAGACAATTCGCTGACAATCTGCTTCATACTGTCTCTGATCGGCTCAATCGGCAGTACCTGACCAATCACTCCGGTAGATCCTACTATAATATCCTCGGGGCTGATGCCCAGCTCCTGCGCCGTAAGCCGGCACATCATTTCCGCTTTCTCCATTCCGTCTGCATTACAGGTATTGGCGTTGCCGCTGTTGCAGATAACCGCCTGCGCATATCCGTTTTCCAGGTTCTTTTTCGTTACGGTAATGGGTGAGCTTTTGACAAGATTCGTTGTATAAACTGCCGCTGCAGTACACTTCTTCTCGCAATATATCAATGCAAGATCCCGCTTGGATTTGTTCTTTCTGATGCCGCAATGTACCCCTGCCGCTGTAAATCCTTTGGGAGCGGTTACCGAACCGCTTATGTATGTGTAGTTCATCCCTTATCTTCCTTTCCTTGGTTCAGTATGCTGCCGGTTTCTTTTGCAGCTTTTACCGTTTGATCAGAATGCAGGCGGTACAATAACCAATCCTGTTGTTTCGGGCAGCCCGAACACAATGTTCATATTCTGAATTGCCTGTCCTGCTGCACCCTTTACCATGTTATCAATGGCAGAAACGGCGATCAGCGTGTTGGTACGCTTATCATGGTGAAGAGAAATATCGCAGAAGTTGGAATACTTGATGTTATGAATATCCGCATTGGCTCCGTCAGGCAGAAGTCTGACGAAAAACTCATTCTGATAAAACGCTTCATACGCTTCTCTGATCTGCTCAAAGGTAACGCCCTCTTTGATGCGGGCATAGCAGGTAGAGATGATACCTCTGTTGACCGGAAGAAGATGCGGTACAAAAGTAATGGTTACTTTTTTACCGGAAAGCTTTGAGAGTGTCTGTTCAATCTCCGGTGTATGACGGTGAGTGGCGACTTTATAGGCATGGAAGCCTTCGTTCAGTTCGGGATAGTGATTGCCTTGGTTCGGCTTTCTGCCGGCACCCGTTACGCCGGATTTGGAATCTACAATGATTCCTTCGGTGCTGACAAGTCCGGCTTTCACCGCAGGCGCCAGTGCAAGAGGTGCTCCGGTGGTATAACAGCCGGGATTTGCAATGATTCTCTTTCCCTTGATATTCTCCCGGAACAGCTCCGGAAGCCCGTAAACCGAGCGCTTATGAAGGTCGTGATCAAGAAATTCACAGCCGTACCATTCTTTATATTCTTCTTCGGATTCAAGGCGAAAATCAGCGCCAAGATCAATGAACGCCTTGCCGGCTTTGTCACACTGCGCTGCCAATTCCTGTGACAGTCCGTGAGGCAGTGCCGCAAAAATGACGTCACTCCTCTCGACAACCTCGTCCTGTGTTTTACATTCCATATCGCAGAGGCTCTTGTAGGAAGGGTATACTTCGCTGAGCGCCTTGCCTTCAAAGCTGACGGAACTGATCGCTGCAATCTCCGCTTCGGGGTGAGTCAATAAGATACGCACAAGCTCTGCGCCTGCATAACCTGTGGCTCCGATAATACCTGCTTTTATTTTCATTTGCTTTTCCCTCTCCTGTAATATTGCTCTTGTTCTTCCGACGTTTCTTATTATTCCCGGTTTTCTATCAAGCATCGTACTCTCTTTACCTGTGCCCTGACGTTGTCGCCGGCAGGACCGCCCAATACTTTTCGTCCGTTGACACAGTTCTCCAATGAGATAGCTTCGTAAACGCCTTCGTCAAACATATCGCATACTTTCCGGTATTCTTCAATCGGCAATTCTTCAAGCGTTGTCTTTTTCTCTATACACAGCGCTACCAGCGTACCGGTTGCTTTGTATGCGTCACGGAAGGGCAGCCCCTTCTTGACCAGATAATCCGCACAGTCGGTAGCGTTGATAAAGCCGCCCGCTGCAGCCTTTCGCATATTCTCAGGCAGGACACGCATGGTATCAATCATCGGCGTAAAGGCTGTCAGACACATCTTTACGGTTTCAACTGCGTCAAAAATTGCTTCCTTGTCTTCCTGCATATCTTTGTTGTACGCCAGTGCAATGCCTTTCATCACCGTCAACAGCGTCATCAGATCTCCGAACACTCTGCCCGATTTGCCTCTTACCAACTCTGCTATATCCGGATTCTTCTTCTGCGGCATAATGCTGGAACCGGTTGAAAACGCATCGTCCAACTCTACAAACTTGAATTCCCAACTGCACCACATGATGATCTCTTCCGAAAATCTTGACAAATGCACCATGATAATGGACAATGCCGCTGCCAGTTCCATACAGAAATCACGGTCCGACACGCCGTCCAGACTGTTCTGACTGATGTCTGCAAACCCCAGCAGCTTTGCTGTAATGCTGCGGTCTATCGGATAGGTCGTTGTTGCCAGTGCGCCGCTTCCCAAAGGCATGGTATCCGTATGCTTGTAGGCACAGTCCAGTCTGTCGATATCTCTGAGCAGCATCTCGACATAAGCCATCAGATGATGTCCGAACGTGATCGGCTGCGCACGCTGCAGATGCGTATATCCGGGCATTACCGCATCGGCATAGGCTTCCGCCTTGCTGCAAAGCACGGCAATTAATTCTTTTACCTGCTGTCTGACTTCACGGATCTGCTTTCTCAGATATAAACGGATATCCAGCGCCACCTGATCGTTACGGCTGCGGGCAGTATGCAGACGCTTGCCTGTCTGACCCAGACGCTGCGTCAGCTCCCCTTCGATAAAAGTATGAATATCCTCTGCGTTCGGGTCAATCAACAAGTGACCCTCATCAATATCCTTCAGTATTTCTTCCAGTCCTCTGATGATCGCTTCTGACTCGCTTTTATCTATGATCCCGCATTCTCCCAGCATCGTGGCATGGGCAATGCTGCCCTCTATGTCCTCTCGGTACATTTTGCTGTCAAACGATATGGAGGAATTGAAATCGTTGGTTTTTTTGTCTATCTCTTTTGAAAATCTTCCTGCCCAGAGCTTCATGATCTTCCACCTCACACAATTCTTATAGCTGTTTTTGACGCCGCCGTGCCGGAATTTCGGCTTCGCAGCTTCTCACTCAATAAATGACAGTCGGGCGGACAATGATTTCTTCACTGTTCGCCCTGACATATTCCTGTACTTATGGGAGATTAATTACTCCTTGATAAGATTTTTCTTTGCCTGTACCTTGATCGGCAGTCCAAAGAGATTGATGAAGCCTGCGCTGTCCTTCTGATTATAAACCTCGTCCTCATCAAATGTAGCAATATCTTCATCATACAGAGAGTACGGAGACGTTACGCCTGCATCAATGATATTGCCCTTGTAGAGCTTCAGCTTTACATCACCTGTTACAGTCTCCTGTGTAGAATCAACAAAAGCAGAAAGTGCCTTTCTCAAAGGTGTGTACCACTGTCCGAAATATACCAGCTCTGCAAAACGCAGTGCTGCCTGCTGCTTGTAGTGATAGGTATCTCTGTCAAGCGTCAGTTCTTCCAGCTTGTTATGTGCATGGTAAAGGATCGTTCCGCCGGGAGTTTCATAAACGCCTCTGGACTTCATGCCTACCAGTCTGTTTTCTACCAGGTCTACAATGCCGATGCCATTGGCGCCGCCCAGTGCGTTCAGCTTCTTGACAAGCTCTACTGCACCTAACTTTTCGCCGTCAACTGCTACCGGTACGCCTTTGTCAAAGGAAATGGTAACATAGGTTGCCTGATCCGGAGCCTGCTCGGGCGATACGCCAAGCTCCAGAAAGCCTTCTTTATTATACATCGGCTCATTAGCAGGATTCTCAAGGTCAAGACCTTCGTGTGAAATATGCCAGATGTTCTTATCTTTAGAATAGTTTGTCTCTCTTGTAATCTTCAGAGGAATGTTGTGTGCCTCTGCATATTCAATCTCTTCGTCACGGGATTTGATGCTCCACTCTCTCCAAGGTGCAATAATCTTCATGTCCGGTGCAAATGCCTTGATTGCCAGTTCAAAACGAACCTGATCGTTGCCCTTGCCTGTGCAGCCATGACAGATGGCGTCTGCGCCTTCCTTCAGCGCAATTTCAACAATTCTCTTTGCAATGATCGGGCGGGCAAAGGAAGTACCCAGAAGATACTTGCTCTCATATACTGCACCGGCCTTGATAGTCGGGAATACATAATCCTCGATAAACTCTTTATTAAGGTCTTCAATATAAAGCTTGGAAGCACCTGTCTTCAACGCTTTTTCTTCCAGCCCTTCCAGCTCGCTGTCCTGTCCTACGTCTCCCGAAACAGCGATAACCTCACAGTTATCATAGTTTTCCTTCAACCAGGGAATGATAATTGATGTATCCAGTCCGCCGGAATATGCCAATACTACTTTTTTAATATCACCCATGATGATAACCTCCGTGTGCTTTTTTATTACAGTAACTATTATACTCTCTTTTTGCATAAAATCAAGGGCTTTTTGAATATTTATTCAGCGGCTACTATTTTCTCGTTTTTATTGAAATCCTTTCCATTTGTTCACTGTTTTTTATTCATCTTTCACATCATCTCCTGATATTTTATCATTCTTTCTCATTCTTTTTACCTTATCCTGCTGATGCTTTTATCTTCTTTCGATTCAACTTTATACATTTATACATTATTTAATGTATAATATTCATTGTTCTTCCCACTTTCTTTTTCATCTTTTCCGGCGCCTGTGCTATAATAGAACATGAAGCTATGACCGTACTGCTGCAATCACTTCGTACAGTCGTCCCTTCTATCTCTATCATCTATGGGAGGTTTTTTGATGAACAGCTTTCAACCCGTTGATATTAAGGCTTTGAACGACAATTTCTTTACCCGCATCGGTAAGGAATGGTCGCTGATTACCGCAGGAAACGCCGACAAATGCAATACCATGACTGCAAGCTGGGGCGGCGTGGGAGTTCTCTGGAATAAAGACGTTGTTTTTTCGTTTATCCGTAAAAGCCGTTATACGCTTGAATTTGTCGACAACAACGACTACTATACCGTTTCTTTCTTCGGCGGCGATTGTATGAAAGAACTCGCCTATTGCGGCAAGGTTTCCGGCAGAGATGCCGATAAAATTGCTCAGACCGGTCTTACGCCTGTTTTTGACAGAGAAGCACCGTATTTTGCACAGGCTGATCTGGTGCTGATCTGCAAAAAGCTCTATCAGCAAACCATGAATGCCGATAGCTTTTTTGATAAAGCCGATGTCGAAAAATTCTACGGTGACAACGACTGGCACGACATCATTGTCGGAGAAATAGTCGCCGCTTTAAAAAAATCATGAGAAACGTTCTTGTCACAGGCGGCGCTAAAGGAATCGGTGAAGCTATCGTCCGTCTGTTCGCCGAAAACGGCGACAGAGTTTTTGTTAACTACTGCCACTCCAAAGATGCGGCGGATCATCTTTGCCGTGAACTCTCAGGCAAAGGCTGTCAGGTTTTTGGTGTTTGTGCCGATGTCGCCGACAGTACCGCCGTTACTAAAATGTTCCGCAACATTGAAGATCAGACCGGCGGTATTGACGTGCTTGTCAACAACGCCGGCATTGCACAGACAAAGCTTTTTACCAAACTGACAGACCAGGATTGGTTTACCATGCTGAACACCAACCTCAGCAGCGCTTTTTTCTGCTGTCGTGCTGCTCTGCCTTATATGATCCGTCAACACAGCGGCAGAATCGTTAACATTTCTTCTATGTGGGGACAGGTAGGCGGCTCCTGTGAGGTACATTACTCCGCTGCCAAGGCAGGCATGATCGGTCTGACAAAGGCTCTCGCCATGGAAGAAGGTCTGAGCGGCATTACCGTCAACTGTGTTGCTCCCGGTGTTATCAAAACCGATATGCTCGCTTCCTATTCCGGTGAGGATCTGCAAAAGTTAGCTGATGAAACGCCTGTCGGCTCACTTGGCACACCTTCTGACATTGCTCGTGCCGTATTCTTTCTGGCTGCCGCTGAAAATTCCTTCATCACCGGTCAGGTTCTCGGTGTTAACGGAGGATTCGTTGTATAAATCTATTCTCTTTCCTGACAAACAAAGCCCTGAAACAACAGTATTGTTTCAGGCTGTATATAAAAATTTTCGGAGGTGTTCTGTTATGAACAATAAAAAAATAGGATTCATCGGTGCCGGCAATATGGCAACAGCCATTATTAACGGTATTCTCAAAAATAATTCTGACAATGCCGGTCATCTTGCCGTATTTGATCTTGATCCAGAAAAACTTGCGCTTATGACTGCAAAGGGAATTTCCGCCGCAGATTCCTGCAAGGCACTTGCCGCTATGTGCGACATTATTGTGCTGGCTGTAAAACCTCAGAACTATCCTGAAGTTCTTGCCGAAATAAAGGATACCGTCCGTGATGATACCGTCATCGTGACGATCGCTGCCGGCATTTCCATCGTCTATATCCGCCAGAAGCTCGGCAAAACGTGTCCTGCGGTGCGTGTGATGCCTAACACTCCCCTGCTGCTTGGTATGGGTGCCAGCGCTTTGTGCCGTTCCGACAACATAAGCGACGCCGATTTCGATGAAGTCTACAAAATGTTTGCTTTCTCCGGAGAAGCTGTTATTCTCCCCGAATCGCAAATGAACGCAGTGATTGCCGTCAACGGCAGCAGTCCTGCTTACATCTATCTTTTCGCTAAGGCGATGGTAGATTATGCTGCGTCTGTCGGCATTGACAGTGAAACCGCTCTTCGGCTCGTCTGCAAAACCTTTGAGGGCAGCGCAGAGATGCTCCGTAACAGCGGCGATTCGCCAGAAACTCTGATACAGAAGGTTTCTTCCAAAGGCGGTACCACCATTGAAGCCATGAAGGTACTGAAAGACCGTGAGGTTCCGAAAGCTATTTTTGACGCTATGGCTGCCTGCACGAAAAGAGCTGAGGAATTGGGTGCCTGATTTCGTTTTGCACAGAAGTTCTTCACTGCTTTACCATCTACCAGACTCTACGCTAAACAAAATGACTGAAAGTCACAAGCCAGTCAGGTCATGATTCATTTTTATCAGGTATTTACCATGCTTGCTCAATACGATCTGGATTATCACGGTAAAAATGCCTACAGTCATTCTATCAAGTGACACAAATTGTTCAGCATAATAATATAGGATATTAATAAAGGATTCTCAATCATACCGGCTTTGCGGTATTGCTGAGAATCCTTTTATCTTTTGAAATGATACTAAACGGGTGCAGGGACTGAGTCCCTGCCGGGGTGCAGGGCGAGCAGTCCTGCCGAGGGGTTCGGGGGCGAGGAGCCCCCGACATTAACGACGGTCGCCGCCTCTGCGGAATCCGCCGTTTCTGCCGCCTGAAGGACGACGGGACGCTACATCATTTTCGGGAGTAAGTCCCTCTACTTCGATCAGTGCTTCACGACGGGAAAGATTCAGTCTTCCCTTGTCGTCAATATCCAGTACCTTAACGATAATGATATCATCAACATTAACCACATCCGTTACCTTTTCGGTACGCTTTACGTCAAGCTGAGAAATGTGGCACAATCCTTCTTTGCCCGGAGCAATTTCTACGAATGCACCAAAGTCCATCAGTCTGGTTACCTTGCCTTTATAAATTGCGCCCGGCTCCGGATCTTTGACAATGGTATCGACAATCGTCATGGCACGCTGACAATTCTCCATATCAAGACCTGTTACATAAACGTGTCCGTCTTCTTCAATATCAATTTTAACGTCGCACTCGGCGCAGATTTTCTGAATCACTTTGCCGCCGCTGCCGATTACTTCACGGATTTTATCTACAGGGATAACCGTTGACAACATCTTCGGCGCATACTTGGAAAGTTCCTTTCTGGGCTCCGGAATTGCTTTGAGCATTACTTCGTCCAGAATATAATTACGGGCAATGTGCGTCTTTTCCAGTGCTTCCTTTACCATTTCCGGCGTCAGACCGCTGATCTTCAGATCCATCTGAATTGCGGTAATACCCTCCTTGGTTCCGGCAACCTTAAAGTCCATGTCACCGAAGAAATCCTCTAAGCCCTGGATATCGACCATCGTCATCCAGCGTTCGCCCTCGGTGATCAGGCCGCAGGAAATACCGGCAACAGGCGCTTTGATGGGCACGCCTGCATCCATCAGAGAAAGCGTAGAACCACAGATAGAGCCCTGAGAAGTGGATCCGTTGGAGGACAGGATTTCAGAAACAAGACGAATGGTATAGGGGAATTCTTCTACGGAAGGAATAACCGGTACCAGCGCACGCTCTGCCAGTGCTCCGTGTCCAATTTCTCGTCTGCCGGGTCCTCTGGAAGGCTTGGTCTCGCCTACGGAATAGGACGGGAAATTGTAATGATGAATGTATCTCTTTGACGTCTGATCATCAATACCGTCAAGAATCTGCTGGTCACTGATAGATCCCAGCGTCGTAATTGTCAGTACCTGTGTCTGTCCTCTGGTGAACAAGCCGGAACCATGTACTCTGGGCAGAATGCCTACTTCAGAAGCCAGCGGACGCATCTGATTCATGCCTCTGCCGTCTACTCTCTTCTGCTCGTCCAGCAGCCAGCGGCGTACAATATATTTCTGTGTCTTATACAGACAGTCATCAATCTTCTCTGCGGAATCGGGATAGATCGCATCAAATTTTTCGTGAACAGCATCGTAAATCGGTTTGAGTCTTTCGTCACGAACCTTTTTATCGTCTGTATCCAGTGCCACACGAATGTCATCAATCGCAAAGCTCTTGATGGCTTCCAGCATTTCCGGATCCGGCTCATTGCTGGGATACTCAAACTTTTCTCTGCCGATTTCAGCCTGGATGCCCTTGATGAATTCAATGATCGGCTGGTTTGCTTCGTGACCTGCCATAATACCGTTATACATCACATCATCAGGAACAATGTTGGCTCCTGCTTCGATCATTGCGATACGGCTGTCTGTAGAAGCAACGGTAACAGCCATCTGGCTGACTTCTCGCTGCGCCTTAGTGGGGTTGATGACATACTCACCATCTACCAGTCCCACGGATACTGCGGAAATCGGTCCGTTCCACGGTACGTCTGAAATGCTCAGGGCAACGGAAGTACCTACCATTGCTGCAATCTCAGGCAGGCAGTCCGGGTCGTATGACATAACGGTACATACAATGGACACATCGTTTCTCATATCCTTCGGGAACAGCGGACGAATCGGTCTGTCAATCACTCTCGAAACCAGAATGGCTTTTTCAGTCGGTCTGCCCTCTCTCTTATTGAAGCCGCCCGGAATCTTTCCCATAGCATACTGCTTTTCTTCAAAATCAACAGACAGCGGGAAGAAATCTACGCCTTCTCTGGGCTTCGGTGCAGCCGTTACCGCAACATGAACCACTGTCTCACCATAACGAACCAGACAAGCACCATTGGCAAGCTGGGTCATTTTTCCTGTTTCAATTACCAGTGGTCTGCCGGCAAACTCTGTTTCAAATACTCTGTAGCCTTCAAACATTTTTTTACCTCCATTTTCTCTTGTGTGAACGACAAGCCGTCGGTTTAGCAATTAAACCGGAAAACAGCCTTGTTCCTGTTTTCTCGTTTCACTGCTAAAGCCCGAAAACCTGTCCTTTTGTCAGACTGCAACAAGGCAGCCTGCAATATTCTCACAGACTGCCCCGAAACAATTGCTTACTTACGGATACCGAGTCTTGCAATAATTGAACGATAGCGCTCAATGTCTACCTTTGTCAGATAGCTCAGAAGACTTCTTCTCTGACCGATCATCTTGAACAGACCTCTTCTGGAATGATGATCCTTCTTATGGGTCTTCAGGTGCTCGGTAAGGTCGTTGATTCTCTTTGTCAGCAGTGCAATCTGCACTTCCGGAGAACCTGTGTCGCCCTCATGAGTTGCATACTCCTTGATGATAGCATCCTTTTCTTCTTTCAGCATGGGTTTATCCACCTTTACTATAATATTTTTGTCAAACCCGCATTCTCAGTAAACGGCTGTGGATTCCCTTTTGTCAGGGCTTTATCCGCAAACCGGGAACAGGGCATCAACGCTTACGATTATAACATATTGTTTTTTGTTTGTAAAGAGCTTTTTGCTGCCTCACCGGGAAATCAATATTGTCGGGGCAGCTACATGGGGAAACCCCTTTTACAGCGGAAAAAGGGGTTTCCCCATCCCCCTTTCCTAAACCGCCGATTCTCCGGGAAGACATTTTTCAAATCAGCAGGACTTTATATACGGTCGATTTTGAAGTTTTGAAAATCAATTTCCGTGGCTGCCTCACAGGGAAATCGGTTTTACCGGAAATTCACACAGATAAAGACTTTTCCGAACAAAAAAAAATTTTCCTTCGCTCCTTCTATGAAACCGCCGACCCTATGGCTGACGCTGCTTATATGAACATAACCGTTCAGAAGAATGAACGGTTATGTCCGGATCTGCCAATCCTTCATCATTGATTTCCGAAACTGCCTCAAAGCTGCTTGTTTGATTGCAATACAGGACGAGATACTCAGATACGCCTGAAATTCTTTTCTAACTCCGTACGGCTGACAAAATAATAGATCGGTCTGCCGTGAGGACAATAACGCACCGTAGGATTATCCTCCAACTGCTGCACCAGCGCTTCCAGCTCCTGAGGGCTGTTTTTATCCCCTGCTTTTATTGCCGCTCTGCAGGCAGTGTTGGCATAGATCCATTCCATCTTTTCTGACAAAAGCAGCCGCTTATGACGGGTGAGATATTTCGCAATTTCCAAAAATGCTTCCGTGACATCCAGCTTTTCCAGAAACAGCGGTATGCTCCTCAAAAGTACCGCCGTTGTACCGAATTCCTCTATCTCAAAGCCGGCGTCACTCAGCAGTTCTTTGTTTTCCGTTACTGTCAGAAAATCGGTTCTGTCCAGTGTAATCGTAATCGGCTCCAACAATAGCTGAGAACCCGTATCCTTATGCGTGCGCTTTAACTTTTCATAAATCAGACGCTCATGAGCTGCGTGCTTATCAATCAGCATCAGACGGTTATCATCGTACTGAACGATCAGATAAGTCATGAATGCCTCTCCGATATAGCGGAAAGGCTGCTTTGCCTGCATGGTCTCTGCAAAGGGTTCTGCTTCCCGCGCTGCCAGCACAGGAAACGCCTGCAGCACATCAGGCTCCTTGTCGGATATTTCTGTCTGTATCGGCGGATTATTCACCATACCAAAAGGAACGGTACCGGAAGGTGTCCCCTCTGTATTTTGTGCCAAAGTCTCTGAAAATGCTTTTTCTTCATTCAGTGCCGATGGTGCAGAGGTTCTTTCCTCTGCATTTAGTGCTGAGTCCTCGGAAACTGCTTCTTTATCATCTTTGCTGACGGATAACGGCACTGCCTGATCCCGATTGATAACAGCTTTTTCCTCTTTTTGCTGCGCTGCCGTGTCCTCTGCAGCCGCCAAAAAGGTCTGCTGCTCTTTGAGCGCCCGATATTCCGCTAAATTGATCGGGCGTATCCGGACTTCCTCCTGCTGATAATAATTTCTTGCAGCAGCGCTGTCATTCAGACGAACTTCCCTGCTATATCCCGACGGCGGCGGCATCAACACTTCCGGCTCTGCGTCAGCCGATGATTTAGCATTGTTTGTGCCAAAATCAAGCTGTGTGCCTCTGTCGGCAGTCCGTCCGAGAAGCTTCGGGTCTGTCATACCGCTCAGGGATACGGCATTCTCTCCGGCACGGGTATCATATTCCGAAACGGCTGTTCTGACAGCATGATAAACACTTTCATATACCGGCCTTTCATTGGTGAAGCGTATCTCTAACTTTGCCGGATGAACATTGACGTCCAGCTCGCTGCAGTCCATCTCCAGATTCAGCACACAGGCAGGATATTTCCCAACCATGATAAAGCCTTTGTACGCCTGCTCAAGAGCCGCCATGCCTGTTTTGGTACGAACATATCTTCCGTTGACAAAAAAGGTCTGCATCGAACGGCTGGCACGGTTGGCGCTGACGGGCTTGCTGACAAACCCGCTGACTGTAATATTCTGATAATGATACGACACAGGGATTAAGGAATCATAAAACTGTTTGCCAAAAACCTGATATATCGTTGCCCCCAGCTCACCGTTACCCGATGTTTTCAGCGTTTGTCTGCCGTCACGGATCAGACAGAAGCTGATCTCCGGATGAGAGAGTGCAATGCGGTCAATCAGCGTGGCGATATTATTGGATTCGGAAATATCCTTCTTCAGAAATTTCATTCTGGCAGGTACATTATAAAACAAGTCACGCACTACCATGGTAGTTCCCTGCGGGCAGCCTGTTTCCCTGAATTCTACGGCACTGCCTCCTTCTATTTTATATAATGTCCCTGTTTCTTCATCCTTATGCTTGGTGATCAGATCCACCTTCGATACCGCACAGATGGACGCCAGCGCTTCTCCACGGAATCCCAGAGTCGCTATGTGATCCAGATCGTTCTGCACAGCTATTTTGCTCGTGGCATGACGCAAAAATGCATTTTTAACATCTGAACGCTCTATACCCACACCGTTATCCGTTACCCTCATGAAGGTTACGCCGCCGTTTTTTATCTCGACTGTAATGACTGTGGCTCCGGCATCTATGGCATTCTCCACCAACTCTTTGATAACGGAAGCCGGTCGTTCAATCACTTCGCCTGCGGCAATCAGTTCTGCTACTTCTTTGGTCAATACATTGATCATACCCATTCTTTCACCTTCTTCCTGACAGAAAATGATTTATTCACCGGACTGCCGGCTCAGTTTGATCAGTTCAAACAGTATATTCATTGAATCCATCGGCGTCAGCTTGTTAATGTCAATTGCATGAAGCCGCTTCTCTATTTCTGTTTCTTCACGAATCAGCGTCATTTGCGGAGATTGTTCATCTTTTTTAGCCGCTTTCCTCTTTGGTCTGGGATTGCCGCTTTCCAATTCTTTCAGAAGCTTTTTGGCTCTTTCAATCACACTCTCGGGCAAGCCTGCAAGACCTGCAACCTCTACACCGTAGCTTTCGTCTGCCGGTCCGGGAATGATCCTGCGCAGAAAAGTGATGTCGTCTCCACGCTTTATTGCCGCAATATTATAGTTCTTAACGCCTTTGATAGTATTCTCCAGAACCGTCAGCTCGTGATAATGCGTTGCAAACAAGGTTTTTGCTCCCAGCTTCTTTTTATCTGCCACAAACTCCAGCACCGCTCTGGCAATACTCATGCCGTCATAGGTGGACGTTCCCCTTCCGATCTCGTCTAAGATCAGCAGGCTGTTTTTGGTGGCGTTCTGCAAAATATATGCCACCTCGTTCATCTCCACCATAAAAGTGGACTGTCCTGTAGACAGGTCATCTGACGCTCCGATACGGGTAAATATGCCATCAACAACGGATATTTCCGCTTTTTTCGCCGGAACAAAGGACCCCATCTGCGCCATCAGTACAATCAGCGCAACCTGCCGCATATATGTGGATTTTCCTGCCATGTTCGGTCCTGTGATAATCGCCACGTTATTGTCACCGTTATCCAGCATCACATCGTTCGGCACAAAGCTTTGATAATCCAAAAGCTGCTCCACTACCGGGTGACGGCTTTCTTCCAGACGGATTGTTCCGCTGTTCGTCATGTCCGGACAAACATAGTTGTTGTCAAACGCCACCTGCGCCAGCGACGATGCAACGTCCAATGCCGCTATTGCTCTGCAACTGCAGCTAATTCTGTCCAGAGCGCTGCTAACATCCCGGCGCAGTTGTTCCAGCATCTCATATTCCAGTGCATTGCTGCTGTCCTTTGCACCCAGAATCTTTTGCTCCAGTTCTTTCAGTTCCTGCGTAATATACCGCTCGCCGCCGACTAAGGTCTGCTTGCGGATATAATCCTCCGGCACCTGCTCCTTATAGGTATTTGATACCTCTATATAATAGCCAAACACACGGTTATAGCCGATTTTCAGCTTTGGGATCCCTGTTCTTTCTCTTTCACGGGACTCTATGCCTGCCATAACCGACGACCCGTTGTTCATGACGTACCGCAGCTCGTCCAGTTCTTTTCTGTATCCGTCACGGAACATTCCGCCTTCTCTGACAGAAAACGGCGGTTCGTCCACTATCGCCCGATCAATAATCTGACAGATATCGGTAAGTGTATCCAGATCATCATAAGCTTCTTTCAGCATGGCACACACTGCGCCCTCGGCAGCCTCTTTTACGGCAGGCAGCTTTTGCAGCATATTACAGATCGACCGCAGTTCTCTTGCGTTGGCTGTACCGTAAACTATCCGGGTCACAGACCGTTCCATATCACCGATGCCGTTCAGCGCCGTTCGCAGGTTGCCCCGCATGATGATATTGTCAAACAGTTCGCTGACTGCATTCTGTCGGCGCAGGATCTGCGGTATGCTGATCAACGGCTTTTCAATATAGCTCTTTATCAGCCGCTTGCCCATCGGCGTTCTGGCTTTATCCAACACGCCTAACAAACACGCTTTTTTATTTTTGCTGTTCATCGGCTCTGTCAGCTCTAAGTTTCTTCTGGTCTGATAGTCCAGGTGAACAAACTGTTCTTCACGGTACAGCTCAATTTTGCTGATTCGCTCCAGCCCGTTCATCTGCGTCTGAGACAGATACTTCAGCAAAACGCCTACTGCCGATAACGTCTGAGGCTGCAGCTTTGCCGCTTCTTCCGGACAGTCATGATAAAAACGGGAAATCACCAGTTTCTTGCACTCGGCATAAGAAAAGTCGCTGTCATCAGGCATGGTAACAGATGCTGTCAGGCGCTCTCTGATAAAATCCCCTAAGCTGCGGAAGCTTACGGCATCCCCGCCGATGAGCAGTTCCGCCGGTTTATATTTGATCAGCTCGTTTTTTATCTCATTTTCCTGAATATCTCCCTCCAGCAGCGTGGCATACAGCTCTCCGGTGGAAATGTCGCAAAAAGCAAGTCCTGTTTTTTGATTCGCCGTGTAGATGGTGGCGATAAAATTATTGCTGCTGTCGGTCAGCATTGTAGATTCCATTACAGTTCCCGGCGTAACAACCCGTATGATCTCCCGTTTGACGAGTCCCTTGGCTTTGGCAGGGTCTTCCGTCTGTTCACAGATTCCTACCTTGTAGCCCTTGGCAACCAGCCTTGCAATATATGTTTCTGCACTGTGAAACGGAACACCGCACATGGGTGCTCTTTCGGGCAGGCCGCAGTCCTTTCCTGTCAGGGTCAGTTCCAGCTCTTTAGAAGCGGTTTTGGCATCTTCAAAAAACATTTCATAGAAGTCCCCGACCCTGAAAAAGACGATGGTATCTTTATTTTCTGCTTTGATTGCCTGATACTGCTGCATCAGCGGTGAAAGTCCTGCCATTTTTTACACTCCTCAATCCTTACACAGATCAGCCGCAGCCGCCGCAGGTTGCACAGCTTCCGCTGCAGGACGGTGAATAATCTGCTGTTTCGGGATCTTCTCCTTCGAAGGTTTTCTGTATGATCGCACTGATGCGGTTCATCAATACGTCATAGGCTTCTTTCGCATCGTTATAGGCGATCATGCTTTCGTTTGACATGATCTCGCCATAGGCACGGCGCATCTCTCTTGAAAGCTCCTGCGCTCTGGCGGCGTTGGCCTCTTCGCTCTCGGACTGGCGGCTCAGAGCTTCCCGCTTGTCACTGAATTCGCTGATAAGCTTCTGCAGAGCTGCATCATTGTCTGCATTCTGCTTTGCCATCTGATATTTAATGAACGCTTCTTCCTGCTGTATCTTTTTTCCCAGTTCTCTTGTCAGGGCGATTGTATCCATCTCTGCAATTGTTTTGTTTTCCATTTTTATTTGCTCCTTTTCTGATCATCAATGATCCATTGATTTTATACAAAACTGCCGCCATACGACTCACTATAATATTCTGCCACGCAGTATAAAATTACGGGCTTCGGTGATCTCTGCATTCTGAAAGCTGCCGATCAACGCCGTATTGCCCGGCACTTCTACGACAACACCTCCCTGCGTTCTGGCGTTCAGTATTCCTTCCTTTGCCTGCTCCTCTACCAGTACCCGACAGGTCTTTCCTAACATGGCGGCTGTGCGCTCGGCAGAAATCTGCTCCTGCAGCTTCAACAGTTCACCCATGCGTCTTGCCTTGTCTTCGTGTGTATAAGGATCCTCTAATTTCGCCGCAGGTGTTCCGACTCTGGGCGAATAGATAAACGTAAATAACGAAGTAAATTTCACCGTACGGATCAGTTCCAGCGTCTGCTGAAAATCTTCTTCCGTTTCTCCCGGAAATCCCACAATCACGTCGCTGGTCAGGTCAACGTCCGGTATGCGGCTTTTGGCATAATTCACGATGTCCAGATATTTCTCTGCCGTATAATGACGATTCATCTGCCTGAGTATTCTGTCG
Organism: Acutalibacteraceae bacterium; assembly: GCA_045221175.1. Taxonomy (GTDB): domain Bacteria; phylum Bacillota; class Clostridia; order Oscillospirales; family Acutalibacteraceae; genus UBA1213. The sequence continues at coordinate 8,463 of JBGUWM010000337.1, read as the reverse complement.
CTGCCGCTTTGAAACGGCAGGTGTAAATGGCGGGATATCTTGGGATTGTCCGCAATCACGTCAATCAGTTCCTTTGAAGCGTCCTTGGGGTGCGATGTCATAAAGCTCACCCAGAAATCTCCTTCTATCTCGGAAACCTGCTGCAAAAGCTGCGGAAACCGGATATTTTCTTCCAGTCCTTTGCCGTATGAGTTGACATTCTGTCCCAGCAGCGTGATCTCTTTATACCCGGACGCTGCCATGGCACGGGCTTCTTCAAGAATAACACCCGACGCTCTGCTGCGCTCCCGTCCTCTTACATAGGGAACAATACAATACGTGCAGAAATTGTCACAGCCGTACATTACCGGCAGCCAGCCCTTGAAGCTTCCGTCCCGGTGAAGCGGTATTCCTTCATACAGCTTGCCGTCATCAAAGCCTCTCTCGATTTTTCTCTTGCCTGTCGTCACCGCCTGAAACAGCAGCTCAGGAAAACGGTGAATGACATGGGTGCCGAATACCAGCCCCACATACGGAAAGCTTTTATATATTTTCTCGGCTATGTGCTCCTGCTCCATCATGCAGCCGCATAAGGCAATCAGCAGCGACGGTTTCTGACGCTTGAGCGCTTTGAGCGCCCCTACATTTCCGAACACCCTGTCTTCTGCGTGTTCCCGTACGGCGCAGGTATTGAAAATGATAATATCCGCTTCTTCCTTTTCTTCTGTCAGCTCACAGCCCATCTGCAGCAGCATACCCTTCAGTTTTTCGCTGTCCGCCACGTTCTGCTGGCAGCCGTAGGTATGAATCATCGCCTTCGGCGCATCCGTATGATACCTGTCAGCCAAGACATCTCCCAGCAAAGAAATATACTCCTTTTGCTCCATGGGCATCTCGGCAATTGCTCTTTCTTTCATTCCTTTCACTTCCTCCGATATTCATGTGCAACTATTTTTAATCATACCATATTTCCGGAAAGGTTTCAACAAAAAAAACACCTTCTGCACAGGTTCTGTACATGCTTGTAAAGGCAATGGGGTCAGCACAGACCTCAAACAAAGCTGAAGAGCATACAGCAGCACAAGTCCGGCTGTGATACAGCACTAAGCAAAACACGAGTCATCATCAACGCCGGTTCAACAGTCACCCCTGTGATACAAGCTGCTTTGTCAACATAGCTGATTTCCGAGCACTTGGCCTTCAATCCATGCCAAAAGGTGTGCAGCTAAACCGGAAAATATGATACGGCATTCCTGCAAAATCTGTTTCGGGCTATACGAATACCGAAAAAATTGCTCATTCCCCCAAAAACACAGCAGGCGCACCCCTGTCAGTTCAACAAACCGGTGCGCCTGCTCGTATCAATGATAAGTATTCGGATACACTCAGGTATTTTTGTCTACCTGGTGGAATTGCTTCAGATTGCCTGTTTTCTGACTGCGCTTTGCCAGCTCGTCCATCACCTCGTCAACAGTGATCCCTTGCTGTACCATCATAACAAACAGGTGATACATCAGATCGGAAATCTCCAGTACAGTTTCTTTGTTATCACCGTTTTTTGCTGCAATAATGGTTTCAGAGCATTCTTCTCCGACCTTCTTCAGGATCTTATCCAGACCCTTTTCAAACAGATAGCAGGTGTAAGAGCCCTCCTGCTGATTCTCTTTTCTGTCCAGTATGGTTTCGTACAGTGTGTAAAGCTCGTTGTTATTCTCCGTCATAATGATACTCCTTCCAAAGTTCGTTAAAAAAGCATGAATGGCTGCCGGTATGACAGGCGGGGCCTGTCTGATCCACAATTACCAGCAGGGTGTCTTTGTCACAGTCGCCCTTGATGTCGATCACCTTCTGCAGATGTCCGCTGGTAGCCCCTTTGTTCCACAGTTTTTGCCTGGAACGGCTGTAAAACCAGGTGTAGCCTGTTTCAAACGTCTTTCGCATGGATTCACGGTTCATATAGGCAAGCATCAGCACCTGCCCTGTCGACCGTTCCTGCACAATCGCAGGCAGCAGCTCCGCCTTCTGAAAATAATCCTCTATAAATGCATATTGATCTGTCATGGCTTTTCTTTCCTTTGCTGTTACTGAATTTCTTCTACTGCATGAGCCGCAGCCAGCGCCTGTCTGAGATCAAGACTTCCGCTGTATACAGCCTTGCCGCTGATTGCTCCGTACAGATGCAGCGCCGAAAGATCGACAATATCCTTCAGATTGGCTACGCCGCCCGATGCAATTACTTTACAGCTAACCGACGCCTGCAGTTCGTCCAGCATCGTCAGGTTGGGTCCTGACAGCATACCGTCTTTGGAGATATCTGTAAAAATCAGATACTGTACGCCGATCGCCTCCATCTCTTTGGCAAGCGTGATATAATCCACTTCTGAAGTGTCTGTCCAACCCTCTGCTGACACCATTCCGTTACGGGCGTCTATGCTTACGGCGATTCTTTCTTTATACTTCTTCACGGCTTCCTTGACAAAATCCGGATCTTTAATCGCCGCAGAACCAAGGATCACCCGGTCAATGCCGTTCTCTATGTAATAATCTACAGATTCCATATCACGAATGCCGCCGCCTACTTCAATCTGCAGCCCGCAGTTTTTGCGTACCTCCAGTATCAGTTCGGAATTCACCCGTTTGCCGTCCTTCGCTCCGTCAAGATCGACAATGTGAAGCCATAACGCACCCTCTGCTTCAAAGCCTTTTGCAGTTTCCACTGCACTTTCCGCTACCTTATGAGCGGTACTGTAATCTCCTTTATATAATCTGACGCAATTGCCGTCTTTAATATCTATTGCAGGTAAAACGATCATACTCTATCCTGTTCCTTCCTATTTCTACATATCTTTTCTTGCTATATCTTTTCTTACCGTCTTGTTATGACAAGACACCTTTCGTTGAAAGCATCTGTCCGTCCGAAAGCGGTGTGACAGCTTCTTTTAAAGCGTGCCCCAGCGCCTTGTACAGTGCTTCTGTTATATGATGGGAATTTTTTCCGTAAACGCTTTTCAGATGCAGCGTAATGCCGGCATTGAATGCAAACGCACGCATGAATTCTTCCGTCATGCAGCTATCGTAGGTGCCGATTCGTTCCTCGGGAAACTGAGCGTCAAAAACCAGAAACGGTCTTCCGCTGATGTCCAGCGAACAAAAACCCAGCGCTTCGTCCATGGGGATATAAAACGAACCGTAACGGCGGATTCCTCCTTTGTCCCCCAACGCTTCCGCCAGTGCCTTTCCGATGACAATGCCTGTATCTTCAATAGTGTGGTGACAGTCAACTTCCAAGTCTCCTTGTGCATAAACCGACAAACCTATACCGCCATGTACCGACAAAGCAGTCAGCATATGGTCAAAAAAACCGATACCCGTATCTATATCCGTGAACTGATCCTCCAGTGACAGTTCTACATGAATATCCGTTTCTTTTGTCTTTCTGTCTACAACAGCACTGCGCATCTTTACATCTCCCTTTCTATCGGATCTCTTTTGTTAGTGACTTTAACATAAAACAGACAATACCACACTTCTCCTGTCATGCGGTATTGCCTATAGTATAACTCTTTTTGAACAATTTGTAAACAAAAAATCCTGCCTGTTACAAAACTGTTCTTTTTTTATGCGCTTCTCATGAAAGTTCAGCGATTTGCGGAAAGTTCTTTTTCTATTATGTACTTTTCTAAGCACTTCAGCAACTCATTATTCTCTTCTTCGCTGCCTGTCGTGATCCGAAGCGCTCCTGCACTGCCAAAATACCTTACGGCAATTCCGTTTTGCAGCAGATACTCAAAAATCTCCCGGGCTCTTTCAGTGCGGATAAAGACAAAGTTAGCGCACGGCTCTGCCAGATCAAAGCTTAACTGATAGGTCTGCTTCAGCTTGAGCAGTGAAGCGTACAGCGCTGCTGTGTTGTCAATAATACTGCGGCACCTCTGCTGCAGTAAGGCTTTCTCTTCATAAACAGCCGTACCGAAACGCTGTGTTACAGTATTGACGTTATACGGTGATTTGACAGAACGAAGGGCATTGGTAATCGTTCTGTTGGCAACGGCAAAGCCAAGACGAATGGCTGCTGATCCGACCGCTTTAGAAGCTGTTTTCAGTACAATCAGGTTATCATAGTCCGCCGCTTTTGCCAGAATCGACTGATCCCAGAAGTCCATATACGCTTCGTCCAACACTACCAGCGCCTTTACGGACTTCACCAGTTTTTCGGCTTCTTCCGCAGAAATCCCCTGTCCTGTAGGATTGCAGGGATTTGAAAAAATCACCATATCTGCCTGATGATCATTAACTGTATCAATCAGTTCCTCTACGTTAATCTGCATTAGCTCATTCTTGCGGTAAGTAATAATTTGATTCTCGGAAAGAAAAGAATAAAACTGATACATACTAAAATCCGGTTCTGTTACAACGACCTTGCTGCCCTTTTGCAGCATGGCAGACGCTAAAAGATACAGCATCTCGTCCGAACCGTTGGTTGCGGTAATGCAGTCCGGATTCAGTCCGTAATAATCCGCAAAAGCTGCAATCAATTCCTTTGCCATAGGATCCGGATAACGGTTGAAATCCATCGTATCGACAATTTCTTTGAAACGCTCCTTCAGCTTCTGCGGCATGGAATAAAATGATTCGTTGGCGTCAAGACGGATTCTGTAATCTCCCTCAATCGGTTCATACGGCTCCAGCTCCCTGACCTTTTCACATAGTTGATATGACATATTATCTTCCCTCTTTCCACTTGATAATCCCTGCTGCACTTCTGCCGTCAATGACCCTGACAGCCATCATGTGTGCTTTTTCTCTATTGTCACTTTGCAGGTGACGCACTCATTCGTATCTTACAATAATGGAATTGGCGTGAGCGGTCAGACCTTCCGTGTCAGCAAAGCGGATGATGTCGTCTTTGTCCGCTCTGAGCGCATCATTGGTATAATAAATAAAGCTGGATTTCTTGATAAAGCTGTCTACCGATAGCGGCGAGAAGAAACGGGCCGTACCACTCGTAGGAAGGACATGATTCGGTCCGGCAAAATAATCGCCTAACGGCTCGGGTGAATAATTCCCTAAGAATACGGAACCGGCATTGTCCAGTCTGCCAATGTATTCCAGCGGATTCTCACAGCACACTTCCAGGTGCTCCGGCGCAAGATCGTTTGCCATCTGCACTGCCTTGTCCATAGTGTCGCAGATGATGATAACTCCGTAATTCGTCAGTGATTCTTCAATAATTTCTTTGCGCTCCAGCGTCTGTACCTGACGCTCGATCTCTTTGACGGTTGCTTCTGCTAATGTCCGGGACGTCGTCACAAGAATGGCTGACGCCAATCTGTCATGCTCCGCCTGAGACATCAGATCGGCAGCAAGATATTTCGCATTGGCAGTGTCATCCGCTAATACCAGAATCTCACTGGGACCCGCTATCATATCAATATCTACCACACCATACAGGAGTTTTTTGGCTGTTGCAACAAAAATATTGCCCGGTCCGACGATCTTGTCAACTCTCGGAACACTTTCCGTGCCGTATGCCAGCGCCGCCACCGCCTGTGCGCCGCCCATCAGAAAAACTCTGTCTACTCCGGCTACCGATGCCGCCGCCATAATCGCAGGATTCGGCTTGCCGTCCTTCTGCGGCGGTGTTACCATAATCAGTTCTTCAACTCCGGCTATTTTGGCAGGAATGGCATTCATCAGCACCGATGACGGATAGGCGGCCGTGCCTCCCGGTACGTACAGTCCTACTCTTTTCAGTCCTCTGATGCGCTGTCCCAGTATCACACCGTTTTCTTTCGTATTCAGCCAGCTCTGCTGCTTCTGACGGGCGTGAAAATCACGGATATTGTTTGCTGCTTTTTCAAGCGTGGAGAGAAATGCGGGATCACAACACTCTACTGCCGCCTCAATGGTTTCTTTGGACACTTCAAAGCATTCCGGTGCTTTGCCGTCAAACTTGACCGTATAATCCTTTACCGCTCTGTCTCCGCCTGTTCTGACGTTTTCGATAATGTCTTTGACCACGGCTGTTACATTATCATTATTGCTGCGGTTTCGTTCTTCTACCTTCTGCAGAAACTCTATTTCTTTCGTCCCGTCTGCTTTGATAACATTGATCATTTCATTTTCGCCCTTTCCTTTTCCATTTTATCTGCCAATTCTTCAATCTCTGCTTTTCTCAGCTTGAGGCTGGCAGTGTTGGCTATCAGTCTTGCCGATATCTTTGCTACATTATCTTCAATAATCACAAGTCCGTTTTCCTTCAGCGTGGAACCTGTCTCTACTATGTCTACAATGGCGTCTGACAGTCCGAGCAGCGGCGCTAACTCTACAGAACCTTCTATCTTGATGACACGGATATCCATGCCCTTGCCTTCAAAAAAATTTCTGGTAACATTCGGATACTTTGTGGCAATCGTTTTTTCATTATACCCCGAATAAAAATCGCAGTCCTTTTTGCCTGCCAGCGCAAACCGGCATTTGCCAAAGCCAAGATCCAATATTTCATAAAAGCTTCTGCCATTCTCCATGATTGTATCTTTGCCGACAACTCCCAGGTCGCAGACGCCATTCTCTACATAAGTAATAACGTCTGCCGCCTTTGCCAGTACAACCTCGATCTCTCCGTTGCCGATCGGCAAAATCAGTCTTCTGCCTTTCTCTCTTACTGCAGTGCAGTCATAGCCTGCTTTTTCAAGCAAGCCTATTGTATCTTTTTCAAGTCTGCCCTTTGTCAGAGCTATTCTAAGCGGTTTCATTTCTTTTTCAAGCCTCCGTATTTACCGTCTTAATCTCCTGACCTACTACCGTCAGCCGTTTGATCCCCTTCGATTTCGCATATTCCGCTGCTTCCTGCTCAGTTTCAAAAATACTATTTTCCGCTGCAATATTTGCCTGCAGCAGTGTTTGCAGATATCTCACAGCGTCAATCTCATAGCCGGGCTCACTATGCACCAGCACTGCCGTCGGCTGAAGCTGCGGAATGTTGCCCCGGCTCATCATGACCCTTGCCAGCGCATCTACGTTGATGCCGAATCCGATAGCGGGTGCGGGCGCTTCAAAGCTGTCCAGAAGATTATCATATCTGCCGCCGATCAGCACAGGTTCTCCTGAACCCATTACGTAGCCGCTGAATACAATACTGCTGTAGTAGTCATTTCTCTGTACAAGACCAAGGTCAATAATCAGTCTGTCGCCTAAGCCGTACTTCGAAAGGCTGTCATATATTTCCCTCACATAATCCAGCGTAGACAGCGCTTCACAATCATCACAAATGCGGCAGGCTTCGTCAAGTACCTCAATCCCGCCGAATAATCCCGGCAGCCGACGAACAATGTCCACATACGGCGTTTGCTCCAGCTTATCCAGCGTAGTATTCAGGGCGGAATAGTTTTTACTCTCTATATAATAGCGGATCTTTTCTCTTCTGTGAGCGCTGACCGGCAGCTTTGATGCCAATGCTCTGAAAAAGCCGGCATGCCCCAGCTCTATGCGAAAATCCGGCACACATCTTGACAATGCATCAATAGCAGTGGTGATCACTTCAAGATCGGCTCGTTTGCCTTTTGCGCCGATCAGTTCTACGCCTGCCTCCATTACCTCGTTGCTTCTGCCTGTCAATCCAAGATTATTTCTGTAAATCCGCTGATTGTAATAAAGCCGCAAGGGCTTCGGAACATTTTGCAGTCTGGTCGATACCATTCTCGCTATCGGCAAGGTTGAATCAGGACGCATTACCATCAGTCTGCCTTTGGAATCGCTCATCTTGAACATATTTTCCATGGGAATGCCTGAAATATCCTCAGAAAACAAATCGTAAAATTCAACTCCGGGCGTCAGCACCTCATGATAGCCCCGTTCGGAAAAAACCCCTCCCAGCATTCCGGACACTGTCCTGCTGGCAAGACATTCTTCAAACAACAGGTCTTTCGTTCCCTCAGGCGTTATTTTTGCATAATTTTTCATTTTCTCTTTTCACTCCCTAAAATAAATACCCTTTTCTGCACGGCAGACTTCTGACATAAAATACAGGGTCATCCGGACACGGAATCGTCCGAATCGTCACTTCATCACGGTAAAGTGATAACATGATAGCACAATATATTGTTCTTGTCAAGCCCTGCTGCTTCAGAACTCTTTTTATCATAACCTATTTTGTAAAAAAATACAATACTATTTCCTCGCTCTTCACGGAAATCAATTTTCAAAATCCGACTGCCGAAGGCAACCGCTTCAGCATTTTGACCACTGTTTCAAAAAAAATTGCAACTCCCCAGCCAGAAGCACCGAGCGATCCGACAGGCGAAATATGCTGCAATCCCTTTTCCTCCGGAAAAGGGATTGCCCATATAACTGTCCTCGCAAAACCTACTTCACTGCCCACTCGTTAATGGGGCAGTCTCTTTAACTCGGAGCAAAGCCCGATGTAAGCTCGCTTAACATCGGCTGCATTGATCCAACCTCACCGCAGGAGCTTTAGCTCCTCGG
>JBGUWM010000336.1:0-2530 GCA_045221175.1 Acutalibacteraceae bacterium | reverse complement strand
GCAGTTTGCCTACAGCGACCACAATCCCGTAAAGCTGACATTCCGCCTGAAATGATCAGAACCGCTGTAAACGGTTTCGGCGTTGTTTTTATTCTTCATAAAAGCTATAACCAATCACCGATGTCCCCCGCCTCTTAGGCGGCGGGTGTCATTCGGACTTTCAGTGAGGGTTATAATCCCCCACTGAAACCCCGAGGAGCTAAAGCTCCTGCGGTGAGGTTGCCTTGTCGCAGCCGAAGCTAAGGCAACACCGCGCAAAGCTCGCCTTACGGCTCAGCGCCACATCTGCTTGATCTTTTTCCGTCAGCTTGCACCATGATCCCTTGAAATACGTCAGTATTCCTGCGGTATTCTGATACGATCTGACAAAAGAATCTACTGCGCAGCTGTGGCACTATCTCTGTGCGGTATTGCCTTAGATCTATTTTGTTAAGTGTATGTAACTAAAACATTTGAGATAATGATTTTCTCATCTTGGGAAAGAATGATGTGATATCCGCAAGATCAGGAGCAGATCAAAAGCAGCACGGTTGAGTACCCATAATGATATCCGACCGTGCCGCTTATTTTTTTACTTCGCATGTAGAGCCTGAATCGGCTGGAGCCTTGACGCTTTAGCCGCAAGATAACTGCCGAACAGTATTCCGATCGCTGCACAGAATACTATTGCCGCCATACCTACCGACCAGTTCATTACCAAAGCGCTTTCCGAGATCACATTATATATACACCAATTACGGACATCAATATACCGATCAGTACTCCCAACACAGACAGCACACATGACTCGCAGACGAACTGAAAGAGAATGTGCCGCCGTTTTGCGGAAGGATATCCGGAACGGCATGAACATGCTTCATGTGGGATTTGAAATACTTATCTGAAAGCCCCTCTAACTTTTCAATAAACTCCCTTCTTTGACCGTATGGTATGTGATTTGAGAACGTGACGCTGTCGATCAAAAGATGCAGCTCGCTGTCGGTAAATTGCGCACTAGCCAGAAGTCCGACCAGATACAGCTTTCCTCAGGATTCCCCGTCTTTTTGTTTGTAACTGTACGGAGCGACTCGCTGTATTCGATCTCATATCCGCATTCCAAAAGGTTGATAAGGTTGCGGCGTATTGCCTTGCGGTCAACGGTCATATTGTATTCGTTTTTTAGAATATTCCAGATCTCACGCTGGCTCAGGGTGTGGTTTTCAACGGTGTACTTCCGCAGAATATCAAGTATGTTCAGTATTATCAGTTTTTTCGGCTGTTCGTTGTCCACTGATGCTTTCGGAAATCTTACAGCCTCTGGCAATGAAGGAAAACTTATATTTTTAGTGTTCTTAAACACTATATACTCCATTTCGCACCCTGCGCCTGGAGTTCGGTCATACGGTGGAAGATGCTGTTTTTGTCAGCCTTCAGCTTTGAAGGACTCCCCTGTTCGACGACCCTTCCGTCCTTAAGCACGACAATTTTATCGGCAGCCTCCACCGTTCTCATGCGATGGGCTATGACAAGGACAGTCTTTCCGCTGAGAAGTCTTGAAAGAGCGCTCTGGACTTTTGTTTCATTCTCGACATCTAGAGAAGCCGTTGCTTCGTCAAGCAAAACGATTGGCGCATTTTTAAGCAGTGCCCTGGCAATCGATATTCTCTGGCGTTCACCGCAGCTGAGCTTTGCACTGTTTTTTCATGGCGGTCTATCTTCTCATTCAGGCTGTCAAGATAGCGCTGTTGTTGATTGGTGGCTCTGATCTCGCGGATATTTTCAAGAGTTTCCTGTATTCCGTCCGATACTGCCACAGATGCCGCCTTGCCTTTTTCGGCGTTTCTGTTGGATATTTTTCGGCTGCCGAACAGCAGCGCAAAGGCAACAGGCACACCCCACAGGCAGGCAAGGGCAAGCCTCCAGTCAAACACAAGAAGCATCACAGCGATGATCGCGGTGGACACATAGGAGCCGTAAAGATAGCCTAAAACGTGAGACCATACGTGTTCCATTCGGTTTACCTCACCCATGATGGTTTCGGTCAGGTCGGCAAGGTCCCGCTTTCCGAAGAAGCCAAGAGGCAGCTTTCTCAGTCTCTCGGCAAGACCGATACGCATATCCCTGATCTCACCATAAACAAGACCGTAGGTGGCGTGATACTGAAACAGGTGAGTGATAAGCGACAGCACAATAAACAGAATGGTCATGCCAAGATAAAGCCACACATTCGGCAGTGCGGCGCCGTCGGTATGAGAAGCTATAAACTCCTTCATCATGTAATAAAGAATTCCCATACCGCTCATCATCAGAAGATTGACTATTATCGTCCAGATCATTCCCTTGACGGTATTGGAAACGCCCTTGTCGGAAAGGGCATATTTTCGTTTGAATTTTTCTCCGAACAATTATCTCGCCTCGCTTTCGGTTTTGATGCGCCACTGAGCGGCTTTGTTGTAATCCTTCCACATACGGGCATATAATCCGCCGCCTGCGATCAGCTCTTTATGTGAACCCTGTTCGGAGATCTTCCCGTTATCCAGCACAATGATCT
>JBGUWM010000335.1:0-3148 GCA_045221175.1 Acutalibacteraceae bacterium | reverse complement strand
TTCATAAGCCGAGATTTTCGCTTAAAACGCCGTGTTTATCGGGCATTCAGTGGTCTTTTACAATTTGTATTTCACGGATTCAGGTATACCAGAAAAGGTTGCTTTTTCATAGCTTTTCTTTCACCTTTTGGGTGAATTTCTGTTTTTTATTTTCCGGCTTTCAACGCCCTATTTTACGCGCTTTTCAACTTCTTCACTTTTCCACTTTCACGGATTAAGGTTTGACACATTCATTCCGGTTATCCGGAAAGCCAGACCAAACGAGAGATGATTTCCGGAAGAATTGCTTTCTAAGAACGAATTCAGTTTTTTAGAAATAATCGCTCAGATATAAAAAACGCAAAGGCGTATTGACTGAAGCAAGGTCAATGCGCCTTTGTTGCGTTTTCAGAATGCATATTTCGATGCTTTCATGCGCAGGCTTGAATTTGCGTCCGATCTCGGTCAACGCATATTCTACCCTGAGCTACGCCTCCGGTTATTTTTTTCGTAAGAAACCCCTCATACTGACTTTTCTGATAGCGGATTATCTTAGTTTTTTTGTTTGTTATGAGCCTTCTTTCAGATTCTTCAAGTCCTTCACACTGTCTCCTACCCACAGCTTTACGGGAATACAAACCGTTTGTGCGTCTGTTTCGCCGTTGATCATTTCAAGGAGCAGATGAATTGCCGTTTTTGCCCGAAGAGCATTGTCCTGCGCGACGGTTGTCAGCTTGGGCAGAGCATTCCGCGCTTCCCGACTGCCGTCAAAGCCGATGACGGAAAGTTCGTCGGGAATATCCACGCCGTTTTTCTGCAAAAAACGCATCAGTTCCAGCGCGTAATAATCCGATACGGCGAAGACGGCGGTGTAGTTTTTGATTGCCGCCAGCCGTTCCTGATAGAATAACTCCCTTTCGGCTGCCTGCATCGGAATTTTCATGAAGCCGGCTTTGACTTCCAGCCCCTCACACAAGCCCTGATAGCGCAGATAGTCCATACATATTTCGTTGTCGGCGACGCAAAGCACACGGCGGTGTCCCATTTCTTTCAGATATTGCCCCGCCTGTCTGCCGCCGTCGAAATCGTCAATCGTGAGGTTGCCGAAGCGGTTCTGCTCATCAAGGAATCCGTCGTAAATCACGAACGGAACGCGGATTCTGTCGCGCAGATCCTGATATTCGTCCTCGCAGAAGCCGATGACTACCACGCCGTCAAGATTCCACATGGAGGCAAAGGCGACGATCTCGGTGATTTTCTTTGCCTTTTTGAGCATCATAAAATAGCCGTTTGCCTCGGTTTCGTCCGACAGGTAATTGATAGCCGCCGAGATGAACGAATCCTCAAAAACGTGTCCTTCGTACTTGGGGTGATCGTTGACCACTACGCCGATAATACGCGAATTGTTGCGGGCGAGCAGGGTGGCAGCCATATCGGGAATATAGCCGCGTTCTTCCAGTTTCTGCTCTACCGCCTTGACGGTTCTGTCGGAGATCTTCTGCGTTTTGCCGTGGAGCACATTGGACACGGTCGCCGTGCTTAATCCCAATTCCTCGGCGATATCTTTGATTCTCACCTTGTTTTCAGACCACATGCCATTGCCTCCTGTCCTTTCACAGCTTCTTCATCCAGTTTTTTCTGACAAAGACGATCCACGTCAGCAGCAGCCGCACACATTCTTCCATAGATAAGATAAAATACACCAGCGGTATAGATAATTTCCAGACATACGCACCCAGCAGCGCCAGCGGCACGCCGAATCCCCATGTGCCGAGCAGTTCAATGATCATCATGGTGCGCGTCTGTCCTCCGCTTCGGACAATGCCGCCGCCGAGAATCATATTCAGCACCTTGACCGGAAGCACGACAACGAACGCGATGAGAATCTGACGCGCGGTGGACTTGACATATTCCTCTACGTTGTAAAAGTCAGTGTAAACGCCCATGGCAAGCACCGTCAGGGCGGCAATGACAAACGAGCCGATCAGTCCGTAAAGCAGCAGCCTTCTGGATTTCTGATAGGCGGAATGCTTTTCGCCCTTTCCCAGTTCTTTTCCTATCAGAATACCCGCCGCCTGCGCTATACCGCTCAATGCGCCGACAGTCAAGCCCTGCACCGGATACGTCAGCGTCATGGCGGCGCATTCCGGCGTTCCGATGTGACCGTACACCGAAGCGTAGACGTTTTCGCTCAGGCTCCACATAAATTCAATGACCAGCACGGGAAAGAGTATGGCAAGATAACTGCCGCGGGTCATTTTGGTTAGTCTTGGCATGAACCTGAAAGATATGCTCCTCTTTCTGTCAATCACTTTCATGGCGGCAACCATCAGCAGCGCGTTGAAACCCTGAGAGATGACGGTTGCCGTCGCCGCGCCGTTTGCGCCCATGGCAGGGAAACCGAGCTTTCCGAAGATCAGCAGATAATTCAGCACTGTGTTGAGCAGACTGGATATTATGCTGCACACCAGTGGAAGAGAGGCTTTTTCCATGCAGCGCATTCTGACAGAAGTCATCATACTCACCGCGTAAGGCAAAAATCCGAAGGCGATGATTCTCAGATATTTTGCGGCAACGGCAACGGTATTTCCGTCCGCCGAGTAAAGACCCATTAATCTGACGGGAAACGCAAGACACACAGCCATAAACACAACGCCTATTCCTATTGACAGCAGCGTATGCAGCGAAAATCCCCGGTCGGCTTCGTCATTATCATTGGCTCCGAGATACTGCGAAAGGATGATGCCCGCGACGCTCACCACCGCCCCGATGACAACGCTGTATAAGGTGCTGAGCTTACCGGCAATCCCCACTGCCGCCACGCTGACGCTCCCCAGCGACCCGACCATTATCTGATCGACAATGGAAAATGATGATTGCAGCATACACTGCAAGGCAACGGGCAGCGCGATTTTGAATACCTGCTGAATAAATGAATCCCTGCGCATAAAAAATCTCCTCGATGTTTTTTCATGTTCTTTCAAGAAGTTTATAATGGATGGAGTGCCTTTGCGCAAGAGGTTAATCGCGTAACCTATCACAAAACAAGCTGCATGATTCTATGGTATTTGCCAATGTATTACCTGAATCCGTGAGACTTGGATTATGAAAAATGCTTGAAATACGCATAGAATCGAATGTTTCAGGCATTTTTACAGGCATTTTTTCT
>JBGUWM010000334.1:0-2796 GCA_045221175.1 Acutalibacteraceae bacterium | reverse complement strand
ACTTTTTTTGCTTTTTTTTGTAGGCTCTATTTGTTACCCCAATATTTATTATAGAGCCAATTTTATTGCGTGGTTCTCAGGAGAGCTTGATACCAAAGAATTCAGCAGCATTCAGATACATCAGATGGTCATAATCGGAAGGGGAAATCAGATTCCGCAGTTCATGAAAATATTCCTGATATAAGGAACGCTGACCGGTACGATTGTGCAGATAAGTGTCGGGACCGTCAATGGGACTGTCACTGCCGAACATGACCTTTTCAATACCGGCAGATTCAATCAGCCTGAGCGTGCTGCTGACAGGCACCCAAGTGGTGTCGCCGTAAAGGTTAGGCAGCTTGCTTACCAGCTCAATTGCCTCACGATTATCGGTTCCCAGTCCCATGTGAACCATGACGAATCTTGTTTTCGGAAAACGCTTCGCCATATTATATACCCGAACGCAGGAAGCTGCATCGGAGCCGCCGGTATGAACGACAACAGGCAGACCGTAATGCTGAGCCAGTTCGATAAAAGGTTCTGTTTCTTTTGAGTCAAAAGGCACGTTGGAGTGATAGGGGTGAAACTTGACAGCCTTAATAAACTTGCGGTTGTCGTTGATTGCCTTGTAAAGATCATAATCCGCTTTTTCACCGAAGGGCTTAACCCACACAGCGGCAGAGATCATATCGGGATACTCTCTGGCAAACTGAACAACATCGTTCAGGCATTCTAACTGTGAATGCTGATATTTCATGGGGATCGGGTGAAGTTGGTGATCAAATTCAGCGGCATTCAGGGAAGAAACAATGCTGTGAGTGATGCCGTATTCTTTCATGGAATAGATCACATCGTCTTTTGTCAGGACAAAATTCAGCATATCGCCGATATGAACATGAGTATCAATAATCATGGTGCATACCTCCCGTTATTTTTCCTCCATCAGGCGCTTCAGTTCGTCCATAAAGGTATGAATATCCTGAAACTGTCGGTAAACGCAGGCGAAGCGAACGTAAGCCACCTCATCGACGTTTTTAAGGGCGTCCATTGTATATTCTCCTATCTTTTCAGAAGGGACCTCACGGTCGTAGTGGTGCTGAATATCCGATTCCACCTTGTCAACAATCGAGTCGATCTGATCCATTGAGATAGGGCGTTTTTCACAGGCACGCAAAATTCCTTTTGTGAGCTTCTGACGACTGTAGGGCTCTCTGGAGTTGTCACGCTTTATGACCAGTACAGGGGTGGTTTCAATGACTTCATAGGTAGTAAACCGCTTGGCGCAATTAAAGCATTCTCTGCGGCGGCGGATTCTTTCTCCTTCGTCGGTCGGTCTTGAATCGACAACCTTGCTGTCTTCACATCCGCAATACGGACATTTCATAATGCATTCCTCCCTGTATGGCAGACTGTCTCTATCAGCCTGCTGATATATTGCTGCGACTGCAGCAGTTCTTCTGTATGGTCAAAGCCGGAGCGATAAACCTCAGTGATCAGATCACCGGAATAACCGGTATTCTGCAGGTGGGTCAGAAGGGGAAGAAAGTTAAAAGAACCCTGCCCCGGGAGAACACAGCGGTTATCGGCAGTGTTATCACTGATATGAATATGTTTGAGGTACGGCCCCATCGCCTGCGCCATTGTCAGCGGATCGGAACCGCTGCAAAGAGCTTGTTTCGTATCTAAAACGAAAGCGGCGCTTTGCGGAATGGCAGAGATCATGGAACGGATAAAGTCTGGATCCTTACTGCGAAAATTCCGTACGTTTTCCTGCAGCAGCGTAACGCCATAGCAGGCAGCTCTTTGCTGGAGCTGATCAAAACGTGAGAAGTATTCCCTTTCGTCAAGAGACGCACTGTAGTCGGAATACTGACCGTGCAGCACAACCATTTTAGCACCCAAGCGGGCAGCAGCACGAAAATACATTTCATAAAACCGCAATCCGTCTGAAAAGCGGCGCTGATAAGCCGTAAAGAGTAAAAAAGACTCAAAAGAGGAGGTGAAAGGGTGCAACGAAATCACAGATGCTCCGTTGGAATCTAAAAACCGGTGCAGTCTGTCCAGATAATCCGGCTCCAGTTCGGAGAAGGAATTAAAGAAAATTTCAAAGCGCTGAAAGCCCAGCTTAGTCAAAGTACGGACGCTGTCTTCCGTCAGCATCGGATACAGACATCCTGTGGAAATACCGGTTTGCATAATAACTCCATTCATAACAATAGATTCGTCTGGTTAAGAATATCATACCGCTTTTTGCATGGATTGTCAAATAGAAATCGAGCAAAGTATCTAATTTTATAGAATGAACGAGAAACTGTCTGTGCAGATTATAGATTGTGAAATAATTAACTATGAAATTTTTATAAAAAACACTTGACAAAAGCGTTATTTTAGTATATTATAATAGCAGTTCAGGAAACACAACGGTACAGAACATCATGCAGTACAGTAGCTGCCCGTTTTCCTGACATGATAATGATTATTCCTTTTCTTTCCTTTTTCCTTTTTTCTTTTTATTCCTTTAAGCAAAAGAGCAGGCGAACAGCCTGCTTTTTTGCTGTCGTAAAAAACGTTTTGTTGAAGTTGCGTTTATTTGTGACAAATAGCTATAACCAATCACCGATGTCCCCCGCGTCTTAGGCGGCGGGTGCGTGACCGGCGGAGTGCCTCCGCTCTCTAATCCGCTCTCGTTCGCTGACACTCACTCACTTCATACAAATTCACAACTTCTACTCCGCAGGCGTCCGGGTGCGTGACCGCACTGGACGAGTCCGCTGTTGCTTCATACAAATCTGCTCATTTTATTCCGCAGGTGTCCGG
>JBGUWM010000333.1:0-6661 GCA_045221175.1 Acutalibacteraceae bacterium | reverse complement strand
GTTAATATGGTTCATCAGCAGCACCATATCTTCCTGCGTGTAAGGGTTGAAGCTTTTGCCCTTACGCAGAACATAGCGGATATATTCATGATTCTTTTCAAGCTGAGCCTTTTGCCACGAAGCCTGCGGATCACAGTAGAACAACCGAGTTCTATGCTCGCCCTGATCTGTCCTTTCAAGCTCCTGCGTGTACTTGAACTCACTTCCGTTGTCGGTCAGAATGACCGGAAAGATTTTACGGAAGTTTTCCACCCCGACAAGGCTGGTCAGATAATCAAACTGTTCTACAACCGTTGCTGCCTTGCCGTCTCTCATCAGCAAAATCAGCATTAGATTCGTCTTGCGAAACAGCAGCGTCAGCATCCGCTTGCCTTGTTCACGTCGACCGTTCACCGTATCCATTTCTACCACTCCGGTGTTGGGATGCTTCTCCATGTATTTCAAAAAATCAGTGTAGGTTCGCGTCTGTCTGAACTTCTGGTTTTGAAACGCCTCGGACTCTTCACGCTTCTTTTTCCTCTGCTTGTAAGACACCTTCCTGCGTAAGTCAAAGTTGTTGACCTTCAAACAGCCCATGTCAATGTAGCGGTACAAGGTGCGCGGTGAAATGCCAATTTCGGTCCCGTGTTCGGAATAAATATGCGAAATCGGCTGTCCTTTGCGGATCAGCGGGGAAACAATCGAGTCGATACGTTTCAGCTCATCCTTGTCGGCGTGTGTTTTCTTTCGCGCCTTGGAATAACGCTTTTTGGACATCGCGTCCGCTTGGTTCGCCATGTAGTAAAACCTGTCGCATTTGCAATTTCTGCGGCGAGAGCACACATTGCAAACATAAGGCGGTTTCTGTAGAACAGAGCAGGGTGAATTGTCGTACTTGTTGCAAAGCTCTCTGCAATTAAAGTCAAAACACCAGACACATTTGCGTTTGCAGTCAAAGTTGCAGCAAAGATTCTTTTCCTCACATTCGTTGGCAAACCGGCAGTCGTTTCCGTGCGGCTTAGATCCTTTGGCGGGAGTTCGGTTCATCCGAATTTCTTTTGAAACAGATGCTCTTGAAACACCTATTCTTCTGGCAATTTCAGTCAACGAAAGTCGCTGGTATATTCCGCTTTCAATTAAAATTCGTTGAGATAAATTGATTCTGCTCATATTAACCTGCTTTCCGCAGGCAGTAACCGAAACCATTCTACCACGCCGACCGTCAACCTTGACTGAACGCTGAGAAAAATGCTGAAAAGTTTTTGAAGGCAACGGAAACTCGGAAATATCCAAACGTTTTCGCCTTCAAAATGACGAGTGTAGCATTTTTCTCACCAACCCGTCAAGGTCAAGCCGCCTTTGGGCGGTGACTGACTTGAAAGGCTCCGAAAATCTGGAAATATCCGAATATATACCCTGCACTTTTGTCAAAGTGAGCTTTCGCTAACTCGCTAAATTTTTCGCTAAAACGTTAACTTCACTTTGTCAATTTAGGGCTCGTTTTAGTATATTATACCAAAATCGATGTCCCATAATAAGGACAATGCTTAGTTGCTTGTGATAAACCAAAGCAATTATTTATATTATCTTATAGTCTATAACAATTATATAGTTCACAAGAGAATTAGTCAACAAATAATCAAACCGTCGCCGGGAAAAACCTATCCCTATTATCCTCCAGCCACTTTTCAAAGGTCTTAAACGAAATCTTACCTTTCTTACAGAGGTCACGCTGCTCGCGGCCTTTTGCTGACCATGCTTCGAGCTGGTCTTTTGTCATTTCGCCCTTTTGCCAACGGCGACGCTGGGCGTTATAGACTTTGAGATAGAGCTTGCGGATTTGCTTTTCCTCGTCGGTTTTCTTTCTGCCGACAACAGACATCTCGGCTTCTTCCTTACAGGTATAGCCCGTGTCGTTCTTGTGGTTGCAATACTGCACGCTGCGACCATACTTAAAGGTCGAAAAATAACGGTTGCAGCGACGGCAGGTATTGACACACATCTTTTTATCAGTAATCATAAAATATGACTTGCACAGCGTGTAGCGGACTATATCTTCTATGCAAGTTGGGTGCAGTACCTCTACAAGTTCGTCGTCGCGCAGCTCAAAAGTGATAGACAATCGCTGCATCAACTCTTTCAGCTTACGGTTGTCGATCTCCTTGTCGGTTGACCATGCGCTTACGATTTCCTTTGCAAAAGCAACCATACCGGAAAACTTCTCAGACACTATTGTCATATCCGTTTTCTTAAAATCGTAGTCAAACCAAGGGTTTTCTTCCGGCGGAATATCCAGCTCATTATCCCTGTATTGCTCAAACACATCATACAGGAACAGAAACAAATTTGAATTGTAGTTGAACACAGGCGCGATATTGTCTTGTATCGCGCCGCTTTGTTTTCTCTTGAAATATTGACTTGCAAGGTATTTATAGTGATTTGTAAATGAAATGATGGAGTTCAGCTGCGTTTCATGAAAATCGAGCAAATCGTAAACTCCTTCGCCAAACGGTGCGGATTCGTGGCGATAAAGCTGGTCGCCGATCCAAATTTCGTAGTGTTCTTCGTTTTCTTTGATGTAATAACGATAATCATGCACTTAAATCACCTCTATCATCTTTATTATAACAGTTTTCTCAAAAAAATCAATTCGTTTTTGAAAACTATTGATTTTTTTAAAAGGATGTGCTACAATACAATTACTGATAGTTTTATAAAACGTATCAGTATCTTTATTATTCTATTTAAGGAGTGTGTTTTATGCAACAAAAATTTTATCACGAAAGCGAGCTGCCGATGATTCTGCCGCCAAAGGTCGTTGCAGAGTTGCTGGGGATTTCTTTGCCGTTTTGTTACGATCTGTTCCGTTCGGACGAATTTCCCGGATTCCGCATTAACAAGCGGTGGGTTGTAACGCGCGACGCGCTGTTCGAGTGGCTGGACAAGCAGTCGCACCGCAACAAGAGCGACTTTATCAGGAAGGTGTAAGCTATGGAGAACGTCAACATTATTCCCTTCAACGAGGTTGAAGCGGAGGAGGTTTCTTGGCTGTTCTATCCGTATATCGCCTACGGAAAGCTCACGCTACTCGGCGGTGAAGCAGGCTGCGGCAAGACGATGGTCGCGCTGGCGCTGGCTTCGGTTCTCTCAAATGGCGGCAAGTTGCCGCTGCAAACTGAGGAAACAGAGCCGATCAACATCCTCTATCAGACCGCAGAGGACGGGTTAGCCGATACGATTATCCCGCGGCTGCTGAGGTTTGGTGCAAATATGGAAAGGATTTCCGCAATCTACACTGACAAGTACCTGACCTTTGCCAACCGAGAGCAAATCGAACAGGCGATTGTGCGGAAAAACATTCGCCTGATGATTTTCGACCCGTTCCAGGCATTCGTCGGCAAGGCAAATATGTCCAGTGCTAATGATATGCGCAGCACGGTTCGGGAGATTATCGAGGTGGCGCAAAAGCATAAATGCGCGGTGATTATCACCTGCCACACAAGCAAGAGCGCTAACTACGCCAATCTGCTCCAACGAATTCTCGGCTCGGTGGATATCGGCGCTATCGCCCGATCGGCGTTGTATCTGACGAACCACCCGACGAAAAAAGACGTGAAGCTGCTCTGCCACATCAAGAGTAACCTCGCTCCAATCGGTCAGTCGATTGAGTTTCAAATCACAAACAAGGGCATTGACTGGCTGGGCTACAGCGAGATCGCCGAGAAGGATTTGCTCGGACACAGCGCAGACAGCGCCTTTCAGAACGCGATTGACTTCCTCAAAATGTTGCTCGCCAACGAGAATATGCCATCGACAAAGGTGTATGATATGGCGGCGAGCGCGGGAATCGGCTTCACTACCCTGAAAAAAGCGAAGCGGTATCTCGGTATCAAAGCCGCTAAAATCGGCAACGTTTGGTACTTCAAGCAATATCAACCGAAGGAGGTGATTACATGATTATGACAACAAGAAAATTGATGCGATTTATGCCCGAAGCAAAACAGCTCGATGGCAACATTTGGGTGTGGATCGTACCGGTATGGGATGCGTTTTCGGAGTTTAGGATGAACAGATATCGCTCGGTCAAGGAGAAAATCCTTGTATATTCGTTCGGTTACTCTGTCGCGATGATTTATTCGGAATATCTGTCGGTCTTGAAAGGTACACGTCCTCACAAAGAGGAACTGTACATTGTTCCGAATTTTGATGATGTTATCAGCGAAGATGACTGTTATCGTCAACACGTCTCACCCGATACCGAAACAGCTGACTTCACAGAGTATTTGATTACCAACGGCGAGGAATACGAGGAAATCTTCGACCTCATCATTTCCATGCTGGGAATTGATACGGTGTTCGCTATGTTAAGCAAAGCGCGCACAGGCTCAACTGCCGGAGCGTTCGACGCTACCGCAGACAATTTATCAGTCTACGAATGGCTGAAATCGAGATTAATATAGTGGACAATTTGTCCACAGGAAAGGATTTGACAGTATGGCAAAAAAGAAAAACGGCAACAACGAAGGCTCTATCCGTAAGCGCAAAAACGGACAGTGGGAGGGTCGCTACACCATTGGCTACGACTCCCGCGGCAAGCAAAAGCAGGTATCGGTGTACGGCAAGACGCGCGCCGAGGTTGCAAAAAAGATCAACGAGAAGGTTTCCGCAATCCAGAACGGCACCTACATTGTTCCGCGTGACATCACGCTGTCGGAATGGCTGAACATCTGGCTGACAAGCTACGCTTACATTAAGGTGCGCCCCAGCACTTATGCGAGCTATCAGGCGTATATCGACCGTCACATTTCTCCCTTGATCGGCGGTTTGAAGCTGCAAAAGCTCACCACCAATCAGTTACAGGTGTTTTTCAACGAAAAGCGGATAAACGGCAGAATCGACGGCAAGGGCGGTCTCAGCCCGAAAACTATCCGCAACATGTACAATATGCTGCACGAAGCCTTGCAGCAGGCGGTGATCAACAAAATCGTGTCGGTCAACGCTTCGGAAGGCGTGGTGTTGCCCTCAAAGGAGGAAAAAGAAATTATCGTTTTCAAGCCCGATGAACAGCGCGCAATCATTGAAGCTGCGCGAAAGGACAGGCTGGGATTTGCTATCGAGCTGGACTTCTTCACCGGACTGCGGTTAGGCGAGCTGTGTGCGCTCAAATGGAGCGATATCGACCTTGCGGCGAAGGAATTCCGCGTCAGACGTACTTTGCAGCGAGTGCAGAAAAAATCGTCTGACATCAAAGCGAAGGGCAAAAGAACGCAAATCGTCGAGGGCGCACCCAAAACCAAGAAGGGTAACCGTGTTATTCCGCTTACCGACTCGATGCTGCAAAAGCTTCTTGTCCATAGGGCACGGCAGCTTTTTGAAAAGCGTCGTTTGGGGAAGGGCTACAGCGACAACGGCTACGTTTTTGCCAACGAGTTTGGCGGCGCGATCGAACCGAGCTATATGCGCGATGTGTATGACAGGATCCTCAAAAACGCAAACGCGCCGCATTACACCTTTCACACCATTCGTCATACTTTTGCAACGAGGGCGATTGAGAACGATATGCCCGTGAAGGTCGTCAGCGAGATTTTGGGACATTCGTCCGTTCAACTTACGATGGATCTTTACTGTCATCCGTCGATTTCCGCGAAACGAAATGTTCTGGAGAAAATGGAGAATCTCTGATTTTTGAAAATAATTTTACGCAGGAACAGCTGAGCGATTTCGCGATTTGAGGGTTTCAGGGATTTGCCCTGACGAGTGAATTTGTGCACACATGTAGTACACAAATTCTGTGCTCGCAACCCCCGCTTTCAGAGGGGGTAATCCAACAGCGAAAAAACGGGAGTTTTTGACTTCCGAAAATCAAAACTGAAAATCCAAAATGAAGGGATGTGAAAAAACAGAATGTCAAAACTGAAAGACCACAATCCGGAAAATCCGAAAACAGAGAATTTACATATTCGCATCAGTCCGGAGGATAAAAAGACTTTGGTGGAATACGCCGATCTGGAAGGAATCACACTTTCGCGGTTTATTATGAATCTGATGAGAAGAAAAAGAATCATCGTTTGCAAGGATCACCGTGTTTGGAGCAGCATACTGCTTGACATCTACAGACGGGTTCAGAACACAACTGAACTTGCAAAGAAAAACAAAAACGTAACGCCTCAGCAAATCACCGAACTGACCGACACAATGAAACGGTTAGAAAAAGAGGTTGTCCGATATGTGAATTACATCAGACAACCTGATAAGAAAACTCCTGATTACGCAAAATATCTCAAATCACTCCGTGACATACACGAATCTCTGAACGAGATAAATGAACACCTGGACAAACGCGAACAAAGACTTCGACAAATAGAACTTCACACTAAGGGCTGACCGCTTGCCTTCTTGACCTGTTGACTTCTTGAAATCCAACAGAAAAAGAAAATGATAATATGGACTTTACAAACTGAAAAATCATTCGACTGAATTTACATAAAGTACCGAATAAGGGTACAGTAAGGGTATATGAAAAGAGTATAATTATCAAAATTTACTCAACAAAGCAAAAAAGACCGCCATAAACGCAATGTTTATGGCGGTTAACTTGGTTGCGGGAGAAGGATTTGAACCAACGACCTTCGGGTTATGAGCCCGACGAGCTACCGAACTGCTCTATCCCGCTATATTTTAT
>JBGUWM010000332.1:0-1928 GCA_045221175.1 Acutalibacteraceae bacterium | reverse complement strand
TTATGCTTTTGCCAACGTTTTCTGTTGTAATTCCTGTTACGGCATTTCACACAACAGAATTTTGCATTGGTTGATTTTGAAATAAAGGTCTTGCCGCACTCCCAGCACTTCACCTCGAAATTCTTTCCGACGACGTGCTCGCCTGATTTGATTTTCTGGTAAAGCTCCCGTTCATATACACGCTTTTTCTTAAGCTGTTCCTGACGCTTGAGTTCTTCCTCACTCAACTCCGGTTCGGGAATTTCAAACTGTCCGATAAAATTCAGATAGATGTCAACGTCCTGCATACGCTCACCGTCAATATAGTACGGAGCGTGAACTAAAATCTTGTCGATGAATTCGTTGATCATCGGCGTAGTCAGCTCAGAGAAGTCGGTGTACTTTTTCGCCAACGCAAGGAACTGTTCCGCGCGAGCTGTATCTTCTTCAAAGGTAGATAGCTGCTGTTCGGTCTCGGTCACAAAAGCGGACAACTCTTTTTGTTCCGCTTCGTATTCCGCAAGCAGGCTGTCAAAGCGTTCCTCGGTGATCTTGCCGACGGCATAGGATTCATAGAGCTTCTTGATGATACCGTCAAGCTCGTTGATTCTCCTGCGACTCTTGTTCAGCTTTCGCTTAGCGTCCTTGACCGCTTCTTTTTGCCGAAGCTGTGAAGCGGAACGAATGTCATCTAAAAATTTCGCCTTATCCTTAATAGCTGAAGCGCAAGCCGCTTTGATCGTTTCAAGAATAAGCACACGAAGTGCCTTTGTTGTAATGCGGTGTTTAAAGCACACAGGCTCTTTCTTCCGAAAGCTCAAATTGTAAGTTGAGCAATCATAAGTATCACCCGGGTACTTTTTCTTTTCTATATCGCCGCGTGTGCGGTGGTTATACATCTTCGCTCCGCAATCGGCGCAGAACACAAGTCCTGTCAGCGGATTGGCTTCACCAATCGTATCAACACGTCTCGGCGTTTTAATCAGCTTTTGCACAAGCTCCCAAGTTTCACGGTCAACAATCGCTTCGTGCGTATCCTTAAATATCATCCAGCTTTCTTTTGGATTGGCAACGGATTGTTTATCCTTGTAGGATTCCTTGCGTGTTCTGAAGTTGACAGTATCGCCCGCATATTCAGGTTTAGACAGGATAGCTTTTACAGTAGCTTCGTTCCACGAATACGGGTGCGGTATATCGGTTTTGTATTTCCAAAGCCCTGTTCCTTGCCTTGCGTGGTAAGCGGCAGGCGTTTCGATTCTTTCATTATAAAGAATCGTTGTGATTTCGTAAGGCGTTTTACCCTCGATTGTCAACCGATAAATTCGACGGACAACCTCGGCGGCTTCCTCGTTGATCAGCCAATGGTTTTTATCGTTCGGATCTTTTTTATATCCGTAGATAGCAATGTTCGTCAGCGGCTTACCCGATTCGCCTTTGGTGCGACAGGCGGCTTGCTGTTTGCGGCTGAGGTCACGCAGATACCACTCGTTCATCACATTGAGGAACGGAGCAAACTCATTGCTGTTCTGATCGTCGCTGTCAACGCTGTTGGCGACAGCGACAAAGTGAACATGGTATTGACGGAACAACACCTCGGTGTAGTAGCCGGTCTGCAAATAATCTCTGCCGATTCGGGACATATCCTTCACAAGAACGTGTGCGATCTTGTCGGCTTCAATATCTGCAATTAGCTGTTTCCAAGCAGGACGGTCAAAGTTGCCGCCCGAATAACCGTCGTCGGTATAGTGGACGAGGTTTTCATACCCCTGCTGCCTTGCATAGCCTTCGAGGTATGCCTTTTGATTGATGATGGAGTTGCTGTCTCCGGCGAGTTCATCGTCACGGGACAGTCTCTCATACAATGCTGTTATTTTTCCTTCAGTCTGTTTTGCTGCCATATCAGGCGCTCCTTTCAGACTGTCGGCTCATTTGTGGTATGGTTATTATAC
>JBGUWM010000331.1:0-4921 GCA_045221175.1 Acutalibacteraceae bacterium | reverse complement strand
AAGGTAATAAACACGGTGGAAGACATGGTAGAGGGCATAAAGGATATCTTTTCCTGAAACCGCCCCATCGCCGCAGGGTAAGATCCCGGCGGCGTTTTTTGGGCTGAAGCTGCCGCGTGTGAGGGAGTATTATGAAACGGCGGCTGAAATCCGACCTCCAACTCTGTTTCTTATGTATCGTATTTGTATGGCAGAGCGTGAGCCGCTCAGGAAAACTGCGGCGGCAAAGGCAAAGAAGATATTTCCTTTATAATATTTTTTATAAGGTGACAATGCAGGATTTTTTTGAATATTTGCACCGGCGGGTTGAAATCCTGCGCGATAAATGATATACTGTAACAATCGGTATACAGTGCGCATAACGATGCCCTATGCGGCGTAAGGCGCCGGTGTACAGAATACTGAGACGGAGAGATAAAAATGGAAATATCAAAAGCGCTTGGAATAATTACCGCAAAGGTAGACGGGGTATTGCTGTCCAAAGGATACGAAAAGCACCCTGTTGCCGACACTGACAACGAAAAAACCACGCTCTATGTGGGAGAGGTGGCTTACTGTGTCGTTTACTACTTTGATAAAAAACGCATTGTTCTGCGTTCGTGCGGTGTTGATGACGGTGAACCGGACAACTCATGGAAGACTGTGGCAACATGGCTTTTCGATGAAGAGGTGGACGGCAGCAGAGAAGCCGAAAATATCGGTGAGGATTTTGCCGAGACAATAAGAGGTCCCCGTCAGGTGGCCGCACAGCAGAAGAAAAAGTCAAAGAAGGAAAACGGCGAGCAGAACAGTGACCCGCTGTTTTTTGCAAACCGTATGATAGCCTATTTCCCTGAACTGAGAGACGACGTTGCATACGAAAAAGCCCACTACGAAAGCTTCAGGGGAACGATCTTTGCCGATGAAAAGATAGCGCCCCGCTTTGCGGAATATGTAGCTTCACAGGGTCAGAAGAACATCGAAAAGCTGTCAAAGACTCTTGCGGAGCTTTATGAGGCAGGAGATCTTGACGTAAAGGGAATAATAACCTATATCCTGCTGAACAGTGTTGAGGATGACGGAAAGTTTGAAGCGGTGACCTGCGCTTTCCCGAAGGAGCTTAAAAAGATCGCCGTTGCCGCGCGTAATCTCAGGGGCAAGAAGATAAAGCCCGAAAAGCCCAAGAAGCCCAAGAAATTCATGGCCGAACGCCTTCAGGCATATAACGACCAGATGCAGAAGAAATGATCCTCCGGGTATAAAAAGGACGGTGCCGGATATGAAACGAATGATGACTGTCGTTATTGCCGTTCTTGCGGCACTTTGTCTGTGCTCGTGTAAAGGTCCGGATACGGATAGTATGACCGAAGGGCAGAATGACAATACTTCCGGAACGACATGCACTGATGCTTCTGCGGATCCTGACCGGAGTGATCCAAAGGACGGTTCCCCGCAAAGCAATACAGCTGAAGAAAGCGAAGGGGAGAGTTCTGCGTTTTCGTCAGGTGATAAGTCGACGCCGGAGGAGAGCCGTGAGTCCGGCGGTTATGAAAGCGCCGTGACCGGAAGTGACGCTTCCGTATCTTCCGTAAAAGAAGAGGGGAACGACAGGGTGATCCTCCGTGACGAGAGATCTGTTCTTTCCGAGCAGGAAACGGAAGAGCTTGTAAAAACTCTCTGCGGTACCGCAGACGAAATAAAATTCAATATATCGGTGTATATCGGCGCCGGCAGAAATACCGGAGAGACCGGACAGCTTATCAAAGCATACGCCGCATCCGACGACAAAAGGCTGAGCTATAACGGAACGGTGTATATCTATGTGGATCTTGACGGTGAGGAACATTATATATACGGCTCCGGCTATGCCTATCTGTACTATCCTCCCGCTGACGGACCCGACAGCCGCACAGGACGCATTCAGCGCCTTATGAAGACCCTTCTTCCCTTCGGCGGGAGCAGGACTGCAAAGGACATAACCGCCGCCGTTGAGGGCTGTTGCGCTCTGCTTGCCGATGGCTTCCATGACGGTGCCGAGGTGGGAGCGGCTTCTTCCGCAGAGGTATCCCGCGGACAGTTCCGCGAGTATGAGGTAGACGGAAAGAAATACCGTATCGAGGGAAGTATACCGCTGCCGGGAGGGTAAAGTGCCGGCACTGTGGTTTTTCTGAAATCTGTTTCTGATCGTGGGACTGTAATAATCTCGTTTGTCACAGGCTTATACTTCGTTCCGGAGCGGACGGTCTGCGGCACGCAAAACATACAGACATATAAATACAGACAACAAAAAGGACACCTTCTGATCATGTAACAGCTGGTGTCCTTTTGGAGTTATGGTGTTTTTATGCTGCGGTCCGGGTGGTCAGGCGTTCCATACGATCTTGGCTTCGCATCCCAGGTCCCATTGCTTCCATTCGGCCGGTGCTTCGCTTTTGCCCTTGACGTTTATGGTCTGAGAGGACGTCCAGCCACCGAACGCACAATATTTATTGGTTTCTACATTTTCCGGGATGGTAATGCTTTTGATCCCTGTGCAATTGAGGAATGCCGTCTCACAGATGGCAACTAATTCGTCAGGGAGGGTAATGTCTGTAAGACATCTACAGTCGGCGAATGCCCCCATTTCAATACACCTCATGCCTGAAGGAATCGTGATGCTTGTAAGATTTTTACAGCCGACGAATGCCTCCATCCCAATAACACTCGTGCCTGAAGGAATCGTGATGCTTGTAAGATTTGTACAGTGGGAAAACGTTTTTTTCGCAATTTTTTTTAAGCCGGATGGAAGGGTGATGCTTGTAAGGCTTTCACAATCACTCATTGCTCCTTCTTCAATACTTGTTATGCTTTCGGGAAGGGTGATGCTTTTAAGTTTTTTACAGGCTGTGAATGTGTATTGTTCGATTTTTGTCACACTTGATGGGATTGTGATGCTTTCAAGACTTGTGCATAACTTGAACGCTCTCTCCTGAATGAGCGCCACGCTTTCGGGAATGGCAATGCTTGTAAGGCTTTCACATTGCGCAAATGCATTTTCTCCGATACTACCCACACTGTCGGGGATGGTGAGATCGGTAAGGGCCGTACATTGAACGAACGCATAGTTTCCGATTCTGACTACACCGGAGGGAATGGTAACGCTTGTGAGATTTTTGCACCCGTCGAACGCATATTCTCCGATCACTGTTACACCTTTTTTGATGATAACTGTTTTTATTGCCATCGGGTCAGAATTCCATGGAGCTTCACTGCTCCGATTACTCCGATAATTATCTATCATTCCGCTTCCGCTGATAACGAGAAGACCGTTTTCGTCCAGCTCATATTTAACTTCATCGCTATCCTTGCCGCAGTCGCCGCTGGAAACGATCTTGCCCAGGGTGTATTCGGGGTCTTTATAATCTGACACACTGCTTTCATCTGTGGTGCTTTCATCCGTGATGCTTTCATCCGTGATGCTTTCATCCGTGATTCTGTCATCTGTGGATGAGTCTTCCGCAGCGACACTCACTCCGGAAGCTGCGGACGAGGCTCCGGGAGTATTGTCTGACTTGCTTTCTCCGCAGCCGCAAAGAGAAAACACAGTACATAATGCCAATGAATAAAACAATGCTTTTAAGAAATGCTTTTTTTTCATTTGTCTGACCTCCTGATTGTCATGCGTTCCATACGATTTTTGCATCGCATCTATGATTCCAGTTTGAATTCCATCCGCTTGGCGCTTCACTTTTACCTTTTATGCTGATAGTCTGAGAGGATGTCAAGCCCGAGAACGCATTTTGCCCAACGCTTGTTACGCTTTCGGGAATGGTGAAGTCTGAATTTCTGCATCCATTGAACCCGCAGGATCCGATGCTTGTCACACTGTCCGGAATGGTAAAGTTGGTAAGACTTTCGCAGCTTGCGAACACATAATCCTCAATGCTTGTAATGGTGTCGGGGATGGTGACGCTTTTAAGTCTGGAGCAGCAAAAGAATGCCCAGGAGCCGATTCTTGTCACACTGTCGGGGATGGCAATGTCGGTGAGGTATAGGAGGCCACTGAACGCAAATTCGCCAATGCTTGTTATCCCTTTTTTAATTATTATTGATTTGATTTTTTCTTTGTGGACAAACCAGACAGTCCTGCCATAGGCATCATAGTCTGTCATTTTTCCGTTTCCGCTGATGACCAGCAGACCGTTTTCATCCAGCTCCCATTTGACGTTGTCACCGTTGTCGCCGCAGTTGCCGCTGTCAACGATCTTGCCCAGGGTGTATTCGGGGTCTTTATAATCTGACACACTGCTTTCATCTGTGGTGCTTTCATCCTTGGTGCTTTCGTCCTGTGTGCTTTCATCCTTGGTGCTTTCGTCCGTGATGCTGTCATCTGTGGATGAGTCTTCCGCAGCGGTACTCACTCCGGAAGCTGCGGACGAGGCTCCGGAAGTATTGTCTGACTTGCTTTCTCCGCAGCCGCAAAGAGAAAACAAAGTACACAATGCCAATGAACAAATCAATGCTTTTAAGAAATGCTGTTTTTTCATTTGTCTGACCTCCGTGTAACAAATTGTGTAACAAATAAAGGTAAAAAAATTCCTTGAAAACAGTGTACTTCATTTTGTGAGTTGTGTCAAGCAGAGGCATAGTGTTTTGTTATTCTCTGCGTAAAAAATCCGGCAGTTTCCCGGACGAACAGATCACTGTAAAAATGCGTGAAAAATGCATGAAAAATTTATAAATCCCTTGACAAATTACCTGTGGTGTGTTATATTGTATTTACCTCATCAGAGGTTTATTTTTTGTGCCTTTTTTGAGGGAGGCTAAATAATTCCGAAAAACCGGGAGGTGCCGTCAATGAGAGTAAAAGTAACATTAGCCTGCACAGAGTGCAAACAGCGCAACTACAACACAATGAAGAACAAGAAGAACGATCCGGATAGGCTTGAGATGAACAAGTACT
>JBGUWM010000330.1:0-2399 GCA_045221175.1 Acutalibacteraceae bacterium | reverse complement strand
TTTTGTTCATTCCCTGAACCTGTCCATATTGACCGTAAGTGTCATTACGATATGTCCGTCGATCAGTGCGTGATCTCTGATAAGAAGCTCTTTGTCAATAAGCCTTTTTACATATTTTCTTATAGTGACAATGCCATCAGGTATATGCTGACAGATACCACTTACAGTAATAGGCATTTCTCCGTTCAGGTACATATCGTAAACAGTTGCAAAAGTTCCGATTTCTTTCAAAGACAGTTGATTGTTGATTATAAATTTAAGTGGTATTTCAGGATAATCGGAAGCTGCTTGTGTGTTATTTTCATTATTCATAGATTTCCTATCTCCTATCTTTTTCTTGGATTTTGTTTTTGAGCGTTTATCAAATCTTCGTTGACATCTTTTCCTTTGCTGAAAACAGAATGTACTTCGTACCCTCTTGCCTGATATTTTGCCGTGTACTTCTCGACTGCTGCCCGTCCTGCTTCGTCATTATCAAGCCTGAAATGCAGGACTTTGACATCCTTGTGCCGTTCTAAAAACGCTTCAAATGCCACATCGGAGCTGCCACATAAGGCTAATCTTGTTTGTCCTTTGTATGAACCCTTGCCGAATGCCTGATCTGTCATAGTGCAGTGGCTCATAAGGTCAATAGGAGCTTCAAATATGTACAGTCTTGTGCTGTCTGTCCCCATCTGATGAAAGGCATAACGCTTATCTGAATTTTCGTAGTCTCCACGATATTTTTTCTCTGTCAGCGTACCTCTGACTGAGCCGGATTTCGCCGTTCCCTGTTCGTCAAAGCCAACAAACACACAATTACCTTTGGTGTCCTGATAAAGCTGTTTAGACCTTATAAAGTCTGAAATGACATCGGGAGAGATACCTCTTGTTTGCGAAAGGTAAGCATAAACTCTGTTATACTTTCCCTCTGCTCTTTCAGGCAGCACAAGCTGCCCTGCTTCGGCTCTGTACTTTGGTGCAGGCTTATAAGTCATAGCAGCACTTTCACCGATTATCGTTTCAACAGCTTCGGGAAAGGACTTGCCTTCAACCTTTCTCAAAAAGTCTATCGTGTCACCGCCTGAGATGTTCTGACTGTTCCATACAAAGCCCTTTCTGTCAGAATATATAACAAGACTGCTGTGCTGTTTGCATTGATAGTAGTGTCCTGCCTTCTTAAATTCAAAGTTCATGTAGGCTTTCAGAAATTCGATCAGATCAGCGTTCTTGGCTCTCTGTTTTTGTTCGGGGGTGAATATCTTGTGTTCCATCGTATCTGTCCTTTCTGATTTTGGACAAAAAAATAGCAAGCAAAGCGAATCATAGCTTTACTTGCTTATGGGTAGGTCTGTTCAATTGTTGGGCTGTTACGGGAGCAAACTGTCAAGATCACGCTTGGCATACATAAATCTTCTGACTTCCATTACATCATCTATGACAACATAGAAAACAAAGAAGTTACCGACTTGTATTTTATAGTATTCGTTCTCACGATTTCGCAAAGAGTGATACGGCTCAAATGCCAATGGATATTGAAGTCTTTTCTTTATGGCGTTCTCGACATCATCAAGCAGTTTTTCTGCACTTTGCGAATTTTGCAACACATCCGCAATATACAGCACCGCTTTTTCTAAATCTTCCTTAAACAAAGGCAGGTAACGTAGCTTGTATTCCTTATCCATTGATCTTTTTCCTCAAATCTCCAAAAACTTCTTCGTGCGACAATCTGACATCTGTGTTGGCAGCTTGAATATCGGCTTCATCGAGTTTTCCCTCTACCCGATCTGTCAGTCTGGAATACTCCTCGATACTCAACAACACCATTGTGCCATATCCGTTTTTTGTCAGGAATATCGGCTGTCCGTTTTTTACTTCCTTTTCAAGTTCTGTAAAGTTGTTGCGTAAATCTGATACCGGTCTAATCTGTATCATAACAACACCGCCTTTCTATCATTATATTATCATAATTATGATAGAATATCAAGTGCTTTGTTATCTTTTCGGAAACTCAAACTTGATCTTCTTCTCCGCTTTGTCAACGACAAGATACGCATCAAATTCTCCGCTCCCGTCTTTTTTCTTGAAGCCCTTTATCAGAGTTGTCTTGCCCTTTTCGATAAGCCTTATAGCCTGTGCATCGGAAATGGCTTTTCCGCAAATCTCATTGCCGACAGAAAAAGAACAGCCTGTATCTTTCTTTGCAGAACAGAAATAGCCGAATTTACCTTTGATAACTCTTGCTCCACAGAACGGACAGGAGAGAGTATCTTCATCAGATACATACTTTTCCGTATCAGCAGATGAAACGATAGTCGAATACCAATCACGGTCTTTCTGCTCCATAGCCGAAACAAAAGCCTGATAATCTTCATTTCCTTCTGCTATATCGTGCAGCCGCTTTTCCCACTGACCTGTCA
>JBGUWM010000329.1:0-2287 GCA_045221175.1 Acutalibacteraceae bacterium | reverse complement strand
GGAGAGCCCACGGCACTTT
Source organism: Acutalibacteraceae bacterium (assembly GCA_045221175.1). Taxonomy (GTDB): domain Bacteria; phylum Bacillota; class Clostridia; order Oscillospirales; family Acutalibacteraceae; genus UBA1213. The sequence goes on along the minus strand of JBGUWM010000329.1, from coordinate 2,268 downwards.
GCAGCCAGTATGGATGAAAGTGTTATAGTGGGTTATTACACTTTGAAAAAGTGCCTCTCCGTAGCTCCCCGCTGTCTGCAAATCTCAAAGAAAGGACAAAAAATCTATGGCAAGAAATGATGGAATAGACCGCACCGTAGCCCGGAATCAGGACTTGGAAACTCCGGACGATGTAGCAAAAATGCAGGAACACAATGAGCGTGAAAAGGACAGCTACAGCAATCAGGACATTGTGCCGGAACGCACGACCCTGAATGTCCATTTCAAAGCTCCTACCGATGATTATGTAAAAATGTTTGAGCAGATGGAGCAGGACAAGATCATCTCTACCAGAGGTCTGAAACCGGACGCAGTTAAATACGGCGAGTTAGTTTTTGATGTGAACTCCGCTTACTTCTATAACCACGGCGGCTATGAATTTGCAAAACAGTTTTATGCCGATGCCTATAAAGCCGCTGTGGAGATCGTGGGCGGTGAACAGTATATCCTCTCCGCTGTGATGCACGCCGATGAACGCAACCAGGCAATGTCCGAAGCGCTGGGCGAGGATGTGTACCACTACCATCTTCATGTGGTTTATATCCCTGTGGTGGAAAAGCAGATCCTTTGGTCGAAGCGGTGTAAGGATGAAGCCCTCCGGGGAACCGTAAAGGAAACGATCACGCAGGTCAGTCGAAGTAAGAAATGGGACTGCAAGCCGGTGCTTGACGAAAACGGTAATCCCATGATTAACGCAAAAGGAAAAAAGATATTGAAGTCATCCTACAGTGTGTTGCAGGATGACTTCTTTCAGTTCATGCGTGCAGCCGGATATGACGATGTGGAGCGTGGAGAACGTGGCAGCACTGAAGAACATCTGACGGTGACACAGTTTAAGGTGCAGGCAGAGCAGCAGCGTTTGGAAGCTGTGACCGGACAGGTGGCACAGGCAGAACAAAGTTTGGAGGATGCCAAGGCTGCCACAGAGAAACAGAAAAAGAAACTGGAAGCTCTGCAAAAGGAAACCAAGGCAGTAAAGACCGTTGCTCTGACGGTGCAGGATATTGAAGCGATGGGTAAGAAAGTTAAATTCGGAAACAATATCACGCTGACACCGGATGAATGTGACACGCTGAAACGCTATGCCACCAATGGCATTATCATCAATGCAGAGAATGAGCGATTGAAAGGGAAACTGGAATCGGCTCAAAAGTCTGCATCCATTTGGAAGCAGCGATGTGAAGAAGCAAATAAAAAATATCAGGAATTGAAACAGAAAGCCCAGCCTTTCCTTGATGCACTGGAAGTTGCATCCGAAAAGGTTTGGGCTTTTATCAATTCTATCCTCGCCAGAGGAAAGGAAACACAGGAACACAAAGCACCTGCCCGCAAGCGTGGACAGGACATGGAAATTTGATGGAGGTAACTGCCTATTGAAGAAATATTATGAGGATGCAAAGTATAATGCGGCATTTGTCCGCTGTGTGGATGTTATGAGCCAGATGCTCCAGAAATACGGACATCAGGTTTTGGATAAATTGGAACAGGATGCCCAGCAGAAAGTAGAGCATTCCGAGGAAAGAAATCAAGCGCAGCCTTTGACGAATAAGGCTGCGTAAAAATTTACAATTTACACGTTGCGTATTCGGTGTAGCTATGCTATAATGATTACGCAACGTGTATTTTTGTTTTTAATGGAGAAAAGACAGATGGATTGTAAGAACAGAATTATCAAGTTGCGGGAAAGTACAGGACTGAACCGGAAAGATTTTTGCAAGCTCGTCCATATCCCTTACCGGACTATGACCGAGTGGGAATTGGATAACCGCCATGCACCGGATTATGTGCTGTGGCTTTTGGAGTATTATATCCGCAACGAGGGACTTATGGTAAAAGAAATGGATGAGGGAGGTGGCGATTCTGAAAAAGAAACAAACTAAATGCTATCTTTATACAAGAGTGTCCACCTCTATGCAGGTTGACGGGTACAGCTTGGATGCCCAGCGTGACAAACTGCGGAAGTATGCGGCATACGAAGATATGGTTATTGCGGGGGAGTATTCTGACGAGGGCTTTTCCGGAAAGAACATCCAAGGACGGCAGGATTTTCAACGGATGCTGAATGACATTCAGGACTGCAAAGACGGCGTTTCCTATGTGCTGGTCTTTAAGCTTTCCCGATTTGGCAGAAATGCAGCGGATGTTCTGAACTCTTTGCAGCTCATGCAGGATTTCGGTGTCAATCTGATCTGCGTGGAGGATGGCATTGACAGCTCTAAGGACGCCGGA
>JBGUWM010000328.1:0-11007 GCA_045221175.1 Acutalibacteraceae bacterium | reverse complement strand
AACCTGACGAAAAATCTGACTGCGCGATTTGCGCACCCGAATTAATCAGAGCTTCCTATATCTCTTGTATTGCTTTGATGATGTCCTCCGGTGTTTTACCCTCTCTGAGTTTTGCTTCCAGAGCGTCGTTGAAAGCGGTCAGATCTTCTTTAGAGAAGGCAGCGGCTGAGTATTCAAATCTCCCGATTTCCTTGGGGGAGTATGTCAGGTGAAGCTTATCGCACATGGCGACAAGGGTTTCTTTTTTCGGATTTTCAATGAAACGTCCCAAAATCTTTGTGACGGTGCTTTGGGAGGAGCCGATAAGCTCCGCAAGGTCTTTGCGGGTGAGTTCTCTTTCGGTTAAGGTATCTACGATTTTGGTTCTGATGTCTTTCTGCATCAATCAACAATCCTTCCTGTTCTTGGAATAATAATAGTATATCAGTTTTTAGATATTTTTTCAAGCTGTTGCTCATAATTCGGTATCAGAATATTGACAACAGCTTTTATTAATGTTATAATATTCCAGAAACAAGAATAACAATAATAAGCAAATAGCAGATATATAATGCGAGGCGAACAGAATGAGGACAAACAGAAGGCGACTAAAGCAACCGGAAAAAATCCCGTTTGGGAAGTTTGTTGTCGTTACGCTTTTGGCTGTCGTCCTCGTTAATTGCCTTGCATTTGTTCACGCGGGTTTCGCTGTGGCAAATATACTGCTTGCATTATCATTATGTTTTGTGTATTTCAAGCGCGCTGTGCCTGTGAGATTCCGAAAATCCGTATCGGCAGTATATCTGGTGCTGATCACGGTGTTTAACCTTCCGTCTCTTTTGCTGACGTTCCTGTTAGGCTTCTCGTTTGCGTTGTGCTTTGCGGGCAAGCTGGATTGGAATGAATTGGCGGCTACTTTGTGAGGTGGAATCAAGATGTGCAGAACAAACGGGCTGAAAAAGCTCTATGAAAGAGAATTGACCATGCAATCAAAGTATTATGGCGTATTCGACGCTTTGCTTCGTAACTTTCGTGAAGCGGAAGCGGCGGAGGAATTAAACATTAACACGGCGGATTTACAGAGAATGGGAAAGCTGATACTTCCGGATGAAGAGTTGTACAAGGATTTTAGGTCGGATATGGTGCCATTATTGCGCAACGGCGCCGCGCACCTTGGTTATTTGCTTGGAGAGCAAAAGCACAAGGAAACGATCATCAAGGTATACGATAAGATCGTCCGAGGTTTGACCGTTCGCGGTATTGTTGACCGCCTGTCCGTTTCTTAGCATACTATTCAGCAGTGCCGTATGATCGCAGTGAATGAGCTGGCGTGCCTATATGAGCTGAGTCATCGTAACATGAGGTAGTAGGATGGAACTTTTGCACCTGATTAAGAACTATACATATATAAAATTCTTTGTTGATGTTTATGAAGCGTATAGGAAAGAATTTAGTGAGCCTGAAGATAGCTTGATTCATGAAATCGAGCATAAGTATAAAGCGGCGAAAGCCTTCTTGTCCTATATCGAAATGTCCTTAGCGGTTCTGCCAATCAATACTCGGTCAAATTACAACAATCAATATGAATTTGTTTATCGCAAGGTATATATTGAAAAGATGACCGTCAAGAAGGTCGCAACGCTGCTTAATACAAGCGATCGCAACGCCTATTCTATCCGCGCACGAGCACTGGATATGATCGAGGAACGGGTTGAGCTGTTGTTTGAGCCGTATTATCGGATAACGGTGCTGGAATTGCCAAAAAGCTTTTCGATTATCGAGCCATTCACCCGATGCGGTGAGGAAGCCGTTGACCTCTATTTTGATACGATTATAAAAAAGATATGTGCGCAAGTGGGCATGATTGAAGGTGATATTGCCGGTGCGTTTCTCTTGAACTCAAAGCGCAGACAGATTTCCAGAGCAATCATGAACAACCATCAATCAATGACGCGTTCCGCTTTCCTGACCAAGTATCAAAGAGTTGCCGATCATATCGGGGTCTGCTTATATGGGTTTGATTATTTCTCCGCCCCAAAAGGGTATTTGATTATTATGAAGCGCAGAGAGGAAGGTGACCATGAAGAAAAAGTCGATTGACACCATTTTGGATTTTATCAATAAGTATCGTGCGGTCACGTTTGGCGCGCTGCGCATGAATTTACCGCATATTTCGGACGAAACCATTTTTACCGACACCACGCGCCTGTGCAAGAGAGGGTTGATTACATACGAAAAGAAGAAGCGTGATATTTACGGTACGGTGTATTTTTCCGAGACCTTTAACCGCGAGCATACCAAAAGCGTATTTGACAACACCGAAAACGGATATCAGGCGGCGCTGACGGCGTTGGGCGTTCTGAGGAGATACCTCAAAATCACCTATGAGGAGCCGTCATTTTTTCCGTCGCCGGTCAAGTTCGGATATATCAATTACGAGGGAGAGGAGCAAAACGCGCAGCTCCTCTTTTTGGAGTATTGGGAAAACCAAATGATGGCGAAGAAGATTGCGCAAATGCTCGACGCTGGTTATGACTCTCGGTTTGCGCCGAGCCGGTTTGTGATTCTGGAAGCGAAGGGGATGCTGAACCCGGAAACCTTGCGTGAGCTCTACGCCTGTATTCCCAACACGGTGCAGTATATCCACGTTACTCCTCACGCGAGAAAGGGTGAGGATATCACCTTCTATCAGCCCGAGGATTTCGGGTTATCAAAGAAATAAGGATAAAAGAATGGATAATAAGTGCAGACGTATCTATAATAAGTTGATTTCGCTGTTCGCGCAGACAGGTGAGCAACTGATGTTTTTTCGGGAGAATGATATTGCAAATTTATCCAATCTATACTCTATCTATAAGAAAATGGAGTACGCGCTTTATGATTTCGGTACGCTGCTTTTTGATTTGGAGTCGAGTCTTCCGGAGGGTATCTTGGAGAGTTTCGACCTTGAGCAGCTGACGGCTTCCGAGAAAAAAGAATTGAAGCGTTATCTGGATCGCTTTAGGCCGGAGATGATCGACTGCTGTTTTGAAAAATACGGGAACGGTTATCGGGCAGTGATCCCGTATTTGTTGAACCGAAGGAATGCCGGAGATGTTTTCTCTCCCAAACGTAAATATGTCGTCAGCGTGTTTGAAAGGTTGCTTGTTCAAAATAAGGATATCATCCAAAAAATGCCTGCGACATCAGTTTTTATCGTTTGTTGTTCTCCGGGAAAGATGTCGTTGAGGGATAATGACAATGCCGACGGACATGATGTGATCAATTTAATCAAGAAATATCTGATGACGGAGGATGACAGCGGTTTGTATCTGAACGTCTTTTATGGAGCGAAGCAAGCTGAAAAATACTACACAGAGGTTTACATCATACCGCATATTTCAATAGAAAAACAGTTGGAAGAAATGGTGTGCAAACAACGGTGAAAATAATAAGCGTTACCTGTGAAAAAAGATAGACAAACTGTTGCTGCTTCAATAGTAGTCATGCCTACCATTATTTCGGTGATTATACGGTTTGGAAAGTGCCGAAAAACGGCTTGAAACCGTTACTTTTGATACAATGAAAAATGGTATGCGTTGTCCCCTAAGGTCGAGGCTGAAACATTGCTCAACGGGAGTTGATTTCAACGTGATGATAACCACAGAGAACAGCAGAAAAAGAGCAATAACAGATGAATTACAGCGGCAGAAGTTACCGAATAAAAGGAGGTTTGATCTGCGATGAGCGTTACCGTTAATAAACCTTTGTCGCCTGCAAAAGAGTTGTTTTTATCAATCGCGTTGGTGGCAGGTGAGGTATCTGACGAAACTGTCAGAGAGATGAAGAAGGACTTTGCTGAATACACGATCAGAAACGGCGTGATTGGAATTCTGAAAAAGAGAGGATACATTATCAGAATAGGGGAGAGAGATTCCTACGGTTATGCGCTGACAGGAGCGGGATTTAATTACTTGCAGATCAAGCTGCCGGATAAGTTTTTGTATCATATCTATTCATCCAACACTTCACACATCTATGATAAAGACAGGCGATTGAAGCGGCGGCAGTTATCCTTGGCGCTGTATCATCTTTACCGTGAGGGCGTTGATTTCTCCAATCATATAGAAGAGTTGAATCAGATATTCAATGGCAAAAGCGTTTCCGTAAATAAACCGTTCTTTGTCACCACAAGAGAATTGGGTTATGTGCATACGCGATTGAATACCGCGTACGGTTCCAGATTGTACGGCGTGATCGTAACAAAAGAAAAATTCATACTGGTTTATGCTCCGTCAGCGGACTGCAATCTTCACGCGCGTATTGAGATGAGTATGTATCAGAGCATTTGCGCGGCGCTGTCTCATGCAGTCGCACCCTATAATAAAAACGCTAACATTGAGTATCTGTATATGTATAAGAGCACAGCGGACGCGGCAGACTCATTTTGCGAAGCAGGTAAACGGAACGCGATGACAGCCTCGACCTTTCGTCTTTACAGCAAACAGTTTTTGAAAACCTCTTATCTTTATGTGATGAACCGGCATACATACCGATTGGCGGATATATTTGAGGATCAGCGAAAGCAAAAGCTGTGCTCTGTGTTCGAGGAGTACTACGATATTCGACCCATGAAGCTGCGCTCTGCGGCTGACGCGAATATCCGGGGACGGTACGGCAACACCGATATTCCGGTATATATGCTGTGGGACTTGTCGCCGTCCGTGCTGGCAAGCGCGATCGGTTATGTCTGCCAAAAGGGGTTTGGGATCAATGATAAGGTTTATCTGCTCTGCTTTGAGGAAGACGTAAAGATCGTCTCGGAAATCCTCAATATGAACCGTCAGCTGGCGAAGCATTTTGCTGTCTGCGATTTGCCGTACACAGAGGTGGACCGGTATATCCGAGGTGAAATAGCAGCGATCGAGTAGAGCGTGCAAGGCGTATGATAATAGAGTGATATCCGAAATCATAAAGAATAATAATGAAGCCTTGCAAAAGAAAAGTTTCATTACTGACGCTCTATTCAAGCAACAAAGTCAGCGAGAAAAAATGCTTCTTTGTGTTATAATAGAGTTAAAGCAGAGATCACTATTCAGAGAAAGGGGATAGCCCAGTGTTTAAGAAATTCTAAGGATAAATCTTCATACATACAATAAGTCTTCACCAACTCTCCTTGCCCTGCGGTTGCCTTTTGGCGGCGCAGGGCGCTATTTTTGAATCGAGGTGTCAGTACATTGAAATGGAGAGACAGATTCAGCCGCAAAACGAGAATCATTCTGACAGTCATTATGATCGCCGTTTTCACGGCGCTGGGAATTTATGTTGTAGGTTTAGCATCGCAGATCGTGGCGCGATTCGTATTCCAAAAGGGAGTGACAATAACTTTTCCACCGTTCGTCTGCTTCCGTTATGCGTTTTTCTTTGATTATTCCAAATATGTCTGGCTGGCGGTCGGCGTCATTGCTGTGGTGATGATCGGCTACAGCGTCACCATGAGCGATAAACGTGGTAAAATGGACGCGACGCGCAAAGCAGAAAATAAGAACTTTGATTATTCTCAGAAAGAAACATACGGCTCTGCCAAGCAGATGACCGAGAGTGAGATCAAAAGGTTCTTCAAGGTGCTGCCGGCAACGGTGGAAGGCATCAGCAAGGCGAACGGCGACGTCGTTTTCGGATTTTTGAATGAAAAGAAAAAGAAAATCGTGGCAATGCCCGACAGGGATTGGAACAAGGGAACAGACTATAACCACAATATCGCGGTTTGCGGACCGCCCGGTACAGGTAAGACACGCGCATTTGTGATGAACTATATCATCTCTAAGCTCAGCGTGGGCGAGTCCATTTATGTAGTAGACACGAAGGGCGAGATTTATTCAAAAACCTACTCTTATGCCAAATCTTTGGGCTACGAAGTGAAAATCCTGAATTTGATCGAAACCGACCATTCAGACGGCTGGGACGTGTTGGGAGAGGTGGAGAACGATCCTGATATGGCGATGGAATTGGCGGCGACGGTGATCCGAAACACCGGAGGAGCGAAATCCGATCCGTTTTGGAACGACGCGGAGATGAACATTCTGAAAGCGGTCATTCTCCTGAAATCAGTTGGCGAAGCGGACATCTCTAACCGGACAGGGAAGAAGCAGACGCTCGGCGACGTTTATCACTATATCGCTACCAGAAAGGTCTCCTTCAAGGAAGGCGGCGCGGATAGTATGGAGGCAGACTTCAATTTCCTTCGCGAGTATATGCCAAATCATCCCGCCGTTACACCATTCTTGCAGTTTCAGAATGCGGGTGATGACGTGTGCAAGAAGATACTCCACGGCTTGGCTAATCGTCTGCAGCTGTTTCAGAACGAGCAGCTCAGTAAGGTGCTGGGAACCAAGGATATTGACCTGACCAAATCGGGAACCTCGAAGTGTATCTATTACCTGCGCTTCTCCGACCAGACCTCGACCTATTCCTTTATCACCGCGCTGTTCTTTTCATTTATGTTCGTCAAGCTGATCGGATACGCTGACACGCACGGCGGCAAGCTGCCTGTTCCCGTCAATGTCGTCGCAGATGAGTTTATCAATATCGGTACGATACCCGATTTTGAGAAGAAGATATCCACCGCGCGTTCGCGAAACGTCAATATCATCATAATTTATCAGTCGAATATGCTGTTTGAGTCGGCATATCCCGATGGCTTGTGGGAGGCGATCCTCGCTGACTGCGATACCTTTTTGGTGCTGGGCGTCGGCAATGAGCTGACGACCTCAGAATATGTGTCCAAGATGACCGGTGAAGCGACCACCTCGGTCAGTTCAAACTCTATTATGATCGGCACCAACGGTATGCGCTCTACTTCCTCAACCGGCAAACGGTACGTCAAGACCACTGATGAGATACGCCGCTTAGATAAGAAGAATCTGCTTGTGTTCGTCAGAGATCAAAACGTGATCGAAATCAGAAAGATGGACTACACCGAAAATCCAATCTATAAAGCGAATCAAGCTATTTTCGTTCACGAGGTATCCGTTGCCGATCATGTTACTATGGTGGAAAAGGTGGACGTCAACTATGACAGCTTCCGCTTCACCGATATCGACCGCAGCCGCTTTGTCAGCAATATCAGCGGCATGGCAGAGGAAAAGCCAAAAACCGAGCCTGAGCAACGCCGCCATGAATCAACAGAATACACGCCTTCCTCGCCTCGTTCCAGAGGCCCGAGAGGGATTTGATTTTCGGGGTACAAATTTGTACCCCGAAAATGTTTAAATGATATTTCTGCTGAGGTGTGTGGACAAGGCTTCAACCATAGAGAACGTGTTTTATCGCTGCATACATTCGGTGCTTATACCAGTGATAGACTTCATGAGCGATTGTGTTTTTGTCGCACCCAAGATTCCGCTCCCAGAAGGTGTAGGCATCTACCAAAATGGTGCCGCGCTTTACATCGATTGTTGTTTCTGAAACCTTAAAAAGATCATAGATGGTTGCCTTCCCAGCAGTGAAGTATATTTCTCCAAAAACACTGAAATCATCCGTGATACGATTGCCTTGGATAATTTCAAGTCCCATACCTCTTGCAATATCAGCAATAGCGACGGCCATTGGCTTTTCCAGTGCTTCCGGGAAATAATGCTGGAGAAAAGATGTGGCTTCATCATCCAAATCCTTTTTGTATAAGATCGGAACTATGTTCTTCGAGACGGCATGACCATCCGTTTTGCGAGGTTGGCCAGAGGTGTACCCGGAGATGTTCATAACAGTAACAGATTCGAGTTTATCGGTTACGACCGCCACACAGGAAAGGACAAGCCATTGACTTGTTTCGTGCGATGCTGTGCCTTTGTAAGTATCTTCGGTCAGATTTATTGTGCAGCTTACGACTGCGTCAAACAGAAGGCTGTCTTCATCTATTCGGATATTCTTTGTATATTCAAGGACCATGTCCTCAAGCATGGCAGAATCCGGATTCTGAATTCTGGAGTAAGATAAATTCAGGGCATAAGGATGCTCTGCAATGTATGTATAAGCTGCCTCCTACATGGGGCGGTAGCACACAGTATATATAAACTGCTCGATCTCGTTGTTATACGTTCCCACGGCCAGCAGACTCCCTTTCTTGGACACAAAATATGAGGATACAAGCACAGTATAACACAAATCCGCTGATTTTTCAATAGTAATGAAAGAAAATTCTTGCGAACTTGAAGAATTACTCTTGATTTTTTAAGGGCTCTGTGCTATACTGTGAAAGTACAGTGGCAAAAATCACGTTTTTGAAAATCGAGAGGTGACTACCGTGAAAGTTAGTTATAAAAAATTGTGGAAAATATTGATTGACAAAGACATGAAGAAGAAAGACTTGCAGGCAGCTGCCGGGATAAGCTGGGCTTCGGTAACCAAGCTCTCGAAGGGAGAGACAGTAAGCATGGAAGTTCTAATGAAAGTTTGTAAAACTCTAAATTGTGATATTGGGGACATCATGGAGCTAATCCCTACAGAAGATAATGAAACTACTTGAGGAGTGATATGATGTCCGGCAGGAAAAAGAGCGTAATCAGTAAAGCAAGTCCTCATACGATCAAGAAATTTGAGTTGATTGAGGAATATATAAAATCGTGGGCGCAGAAGTTGCTGCTGACTGAGTCTTGCAATGGGCTGATCTTTATAGACTGTATGTGCAACAGCGGTGTATACACCGATGATGCCGGGCAATTGGTGAAGGGTACAGCAGTACGCGTCTCAGAAGCACTAAGGGAAGCATCAAGAACCTACACGGAGAAAAATATACACATTTACTTAAATGACAAGGATAAAGCGCGCGTAGATGAGTTGAAAAAGCATCTTCCACAGGATGAGCGCAATTTTAAGATTGTAACGTCCTACAGTGATGCGCACGAGCTACTTCGAACTATCGGACCACAGTTATATGGAACCGGGCATCTGCATTATTTCCTGCTCTACGATCCGTATGATGCGACCATCGACTGGGAAGCACTTCTGCCGTTTTTCCGAAACTGGGGTGAAGTTATGATTAATCACATGGTTTCAGATCCGGTGCGGGCGATCACAAGCGCCAAGAAGAAAACGATCAAGGCAAAGTATTGAGAACACTTATCTGGAAGACTTTGAGAAGCTGGTGCCTTACGGAAGCGATAAGAAGGCCTATGAGGCCAGAGTGGAGGAAATCATAAATTCACTAAAAGGAGCCCGCAGATACTATGTATCGGCATTTCCGTTCTATAACACGAAGAATTCGCTCGTCTACAATCTGATTCACTGCACGAGTAACAAAGAGGGCTTTAAGCTCTACAAGAAGAGTGCTTGGAAAGTTTTCGGAGCTCAGTCCTCGACAAAACATTCGGTTGAGAACAGACAGTTGTCATTCAATCTTTTCGGAGAGATCACAGAAGAGGAAGATGAAAGCTGCTTGCATGTTATCGACATCGCGAAATATCTACAGTGCTGCCTGAAAGGCCGCAAGCAAGTGCCTCTTGATGAAATGTGGGAACTTTTGGATAACCATCCGATTTTTCCGTCAGAGGGATTTCGTAATGATATAAAGAGTGGTCTCACGGGTTTCTTTGACGCGAAGATAGAACAGATTGTGAATCCTGATACAGGAAAGAAGGAAACGGTGATCTCTTTCTCTTCATGAGACAGAGTTTCAATAGAAGAGGTGATTAGAATTTATGGCAACGTCGCAGAAATTTGGTGGCAATTGGACTGAGGAGAAGCTGAATATCTTCACCAGCTATCTGGACGCATACCTGATTGCACTGCAAAACCAGAAGTTCAAGAAGATTTATATAGACGCCTTTGCTGGAACCGGCGAGATTGAAACCAGCGACGGTGGGCAGTATCTTGTGGGCTCCGCTAAGCGTGCACTGGCATCTGAAAAGAAGTTTGATCACTACTATTTTATAGAAGCGGACTCTCAGAAGGCGGGAGAACTTCAAGATATGATAAACTCCGAGTTCCCGCAGATGAGACGAATTGTGACGATTTTTTGCGGCGATGCGAACGATAAGCTTGCGGAGATTATTAGCAATGTAGATTGGAGATTTAACAGAGGATTGCTGTTTTTAGATCCGTATGCGACGCAGGTACATTGGACTACGCTTGAAAATGTAGCGCAGACGAAATCAATAGATGTGTGGTATCTGTTTCCGTTCTCCGCACTTGAACGGATGCTGCCGAAAAACGGAAAGTACGATAAATGGGAGGATTGCATAGATCGATTGCTTGGAGATTCCGGATGGCGCGAGGAATTCTATAAGAAAGATCCTCAGATGACGCTTTTTGACCTATTCCCGGAGCCCGGACAGAGCGATGGCGAGCGGATGGTTAAAGACGCAAATCCAGATCACATAAAGGAGTATATCCTCGCTCGGCTTGGGACAATCTTTCCATGCGTGTCAAAGCATGCACGGATTTTCCGGAACAGCAGGAACTCGCCGATGTTCCTATTCTGCTTTGCCATTGCGAGTGAAAGCCCGAAAGCGCAGGGACTTGCACTTCGGATGGCAGACCACATATTGAAGAACAAGTAGGCGGAGGATGAAAGCAACTTGAAGAGGATAGAACGAAAATCCATGCTTTATCAAACAGGGGTAGAGTATGGTGACTACACAATGAATCACGTGCAGGGCTGCGCACATGGGTGCAAATATCCATGTTACGCATTCCTGATGAAGAAACGATTCGGGCAAATTAAAGATTATGAGAGTTGGCTTGAGCCGGTGCTTGTATCAAACACGCTTGAATTGCTGGATAAAGAGATACCAAGGCTCAGAGATAAGATTCAGTCTGTGCAGCTTTGCTTTACCACAGATCCGTTCATGGAAGGATATCCAGAGGTGTCCCAGATGAGCATTGCGGCTATCCGAAAGCTAAACGAGGCCGGAATCAAATGCACTACGCTGACGAAGGGATTGCTACCTATAGAATTGGCAGAACTTTGTGCCCTCCCCGAAAAAACAGACAAAAAACGCAGGCAAAAAACCGAATGAAAAGAATGACGAATATAATATAAAGTTGCTCTAT
>JBGUWM010000327.1:0-3702 GCA_045221175.1 Acutalibacteraceae bacterium | reverse complement strand
AACCTGACGAAAAATCTGACTGCGCGATTTGCGCACCCGAATTAATCAGAGCTTCCTATATCTCTTGTATTGCTTTGATGATGTCCTTAGGAGTTTTACCCTCTCTGAGTTTTGCTTCCAGAGCGTCGTTGAAAGCGGTCAGCTCTTCCTTTGAGAAGGCGGTGGCTGAGTATTCAAATCTCCCGATTTCATTGGGGGAGTATGTCAGGTGAAGTTTATCACACATGGCGACGAGGGTTTCTTTTTTCGGATTTTCAATGAAACGTCCCAAAATCTTTGTGACGGTGCTTTGGGAGGAGCCGATCAGCTCCGCTGTACAATAATAAAAAAGGGCGAGGTCTACGAGCAGCACTTGTTCACCGTCAAGGACAAGCAGTTCAAAGGGGAGCCGTTTTTGCGGGAGGTCAAGGCGTTTTACACCGACCTCATTAACAAGGACGTTTCCGATCCCGAACACAAGCTAAAGGTATTCGATAGCGAAAGTGTCTATCTGCCGACCAAGAAAATCGGCAAGAACAATCCGAGGGCGGCGGAGATTGAAGTGGACAACGCTGTACGGCAGGAATGGAACCGCACTGCTGATTTGGCACTGGTGTCAGGTATCGAAGAAGTCAAAATCCTCGCCGTGAAAAAGGAGGAGATTCAAGAGAGAACAAGTGAATCTATTAAATGCCAACTGAACAATCCCAAACACTCGATAAACAGTGCAAAATCTGTCAAAATGTGCTATAATAAATGCAAGGAAAACGGCTGAAAAGCCGCAAAAAGCTTGCATTTGGAGATGGATGGGATGTATAAATTCGATAACGGACAGATAAGTCTTGAAGATTTCGGACAGCCGGTTGGCATGAATCTGAAAAACAGCAACCGCTAGGTTAAGCGCGCGCAGACGATTCCGTGGCTTGAAATCGAGAAGAAATATGCGAAGCTTTTCTCCAACAAGAAAGGCAACGTCGCGAAGTCACTTCGTCTCGGTCTCGGCGCAAGGATCATTCAGGCGGAGTACGGCTACTCCGACGCCGAGATCCCGCTTCAAATCCAAGAGAATCCGTATCTCCAATACTTCTGCGGCTACAAAGCCTTCGACGACAGCAAGCCTCCGTTTGATCCATCGATGATGGTGTACTTCCGCAAGCGACTGACACCTGAGATCATCGGAGAAATCAACGAAATGATAATCTCCGCGGAGCAGGCAAAGCTTGAAAAAGAGAAGGAAGCATCACACAAAGACAAATCCGACAATTCCGATGATATCGATAAGAACAGTAGAACGATGATCGTTGACGGAGAGCTGATTTCATTTCCGTTTGATGAATTTGCAACCGAAGGTATCGCAAAATCCGGTAAGACGTACAATCACAAACTTCTGTGGGATTTTATCAAACCGCGCAACAAACCGTTTGATTATTATCCCAGAGGGAGAGTGGATTATAACGCCAAAGGAAAAGCGATTATCTATATGAATCCAAACATAAGCGCTGAGTATATAGATAAAATAAAGACAGCTTTCGGGATGAGAGCCGGTTATCAGATATGATCACAGTGAGCACTACAAGTGCCATATAGACAGATAAAAGCCAAAATTTGATTTGTGCGCTGAAAACAGTTGAGTAACAGAAAAATCTTTGCTATAATAATTCTATAAGCCTATTCATTTGGACTTAAAAAGGAGTTGTTACCGTGAGAGATTATGAAGGATTGACATCAGAATGGGAAGAACTGTTAGAAGTATTAAGGTGCGGTCAAGCAGATTTGGATGCAGTAAAACATCATATTTTTGATACATATCATTTCTTGAAAAACGATCTCAAGGGCGATTCCGTTCCGAGAAATAGATTAGAGTTGTACAAGTATATCAGTCAGGCTTGCCGGTCACTGTACTTAGATTATCCGTTAGGGATAAAAAAATCCGAAGCAATCGCTGTTTACGAATTCTCATCGGGCTTGTGCTTTGTGTTTGAAAACGGTTTTGTCGGATACGAGGGGAATTCTATGAGAGTGGATTTTTACAGTCCGACGGGCTTTGATAATTCCGAAGCGGATATGACGACCTACGAATCGTTTGAAAAAGATTTTGATAAAGTGGTCGGTTGGTATCTGATAGAAGACGAAGAAGATTAATATGAGATGATTCTTAATTACTCTGTTATGCCGTAATAGAAATACTCTCGCTTTCTTCCATAGGGATATGGGAGCAGTTAGACAATCAAGATTATAATTATGGCGAATTCGCCATAATTATAAGTCAGTCAGGTTTGAACAACTTCAAAATCAGTGTTAAACCTACTGTTGGCGCAAACCATTTTCCAGCAGGGCGGTGAAAATCGCCCTGTTTCTTTATGGACAAATCCGATAAATATCAAATATAATAAAACCGCTCGATCACGTTATGATTTCGGGCGGTTAGCTTTTTAGTTGTCAATGTATTCAAAATTTAGTCTGTCATAGATTCGTCCGTCAATATCGAGCGCGTATTTATCGGTTGATTTCAGGACATATCCGCTTTTCTCCAACACTTTGCGTGAACCGATGTTATCGGAAGCGCACCACGCTTTTATCGTTTTATAGCCTGTGGTTTTCAAATACTCGGTTACGGCTTTGAACGCTTCCGTTGCGAAGCCTTGCCCCCAATACTTACCGGCGACGCTCACGCCGACTTCGATAAACTCCCTGTTATCCGCACCGTCGTAGGCTCCTATCGTTCCTATCAGCTCGTTATTATATTCGATTGCCCAGCCGTAAAACTCGTCATCGTTGTAGCTGTTTATAAAGCTTTCTACGGTGATCTTCGCTCTTTCCGATGTGGCGTAAGGGTTCCAGCCCGTGTACTCGTGCATTTTATTGTCCTTGCCGAAAAGCTCAAAAAGCTTCTCCGCGTCATCGGCGATATGCCAACGCAAAACAAGACGTTCTGTTTTCAGTTCAACTGTTCCGTTCATATCCGTTACTCCGATAAATCAGGATTTATCCGATTTTTCCTCTCAAATCCCAGTGTTTATCAGCTAAATACCGCAGCTCATACTCAAATTATGCTCGCTTTCCCTTGTTTTTGCCCTTATGAGGACAAACGAGGGAAAGCTTTTATTCGCCGACCACCTTGTCGAGCAGTCGGGCTGAGGTGCGCTTGGCTTCTCTCGAAGCGTGAGCGTAGATGTTCATTGTGGTACTGACGTCGGAATGTCCGAGCAGCTCCTGCACGTCCTTTGGCGTTGCACCGCCTGACAGCAGATTGCTTGTGAACGTGTGACGGAGCATATGAAAGTGGAAGTTCTCCAACCCCTCAACCTTTTTTCGGATTGCTCTGCACACTGTTCCCACCGTGCTCGGTGATTCAAATGTACCGTCAGGTCGCAGACACACAAGATTGATTGGCTTGTAACCGTCGGGAACTTCCTCGGAGCTTGACAGAGAATAGACCTCATAATATTGGCGGTCTTTTTCGGTGACCTCAACATAAAAGTTGCGGCTGTATAGCTCGCCGTAGTCCTTTGCGTTTTTCTCCTGATCCGCCTTCGCTTGTCGAAGAATATTTGACAGCGTATCGCAGAAATCCACCGTGCGGATTTTATTCCGCTTTGTCGTGCCGATTTCAAACTTGTGTCTGTCGCCGTTGTAGCGGATACTGCGCCTGACCGTGAGATATTGCTCGTCAAGGTTAATGTCGCTCCACGTCAAGCCGCAGACCTCGCCGATTCGTAACCC
>JBGUWM010000326.1:0-11114 GCA_045221175.1 Acutalibacteraceae bacterium | reverse complement strand
GCTCCGGTGTTTTGACGCAGAACTCCTCTATATGAAAATGCATTCCGTTGTAATGCTGCTTTTTCTGTCCCCAGATGAGCCCTTTCAGGTCATTGTCGGCATAAAGAGCCTTTCCGATGAATGTGTTTGTTTCCATCATGTCTTCAATTCTGATTTGAGCCGTTTCTTTTGTCCATTCATCATTCCACGGCTCCGAGTTAAAAACCGAAACAAACAATTCGGCGTATTCGGCGATATGAGAAAGCTCCATATCTGTTATATTCATACCTATCTGCGCCCTCACCTTGTCGTAAAATGATTTGTACCTATCAACGCTCGATTTGATGGCAAGTTCTGATTCCGCGTATTCGATCAGTCCCGCGGCGTCGACCCATTTGTATTCGGTCGTTTCGCCTTCCTGAAGGACAACCGAATTCTTATCACAATCTACTCTTGCAAGATAAGAATAAATCAAGCTGGGGCTGCGATTACTGAAGGTGATTTTGACAAGCTCAAATCGGTCGGACAAAATGCCTGTTTCTTCAAACAGCTCGCGCTTGGCGCACTCCTCTGGACTTTCACCGAGCTGCGCAGAACCGCCCGCGCTCGCCTCCCAATATCCGGGATATAAATCTTTATCAATATGTCGTTTTGTCAGAAGAAAAGAGCCGTCACGGTGCTGCACTAAAATATCGCTCACCAGATGATACCGCCCTTCGGGAATGTTCATATAATTCCCGTGACGCCGCTCCCAGACCTCACCCGTGAGGTTGCCGTTTCTATCGTATAAATCCCATAATTCCATATCCATTACTCCCGAAAAAACGAAGTGCCAAAAATATCCAATAAGTTATTGACGGCAATCACGCCGTCGGGAACCGTTTTGTCGCTGCGGTTTATCCATATGGCTTTGATACCGGCAGCGTCTGCTCCCTTGACGTCGCTGCTCAAGGAATCGCCGATGTGAACGACCTCATAAGGTGAAAAAACCGTTTTGCGCATTGCGTATGCAAACAGCTCGCTTCTCGGCTTATATGATCGTGCATCCTCGCTCGTAAAAACGCCGTCAGGCATAAAGCTGTGAAATGCGATGGCTTTGTTGATATCCGAGGTGTCGATGTTGGAGACGATATAGACCGGAACGGGACAAGCCTCCAAGAACACTTTTGCTTCGGGAAAAGCAGGCGGCGCTGTCCAGTGTCGGAACATCATCTCGCTCAGCTCTGCCGCGTCAGCGGTCGAATGAAAATGCTCGATCGTTTTTTGAAGCGAGCGGTATTCAAGCTCTCTTTGAGTTACAAAGCTTTCTCCGTAAGCGTTGTGAAACATCGTCTGAAATTCGTTCCACCAATAGCTTCCTATATCGGAATAGTTTTGAACTACGCCTGTGTCAAAAATAATCTGTGAAACTTTTCTGATGACTGCGCCGTCCTCATGCACCAATGTTCCGTAAAAATCTATAAAAACTGCTTTTACCATTTGATTGCACCTCATATCCTTTTTTCAAAACAACTCATCAAGCAAGTAGTAATACCTGTATTTTTCCTCATTCATTTCCACTCCCAGAGCGTCTAAAAACATCTGCGGTTTGAAATCAAATATAGGTCTACCGTTAAAATATCTGCCGTCAAAATTATGGTCTAAACTTCTGATGGCGATCGCGATATCCTGCCAGCGGTCGGCAGGTCCTGCCTTGCCGAGATCAATAAAACCGCTGATGCGATCTCCTTTGGCAAAGATGTTCGGCAGGCAATAATCGCCGTGCGTCAGAACGATATCCTCCGGCGGACGGTTGTTTTTCAGCCAATCGAGGAGTTCTTCCGGATCCTTAAAGCCGCCTTTTCCGAAGGTCTCCGGCTCTGTGTTTTCGATATCCACAAGACCGTGAGCGACATTGTATTCGGCTGCCTTCAAACGGTTTGAAAGCCTGCTCACACTGCACGGGCAATTGCTTGCATCCGTTTCCCAGAGCATTTTCAGCCCTCTTGCCGCAATATCTATCACAAGCTCAGGCGTTTTCAGAAAATCCATATCGCAAAGCATTTTGCCCTCGGCTTTGGTCATAAGCGTATAAGCAATCCCGTTGTGTATTTCGTACATCGGCATGGACGGAATCGGCAGACAACCCTTAAGCAATTTAACAATTTTATATTCATTATCTG
This sequence comes from Acutalibacteraceae bacterium, assembly GCA_045221175.1. GTDB lineage: Bacteria > Bacillota > Clostridia > Oscillospirales > Acutalibacteraceae > UBA1213. The sequence goes on along the minus strand of JBGUWM010000326.1, from coordinate 8,973 downwards.
TTTCCGAGCTTCGGGGCTGAATCTTCAATACATAATTGTCGTATATCCTGACCTCGGAACCGGATTCCCCGATTTTATCCACCGTATATTTTTCTGTCCCTACAGCTTTTTGGATTGCTTCCGGCAAAACAGAATCTTTCATTTTTCAACTCTCCGATCTGTTATCTGATCAGCTTATTTATAAACTCGATTTCTCTCGCCGTCAGCTCCACCCACGCAGGGCTAAAACCGCTCTTGATGGCATTTCTGACGGATTTGATATTCGACCACGCGGCGCAGTAAAACGGCACCTTGTCCAATGCCAAGACTTCAAGCGCCAATCTGCTTGTGACGGCGGAAGCGATACCTTTGCGCCTGTATTCAGGCAATATGTCAACGCCGATTTGGTACATCCTTTCGCAGTCGGCGGAACAGCCCGCAAGCCCTATGAGCTTGCCGTTGTCATAAGCACCAACGGCTAATACATCCCGTTCTCTGTCGTTGAAGGTCAGGCAGTTGCTCCACTGCTCCTTGTACAAATCCGCAAAGTCCTCTTTATGCAGAAGGCGCAGTTCATAACCGCAGTCAAGCTCCTTTAGCTTTGTTACATCGGGGAGAAAATACTCCGCCATAAAGCATACCTTCAAATCAAACGGAGCAAGCAGATCATTGAGCAAATTGATTTGCGGCGTTTCAAAACACCGGTACACATCAAATTTGGTGATATACTCCGACACCGCCGATTTTGTCCGTTTGCTCACCTGCGCAACGATATTGTTTCCGTAAGAAACAAGGTCGCATTCCAACGGCAAAGGAACATATCTCCTCGCCTTTGGATTCGCTTTTGAAATCGTCACAACGTTCTGTTCCGAAAAAAAATCAGCTGCAGCGCAGTTGCAGTCATACGCTGATTGCTGTAATGCGATTTCTAAAATCTCTTTATTTGTCATGGCTTTTACTCTTACTGTCACTTATTCAATATATCATCTATAATGACTTTACCGACCTCAAGGTTGTTTTTCATCGCAGTGGAGAAAATATCGACAGATTCCTTGCTGTCATCAGAGGCGAGAGAATCCTCTGAGGAGCCCCAAAGACTTTCGGGAGTACTGCCGGAGGTAAACACGTCCAAATTCACGCTTGCGCGCAAGTTGATCAGCTTATCGAGGTAACCCATGCTTTTGACGGCACGCGCTACCGCTACATCCTCCATCTCGGACACCGCATAAGGGTCGGCGCATTTGTAGACCTTCATCATTGTTTCCGCATTCAGGTGCCCCGCCTTGCCCTTCCAGTAATTGTCACCGGTAACTGATGTTCCACGCAAGACCTTTGGTTCTCGGTCAGCCCACGCTTCATTCGGATACTCTTTTTTTAGAAATACCGTTGTTTTTTCGGTCGTTTCAAGCTTGACGTTTTTCACCTTGTCATACACGCTGTCGGTCAGCTCGCGGTTCAGGCTGACCACCGCCAAGTTGTCATAGTCCTCATCGTGGAACCATGTCGGCTTGGAATCGTCTGTCATATCACGCGGATCGGCGGTGTGACCGAGATCATAATCAACGGAAGCGGAAATCACGAATACGTCTCCGTATATTCCGTAGCCCTCCGCAGAGCCGGCGCATCCGGTGGAGAGTATCGTCGCATCGCTGAAGTCAAAGCGCTCATCCGACAGAACAACCGTCGTGTTCAACGCTGCGCTTACCTTACCCATCCCGATCGTACACAGCGCAACGCCGTCCTTGTAATACAGAGTCAAATCTTCCGGAGAGCCTTTGACGTTGAATTTTTCGCCGCCGTCAAGATATTCTTCATAGTAATACTGCGCCTCGCCCGGAAAGTCTCCCGACATTTCGCCGACTTCAAACTTAGGCAGGATCAAAACCTTGACAGACATCTGCTTTTGATCTTTTTCGGCGCCGGAACACCCGGCAAACGCAAAAGCAACAATGGCAACTGCTGAAAATACCGCAATGATCTTTTTGAAAAACAAACTTTTTCCTCCTGTAGCGCTCATAGCTATACAATTATTTCAACATGAAAAAACTGCTCTTGAAACGAAACCCTTTCAAGTATTTCTTCTTGAGTAAACATACGATCATCAGGACATACTACCCATTTATCCTCTACATCATCTTTTCGATGAATAATGGCAATTACTCTTCCCGTGAATTTTTCAACAACGTGATCGACCCCAAGAATATACGCGTCCTGCCACTCGCCGTCGGGAACCTTAATACCTTCAATATAACCATAGTTTATCGGGTAGTATATATCCTTATGCTTTGGATGATAACTGCCGAGCGGTCGGTCAACAGTAACCGTAACAATATCACCTATCATATGATGCACCTCAAGAAAACATCTGCATTTATGATATCAGAAAAATGCAGCCTTGTCCACAACCTCCGCAAGAAAACGCGGAGGTTTTCGGTTAATAATTCTTTTCGGGGTACAAAATTGTACCCTGAAGAATTATACTTATCCTCCATATATTGCTATTTCATCTTTTTGGCAGCCCTCGAAAGAATCTTACCGCCAATATCGCTGACGGGATAACTGCCAAAACTACTGACAACGGCTGCGCTTCTTGAATGCCGCTGAAGCCGCGCAGGTTAGATAATATCAACAGCAGCGGGATAAAGAACAATCCGTTGCGCAAAACCGACAAAAGCGACGCGCCGAGCTTCTTACCCGCGCTTTGCAGCGCCATCTCCGTTACCATGCAGAACGGCAAAAACAGCTGTGCAACAGCCTGCAAAACCAGCGCACGAGTTCCGAACGCAGCGACCGTGATGTCGTCTCGGAACACCCGAATGATCTCACCCGGAAACAAGAGCAAGACCACTGACATGATGACGATAATGATTTCAGATATAATGACTGTAAAGCGGTAAGCAGATTTGACTCTCCCGTACTTTTCCGCGCCGTAGTTAAAGCCGCAAACGGGCTGAAAGCCCTGCCCTATTCCGAGCGCAAAGGAGAAGGTGAAGAAAATCACGCGCGAAACAATGCTCATCGCGGCAACGGCAGCGTCGCCGTAAACCGCTGAACAGTTATTCAAAACAACCGTACTCAGCGAGTTGAGTCCCTGCCGCAGAAGGCTGGGCAGACCCGTCGCGAAGATATCCGGCAGGGTTTTGGGCGAAATCAGCTTGACGGAAAGCTTGCATTGCGTTCGGTTGAACAGAAACATCGCAAGCAGCACAAAGAAACCAATAACCTGTGAAATACAGGTAGACAAACCCGCGCCGGCTATTCCCATGTTGAACCCGAACATCAAAATCGGGTCGCCCGCGATATTCAGCACCGCGCCGACACCTAAACCAATCATGCCGAGCATCGCCTTGCCCTCGTAGCGGAGAATATTGTTCATAGTGAAGCTCGCAGTAATAAACGGAGCGGCGATCAGGATATAAAAGATATAGGTCTCGGCATAGGGCGCGATGGTCTCGGTGCTGCCGAGGAGCATCACCAAAGGTCTGAGCACGAACATACAACATACAGACACCAACGCGCCAAACGCGAGCGAGGAAAAGAACGCCGTTGAAGCGACCTTGGAAGCCTCTTCCCCATTTTTCGCGCCGAGCAGTCTTGAAATGATACTCCCTGCGCCGTTTCCGAACATAAAGCCGACAGCCTGCAAGACCGCCATAAAACCGAACACAACACCCACAGCACCGCTCGCCGAATTGCCGAGTTGACCGACAAAGGCGGTGTCCACAAGGTTGTAGATATTCGTGATCAGCATACTGATGATCGTCGGTATCGACAGGGTGATAACAAGCCTTGAAACCGGCGTCTTCGTCATTTTATCAAATTGTGAAACTCTTGCAGCTCTCAAAACACTATCCGACTACCTTGATTTCTATACCCAAAACGCCGTATTTGCTCTGTTGTTCAGGCGTGTAATATAAATCCATATCCTCAGGTTTTGCCTTGGAAATATCCGCTTCGGTATAACCGCATTTCAACAAGGGTAGCTCATTGTATAATTCTGCAAACGAATTATATCTATGCAGTCCGATCACTCTCGCTGTCAGCTTTTCTTTTGTTTCCGTTTGAGAGAACTCTATGGTATCGCCGATTTGGATTTTCTGACGCTTTTCGTCATTCAGTCTCAATTCAATCGTCTTTTGCCTGCTGCGTATCATCTCGAAAGGCTCCGGACAAAGATTCATATTGTGGTTCATACTCTCATCTCTTTCATTGATCAACTTTTAACTTAATCATAGCAGAATATTGCCCGCTTGTCTATGACTCATAACAAAACAACGATCAAATCCCTCTCGGACCTCCGGAGCGAGGTGAGGAAGGCATGTATTCTGTTGGTTCATGGCGACGCGGCTCAGGCTCGGCTTTTGGCTTCTCCTCTGCCCTGCCGCTGATATTGCTAACGAAGCAGATGCGGTCGATATCGCTGAAATGGAAGCTGTCATAGTTGACATCAACTTTTTCCACCGTAGTACCTTTCTGATAATGATATAATAATTATCGTCGCAGAGCGTTTGCTTCTTTCCTTTACGGTTGGAGATGTCCGCTTCGCCGACAGACTTTAGAAGAATAACAACTTTCAAAAAGTTCATCTCCGCGTCGTTCCAGAACGGGTCGGATTTCGCGCCGCCTATGTTTCGGATCACCGTTGCCGGCAACACCTTAAAAAACCTTTTGATCTCACCCTCGGTCATCTGCTTCGCAGAGCCGTATGTTTCTTTTCGAGAATAATCAAAGAAAAACGCATAGCGGAAGCAGACGAACGGCGGAAATGCTATTGACACTCCCTTTTGGAATACAAATCTCGCCACGAACTGCGAATCTAAAATTACAGCATAAATATCCAGCAACGAGAAAGCAGCAATCATACCTATCGTTAGAATGATCCTCGTTTTGCGGCTGAATTTGTCTCTCCATATCACTGCACTGACACCTCGATTCAAAAATAGCGCCCTGCGCCGCCGTAAAGCAAACACAGGGAAAATGTGACGTTTCATCCAATCCGCCTTTTGAAAACTTTTCAGTGAATCAAACCATGTTAAACGGCGTTTTCAGACTTTGTTATTGATTTTTCCATCATACGAATACATTGGGCTATCCCCTTCCTTTGAGATTTAACAATATTATATCACAAATAAACATTTTTCCTCGCTGACTTTGTTGCTTGAATAAAGCGTCGGTAATGTGAATCAACTCATTCGATTTATTAAGATTTCTCGTATATACCGATCATATCGAAAAAATAGAGCAAATGCAATTAGAAAAACCAAATATCACTCGTATCTTGCGCCCGATAAACGGCACACAGTGATCGACCGTCTAATATGTTAGCTTTTGAAAATAATAACGCACCTCCGAGTTTATATGATGCATAAACTCGGAGGTTACTATTTACAGGCTTTTTCCTAATAGATATGCCTCTTGATGATATTTACTTCTGCTTGTCATAGACGGAGAACCGCAGCCATAACCGAGAATCATTCCGCAGTCTTCAAAGTTGATATATCTGACCAAGGATTTGTAGTGAGCAACCAGCGCATCAAACGTCCAGTCGTCTGCGTTCCACGCAACAGTCAGCAAAACGGATTTCAAATGCTTACGGTTCAGGCTTGAATTGTAGGCACAAAAGCGGTCAACGACGGTTTTCAGCTGTGCCGTCATGCCGTAGTAATACAGCGGCGTAGCAAATACGATCATATCGCTGTTCAGCAACTTGCTCCTGATCTCAGCGGTATCGTCCTTCTGCACGCACGGTTCCTCATAGCCGCATTTTACACAGCCGATACAGGGATTTACGTCCATACGGCAAATGTCAATCACTTCGACCTGATGCTCGCTTTCATGTGCACCTTTTTTGAATTGCTCTACTAAAATCGCGGTGGAGCCTTTTTTATTAGGACTTCCCATCAATACTGTAATCTTCATATCATTCACCTGTTTTTTTATCTTTTCTTTTTTTACAACTGCTTTTAGAAACAGTGAGATCAAATATCCCGCAAAGCACCACGCCAAAAGCATGGCGAGGTTTTCAAGGAGCACCAGCCACCACGCTTTGGAATAATCAAGGAAGGCAAAGGGGATCTTGAAAAGCATATAGTCAAAGATGTTTGAGTTGAAGAACAGATAAAAGCCGTAAATCGAGATACCGCTCATCACTGCGCCTAATGCGATCCTGATTTTGCTCTTTGGGAGCTTTGAAGTAATAATTCCAAAGTGCAAGCCGAGGTGAACGCCCATCAAGACAAACGACCAATGCGACAGCGCGAGGTGTCCCTGTCTGACGACGGAGCTTGTCAGCAGACCGTTCATAAATGGCGTTGCGAAGCGACTCATCATCATACCGGTCATCGGCGTGCAGATGAACGTCAACAACAGCAGGGTATTGACAATCAGTTGGAGTACACGCAAGGGGGTGTACTTGCCTTTGAAGAACGCGCTGTAATACTTTAGGTTGAGGATGTGGTGCAGAATGACAAGCGCAAACATAGCGATACCGATCCACTCGTGCGCGAGCTGATTCGTCACCTGCATGGAAATCAACAGCAACAGCGCGACCGTCAAAACAACATCCAGAATTCTTTTGATTGTCGTTTTCAAAACCTTCACCTCTTTTAGCAGAAAAGCTCCGAGCTGATTCGGAGCTTTTGCCGGTTATTTGGTATCTTTTCTCTCATTGGAATGTTGCAAGCCATTCTTCAATGGTTTCTTTTGATGTGCCGATAGCGAAGCGTCTGCCGTCCTTCCATATCGCGTCGGGAGCGAGAGCGTGAAGATTCGTTGCGCTGCTGACGATACCGCTTGACGCAGAGGTGCAGAACGGAATAATCGTTTTGCCTGTAAAGTCATAGCTCTCAAGGAAGCTGTAGATGATCTTTGGTGCCTGACCGTGCCAGATTGGATAAGCGAGAACTATGGTATCGTACTGCTCCATATTTTCAACCGTGTTGGCAATCTCAGGTCGTGCGGTCGGATCATTTTGCTCCTGATCGGCGCGGCAATTGGTATAGTAGGCGATGTCCGCGTCAGTGTACGGTACAGCCGCCTCGATCTCAAATAAATCCGCATCGAGATAATCTGCGGCATATTCCGCCAAGGGCTTTGTGTGACCTGTGCGAGAGAATACCGCTACGAGGGTGTCTGCTTTGCTTTCTTCAACAGGAAAACGCTCAATTAGTTTCGCAACATATTTTTGGATCGTTGTCGCGTCATTTACCGATATGGTTTTACCGTTTTACACCATAGCGCAGGATAATCTTTCTTCGGGTATTGCTTCGAGCCCGGCAAGATGACTTTGAATCGCGTTAGCGTCGGAAACAGTGACCTTACCGTCGCCGTTGACATCTCCGAATAGCTTTTCCACAGCATTTGCGGGAATAATAAACAGTGTAATTGCCAGAGTAATCGTCAATAAAATTGCTGTCAGCTTCTTCATCTTGATACGCTCCTTATTTCAAGTAGCTGCAGATGAATTCTTCCATCTTATCGAACGGAATAACGTCTATATTATCGTACAAATCGGTATGAACCGCATCGGGGATGATCATCAACTCTTTGTTATCGGTATACTTGCTGTCGGTGTTCATATTTTTGAATGCGTCCTTGCTGAAATAGCAGGAGTGCGCTTTTTCGCCGTGTATCACAAGAACAGCGGAGCGTATCTCGTTGCTGTACTTTAAAATCGGCTGATTCATAAACGACATACAGCCAACGCTGTTCCAGCCTTCGTTGGAGTTGAGAGAGCGGGCATGATAGGCTCTGCCCTTGTAGTATTCGCTGTAGTCCTTGACGAAGAACGGCATATCGTCGGGAACGGGCAATTCAACGCAACCGCCGCCGCGGGAGTATTCGCCCTTTGCGTATTCAGCGGTACGCAGGTCGTTTAGCGCTTTCTTTTTCTCATAGCGCTGCGCTTCACTGTCCTCGCTGTCAAAATAACCGTTGGCGTTCACGCGCGTCATATCGTACATAGTAGCGGCAACTGTTGCTTTGATTCTCGTGTCAAGCGCCGCAACATTCAGCGCCATACCGCCCCAGCCGCAGATGCCGATGATACCGATGCGGTCGGGATCGACCTTGTCACAGTTGGAGATGAAATCGACCGCTGCCTGAAAGTCCTCGGTGTTGATATCGGGAGACGCCATATATCTCGGAACACCGCCGCTCTCGCCGGTGAAACTCGGGTCGAAAGCGATCGTCAAAAAACCGCGTTCCGCCATCGTCTGCGCGTACAGACCGGAGCACTGCTCCTTGACCGCGCCAAATGGTCCACATACCGCGATTGCAGGTAATTTGCCCTCAGTGTTCTTCGGCACATACATATCCGCCGCGAGCGTGATGCCGTAACGGTTGATAAAGGTCACCTTGCTGTGGTCGACCTTATTGCTTTTCGGGAAGGTTTTGTCCCATTCCTGTGTCAGTTTCAAATCTGCTGTTTTCATTGCAAATACCTCCTAATCGTTTCTATCAAACTTGCTTTTATCAAGCTGTTTGATTACTTTTGCGGGATTGCCGACGGCTACGCAATAATCGGGAACATCCTTTGTTACAACGCTGCCTGCGCCGATGACTGCATATTTGCCGATCGATACGCCTGCGAGAACGCTTACGCCTGCGCCGATCCATGCTCCTTTTTGGATCAGTATCGGCTTGCACAGCAGGATCTGTCGGTCATATAGATCGTGATTGTTCGAGAGCAGAGAGACGTTTCCGGCTATCTGAACATCATCCTCAATCGTTATTCCGCCGCGCGACATAGCGAGCAGATTGCTGTTAATAAACACGTTTCTTCCGATTTTTAATCTCTCGACCGCGGCTCCCGATAAGGGCGGAGAGATGTATGAGCCCTCGCCTATATTGTCGCCGAAAAGCTCCTTCAAGGTCTTAAAATAATCCTCGCTTCTCGGCAAAGTGTGATTAAGGCAACACCGCACAATTCAAGGTGCCCGGCTTGCTTGAATCTTATTCCGTCAGCTTGCCCAAAAAATCTCGGCAAGGCGACAG
>JBGUWM010000325.1:0-11748 GCA_045221175.1 Acutalibacteraceae bacterium | reverse complement strand
AGACATGGTTTTCTCTCCTTCTATTTTTTGTTTCCATTCCATTTTACCATACTTTTTTCTGTCTATCAATTCGGGGAAGGGGGCATTGTTCAGATAGGATTTGTGAGTGAAAGTTCCTCTTTGAAAATAGGCGAAAAGAAAAAACTTGTTTCAGTTTTGTCTAATAAGAAATTACCTCAGACACTCGTGTCTCAAGAGTCGAAATACATAGTGTCAGATGAGGCTAAGCATACTGCATCAATTTTAATAGATGATACAGCCAGTGAGGAATGGTTGGAAGCTTTGGAAGGAATGGATCATATAACAGATTTTTATATTGTTACATCCAACAACAAGCTTTTTAAGAGCCTCAAGGATAGCATTAAAGAAATGTTTGAACCGATATCAACTCAAGTGCCAGTTGTTATGCCAATGAAAGACGGCTTCAAGACAAACGCGGTCTTCTTCAAACTGAGCTTCCTCGACAAAACATCTGTTGCTCTCGGCAGGCAGTTCCGAGAGCTGCTTCCAGTGCTCTGGATGAAGGGTGGAGCTGTTGGTAAGTGCCCGGCTCTTGAAAATAATAATCTCCCGAACATGCTGATTTTGCCGCAGAACAAGATGGCTGTTCTGGTGGATGAAATATATTATTCTGAGTTCGATGCGGAGTTAAGTCAGCATCCAGAAATCCAGACAGTATTCATTATAACGGATTCAGAAACAGCATACCGGTCGATGATCCGCACTTACGATGGCAAAGACTGCTATCAGCTTTATAGAGACTATCTGGATAATTTCAGAATTAACACAGGGAGGTAACCATGAGAGTAGAATTATTCCCTTTTCAGAAGAGAGCTCTTGCTAATATCCGCATGAAGACTGCGGAGGCAATGGGCAGCTATCACAGAACACATGCACCGCAGGTGGTTTCTTTCACTGCGCCGACTGGCGCTGGAAAGACTATCATCATGTCTGCGCTGATTGAGGCTGTTCTTTTCGGCGACGAACAGTATATGGAACAGCCGGATGCAATCATAGTCTGGCTCTCGGATTCGCCTCAGCTGAACGAGCAGTCAAAGCAAAAGATTGACTCCAAGGCAGATAAGATCAAGCTGTCGCAGTGTGTTACGGTTTCCGAGGAATCCTTTGATAAAGAGATGTTTGAGGATGGTCATGTTTATTTCTTAAATACGCAGAAGCTGTCGGTTACCTCCAAGCTCACGAAAAACGGCGATGGCAGGACTTATACGATCTGGCAGACGCTTGCAAATACTGTCCGGGAAAAGAGCGACCGGTTGTACTTTATCATCGATGAAGCGCACCGTGGCATGCAGGGACGTGAGGCAAGCAAGGCCACTACGATTATGCAGAAGTTCATCAAGGGCAGTGATTCGGATGGCATTCCGCCCATGCCGGTTGTCATCGGCATGTCCGCTACCACGCAGAGATTTAATGCGCTGGTCGAAGGTACATCCTCTACAATTCACAAGTCTATCGTGACGACGGATGAGGTTCGAGCTTCTGGCCTTTTAAAAGATAGGATCGTTATTACCTATCCGGAGGAAGGCACAGTCAATAATGATATGGCCATTTTGCAGGCTGCTGCGGATGATTGGAAAGAGAAATGGGAGCATTGGACGCAATATTGCTTCGAGCAGCACTACGCCTATGTAAACCCGATCCTGATCATTCAGGTTTTGAATGGAACCGGTGATGCCCTGACGGATACAAATCTGGACGACTGTATAGCAAAGATCGAGGAACGTACTGGCTTTAAGCTGGAAAGTGGACAGGTGGTGCATACCTTTGGCGGTACAACAGCAACACTGACCGTCAATGGACTCGATGTGCGTTACGAGGAGCCATCCAATATTGCCGAGGATAGGAATATTCGCGTGGTATTCTTCAAAGAGAATCTTTCTACTGGTTGGGATTGCCCGCGAGCAGAGACCATGATGTCCTTTAAGCACGCTAACGACGCCACATATATTGCACAGCTTCTCGGTCGAATGGTAAGAACGCCGATGCAGATGCACATTCAGGTGGACGACGTTTTGAACGACGTGCATCTCTATTTGCCGTACTTCAATGAGGATACCGTCAAGGACGTTGTGGAAGCCTTGCAGAGTACAGAAGGCGGAGACATCCCGACCGATATTTATGGCGAGTCCTTGTCCGGAAAGAAATTTGAAACGCTGACTGTCAGACCGAAGAAGAAAAAGGAAGAGCAGCAGACGCCGGGGCAGATGACTCTATTCGATGTGTTCTCAGGGCAGAACACAGGAGAACAACAGCCTGCGGGAGCAACTTCGGAGCCAACAGTTGACACGACTCCGACATCACAGTCTCAGGTCACTGGTGGACAAGCTCAGCAAACAGGAACGACAGAACAAGTCCAGACACAGTCGAGCGCAGATACAACGGCTCCTGCCCAGTCTGCACCGGTTACATCACAGCCATCTGACACGGCAATACAGTCCGAGAATAATGCTGCGGGAAGTCAGCAGACGGATCAAATGGAAACTCCTGAAGAGGAAGATCTGTTTGATCGTGAAGAGGTTATGAAATTTATAAATGATGCAGGTTTGCTTTCCTATAACGTCAGAGCGCTCAGGATCAATGATTACCTGAAATCTCTGTATAGGATGGCACATCTGCTTACGATGTCCAAATTACATCGTGAGGCCATCCGGGAAGTTCAGGATGAGATTGTTGAGATGATTCACAGTTATGTGGAAGGTCTCAAGGCAAACGGAAAATATGACGATCTTGTACAGCAGGTCAAGCAGTTCAAACTGGCAACTCAGATTTTTGATGCCTTTGGAGAAACTGTGGACAATTATTCGGTGCATGATATGTTCACGACGACGGATACTGATATCGAGCGGCAATTTCAGATTGCCGACGTAAAGCTCGGTCGAGAAGGCATCGGTATGACCTATGGAAACAAGTATATGGATATGTCTGATCTGACGGCATTTAAAGTTGACGTTATTCTCTTTGTGGCGGACGAAGAGTGTATGAACCGGCTACATTCCTATGCGGAAACCCGTTTTCACGGCCTGAATGACGATTATAGAAGATACATTGCCACCATAGAATCAGAAAAAATCCGTAAAGAGTATGACAGCATTGTCTCTGATGGTGATCCTGTCAGCAAGCATAATTTCCGCTTGCCAGAAACTATACAGGTTCCTCATGAGGTTGGTGGTAAAGAATACAGAGATCATCTTTTTGTCAGTGAAGCGACTGGAACTGCAAAGCTGAAACTGAACGGATGGGAAGCCGAGCTCATCGAGACGGAGGAGAAACGTCCGGACTTTGTATGCTGGATTCGTAATCCATCCAGAGGCTCATGGGCACTCTGCGTTCCGTATGAAATCGATGGAGAAATCAAGCCGACTTATCCGGACTTCATTGTCGTAAGAAGAGATGAGCGTGTTGGGTATGTAATTGATATCCTTGAGCCTCACAGCCCAGATTTTAAAGATAACCTTGGCAAGGCTAAGGGCTTTGCTGAATACGCACGCCAGAATCCGGGAGTTGGAAGAATTCAGCTCATCCGCATGAGCAAGGATGCAGTCGGAAAGAATCAGTTTAAGAGGCTGGATATGTACCGGACGGCAATCCGGGATAAAGTTTCCCACGCAATCAACACTGATGAGTTGGATCATATTTTCGATACAGACGGAGTTATCGAGTAAGGAGAAGCATCATGTACGAGAAAATAAAGAATGACATAGCACAAGAATATTATGTGAAGAACTATCCCAACGATGGGCAGCGGTTTGTTGCTTGGTACCTTCGTAATATCCATAACCTTGATATCTTTGAGGCTAAAGCCTGCATTACCGATGGAGCCGGAGACAAGCAGATTGATGCGGTTTATATCGATGATCAGTCATCGACAATATACATTATTCAGGGAAAGTTTTACAAAGGCGACACTGTGGATGCAGAACCTCTTCGTGAGGTAACATCGTCGTGGATTCAAATTAAGAATCTTGCAAAGTTGCAGGAGGCGGCCAATGAAAAGCTGCAGGCAAAAATCAGTGAGATTGCTACAGCCTTAGAGGACGACTATGAGGTTTGTTTTGAACTGATTACCACATCCGGTTTGACAGATTCTGCTAAGTCTGATCTGGCTGCTTTTCAGGCTGAACTTGCGGAGAGCGAAACTTTGAGCGCGAATCTTGTGCTTGTTGACAATGAAACTCTTCAGGCTCGATATGACGAGGCATTGAATCGAAATCGTCCCTATATCAATTATGAATTTTCAATTGAACAAGGGAAATATATGGAGATGCAGATTGGCGCGACAAGAGCTGTTATCGCAGCTATTCCGCTGAAAGAGTGTATAAAGATTCCCGGCATCAAGGACGGGACACTTTTTAGGAAAAATGTACGCCAGTCTCTTGGTACCGGGAATAAGGTTAATAAGGGAATCGCTCGTACACTACGAAATAATCCGGAGGAGTTCTTTTTCCTTCACAATGGAATAACGGCAATTTGCTCGTCTATCAAAATTGTCAATGGAACCATGAGCGTAAAGGAATTGAACGTGGTTAATGGCTGCCAATCCCTGAGTACGATCTTTAATTGCAGTGAATCCGTCCGCAATGTCAGCGATGCTTATATAATGTTCCGCTTTTATGAGATTAGTAATGCAGAGCGTGCAGATGAAATCAGCACATGCACTAACTCCCAGAGTGCTGTAAAAGCTCGTGATTTGAGGAGCAATGACAAATATGTTCTGGCGATGAAGAAGGCATACGAACAGCATTTTACTGACGGATACTTCATTACAAAACGCGGAGAGAATGCTGATCCGGTTAAATACAACACAGCACATATTGTGGATCTGACATCACTCGGCAAACAGCTGATTGCGTGGCACTCTCAGAGGCCTACCATCTCCTACAGTGAGAGCAGAATATTCGACAAGTATTTCGAGCAGCTGTTCTATAGAGAGTATAGTCCAGAAAAGGTTCAGGCGCTTTCTGATCTCTACAAAGAGGTTTATAAGAACTGGGGTAATGATAATCCGCTTGGACTGAACGAGGCCTTGATAGCCCTTAAGGCTTACGCTCCGTATCACCATCTTTTCGCTGTTTCTGTTCTATTCTGCGAAATCAATAAGATGCAGGATCTTGTTCCGAATCCTGCAGTTGCAATGCAAAAGCTCAAGGACAACGACCTTCTTGATACGGTTATTGAACTCGCCGGACAGTGTTTGAATATGGGTTTTGAAATTGCACTTGATGATGCAAGTCAGAACAACAAGGTGTTTAGCCCTCCGAACTGGACTAAGGCAAAAGCCTCCTTGCGTGATATCCGCACTGCCGTAAAGCAGTACCTGATGACCGTGAGAATGACACCCGGTGGGAAGGATATACTCGACAAGTTGAATACGGGTCTCAAAATGTCAAATGATGATTTTGAATCCCGCTGGAGTGCAGACTAAAAATATTAGGGTTTCCTTGCAAAATTTTTCGAGTAAGATTAATTCGCAAAAATTACAAGGCCTCTTATGAAACATCAAATAAAAAGGAAAGGTCGTGAATAAATGAGCAGAATACTATGCCCGGAATGCGGGACAAAAATATCGGATAAAGCTACGAAGTGCCCGCATTGTGGATTTCAAAGTGCCGATCCAAAGAGGCCAATCAGTGAGCAGGACAAATACGAGATGGTTCCGATCTTCGAATATGATATTGAAGAGTGGCAGCCGAATCGCGGAGAGCTAAGCATTATCTCATATGAAGATAATAGGAGTCTTATTCAGTATTTTGGTAAGTGGGAAAATATCAAGGTAAAGCTCCCTGCAATAGCGGAAGTGATAGGAGCTATGGCAGGCAAGGATCACATCATGGTTGCTAAGATGGATTCCTATGTGAAGGATCTAATAGATAAGGGAATCTATCGATTCACCATTGATAAGCAGGGAGAAATACTACCAACGATTCGTGACGCAGATGGATTTGTTAAACAGGTGAGACTTGAGGACATGGCTTTGACACCTAATCTCACACAGTCCTTAAACAACTTATCGACGCACGCGGTAATGGCTCAGATTCTTGATGAAATAGAATATGTCGGTGATGCAATAAGAGAAATCCACGTAGAACTGCAGAATGATCGTCTTGCTATGGCAGAAGGAGCAAGGGATAAACTAATGCAGGCAAGGCTGATTCAGGATGCAAAGCTGAGAGAAGCGGCTATGCTGAATGTTATACATAGTGCGACAGATGCAAAGCGAGTATTGATGCGGAACTTTTCTCAGAATATGTATCATATCACCGAACATTCCCAGAAGTCTGATTTTCAAATGATGCTTGATTTCAAAGGAGAAAAAGACGTCAGCAGGAAGGCAATTGACGCATTTCAGGCACTTGTTTACATTACCAACTCTGTGCAGACCGAGTGTGAAGGATACGCTATGTTGGGAGAATATGAACCGTGCAAGGAATGCTTAGAGGAGTTCAAATCCTTCATAGTGGAAAATAAACTTAATGAGCGAGACACATTATTGTTGCTCAATGAGAATTCTTCTCAGAAGCGGATCGAAGTAGTTGATCAGTTTACCGATATTGCAGCGAGGATTACAGCCTTTGATCCGAAGGCACAAATTGAGTATTCAGTACATAATCTGTTGACCGCAGAAACAGAACATACCGGAGGTGATTCTGATGAGCAATAATAAAGACCCAGAAATTCATTACTGCAAGAAGTGCGGATGCGAACTTGTAAGCACGAATAAGCACAAGTTATGTGATAATTGCAGACGCGAAAGGAATGCAAATATTAGAAATGGCGTATTAGGTGCAGTGTGCACGGTTGGCAGTATCGCGCTATTTATTGTTACCAAGGGAAAGCATGGTGGTGGAGGAAATAAAGCCTGAGTGAGTTGAGGCGATGGGCTTTCAGACTTATTTCCAGTATCATTAAAAAAGAGAAAGCCGGCTCAAGGCTCGAACTGGCTAACCGCTTGCAGCTGTTCGAGAACGAGCAGCTCAGCAAGGTGCTGGGAACCAAAGATATAGACCTGATCAAGTCGGGAACCTCGAAATGTATCTATTATCTCCGATTCTCCGACCAGACCTCGACCTATTCCTTTATCACAGCGCTGTTTTTCTCGTTCATGTTCGTCAAGCTGATCGGTTATGCCGACACGCACGGCGGCAGGCTGCCTGTTCCCGTGAATATGGTTGCGGATGAGTTCATCAATATCGGAACCATTCCCGATTTTGAGAAGAAGATTTCCACCGCGCGCTCCAGAAACGTGAATATCATCATGATCTATCAATCGAATATGCTGTTCGCGTCCGCATATCCCGACGGGTTGTGGGAGGCGATTCTCGCCGCCTGCGACGTGTTTCTGGTGCTTGGCGTCGGCAATGAGCTGACGACCTCGGAATATGTGTCCAAAATGACAGGCGAAGCGACGACTTCGGTCAGCTCCAATTCAATTGTGATCGGCACAAACGGTATGCGCTCCACGTCCTCAACCGGCAGACGGTATGTAAAAACGACCGATGAGATCCGCAGACTGGACAAGAAAAATCTCCTTGTGTTCGTCAGGGACAGGAACGTCATCGAGCTGCGTAAGATGGATTATACAGAAAACCCGATTTACAAGGCGAATAAAGCGTTGTTTGCCAGAGAAGTTTCCGTTGCCGACCATGTGACAAAGGTAGAGAAGGCGAACGTCAACTACAACAGTTTTCGTTTCAGCGACATTGACCGCAGCCGATTTGTCAGCGATATGAGCGGCAGGGCAGAGGATAAGAGAAAAAATGAGCCCGAGCCGAACCCAAAGCACGATACAACAGATTACCGCCCTCCGTCGCCCCGTTCCAGAGGTCCGAGAGGGTTATGATGAGCCGGGGTCCAAATTTGGACCTCTTGCTTTTTGCTCGAAAAGATAGACAAGCGGATAGTTTTCTGTTATGATAAAAGAAGTTTAATGTAACCGCTCAACAACCACCCCATCACCCAAAACGCAAGCCCTCGGCAAAACACTGAGGGCTTGATTATGCAAAAACCTTATTCTTCTGTTAATGAACAATATGAAGAACAATGAGATTATGAACTAAGGGGAAAAGAATATGAACGAAATCATCAAATCAATGAAGGAACGTAGAAGTATCCGTAAATTCAAGCCGGATATGCCGCCGAAGGCTGATATTGAACAGATCGTCGAGGCGGGCTTGTACGCTGCGAACGGCAGGGGAAAGCAGGCGGTCATCACGCTTGCCGTTACGCAAAAGGAACTGAGAGATAAAATCGCTTCGGATAACTGCGCGATTGGCGGATGGAACGCGGAATTTGATCCGTTTTACGGCGCACCTGTTATCCTGATGGTGTTGGCGCAGAAGGATTGTCCGACATGTGTTTATGACGGCAGCCTTGTGATGGGCAATATGATGCTCGCGGCTCATTCTCTCGGACTTGGAAGCATCTGGATCCACCGCGCCAAGGAGGAATCCGAACGAGAGGACTATAAGCAGCTTTTGAAATCCCTCGGAGTAGAGGGAGAGTGGGAAGGAATCGGTCACTGTGCAGTCGGATATGTTGAGGGCGATTATCCGCCGGCGCCTTCACGAAAAGATAACAGAGTATTTTGGATAGAATAAAATGGAAATAAACAGAAACACAAAGCTGAACGACATTTTGGCCAAATACCCGTGGCTGCCTGATGAGCTGATTAAGATAGACGGCAGGTTCAAAATCATCAAAACGCCCATCGGTAAAATGATGATGAAGAACGCGACGATAGCCGACGCTGTTCAAAAGACAGGTCTGCAGGAGGATGTGCTGATTGCCGAACTGAAAAAAATCATTGAAGCCCACAATTGAGATACCTCAAGGAGATTTTTATGACGATCCGACACGCGACGATAGATGATTTGGATATCATTTCGCTGATAGAAACCACTTCGTTTCATAAAACCGAAGCGGCGAAAAAGGAAGAAATCAAAGAACGTTTGGAGTTAAACGGCGATTTCTTTTGGCTCCTTGACGACTTTGGTGAGGTGCTTGCATTTGTTCACGGACTCCCGACAAACGCCGTTAACCTGACAGATGATATGTTCCACACTCCGGAGAAGTATGATATCGACGGAGCATGGCTCATGCTGTTGTCTGTCGCCACTCATCCGTTCCACCGTTACAGAGGCTATGCCCAGCGCGTTATGCGGCAGGTGATTGCCGATACCCGGGAACAGGGGAGAAAAGGTCTTGTCCTGACCTGCAAGGAGCATTTGATTCCGTTTTATCAGAAATTCGGCTTCAAAAGTGAAGGCGAATCCGACTCCACTCACGGCGGTGCGGTTTGGTACCAAATGCGGTTGACGTTTTGAAATATTTTAAAAAGCATTGCGCGAGGTCCAAATTTGGACCTCGCGCTGCCATATGACTATTGATTATCCTTTTACCCCTTGAACTTACGCGCAACATTGAGACCGGATTTCATCACGGTGCCGCGCTGTACTATGGACGAACCGTATCTTGAGCGGATGGAGTCAAGGGTTTTGTCGAGCTTTTCGTCGCGCTCATTGTTGAGGCTTTCCGTTTCACCGAACAGCGACATCTGCACGGAGGCGGACTTATCCTTCGTCAAATTGGAGAGCGTGATACTGATCAGCCGCAGCGGGCGGTGATTCTGCCACATCTCACCGAGCAGCTTCTTTGCGGTTTCAAAGACCGCTTTGGTGGTGTCGATGGGAGAGGATAGCTGACATTGGTGCGACTTGTTTTTGAAATCGAGGAAGCGGATCGATACGGACACGCCGTATGCCATTGCGTTATCGCTCCTCATGTGCCGGGAAACGCTGTCCGCCAGCGCAAGCAAAACCGCGTGCGCCTGCTCGTCGGTGGTGACGTCATCCTCCAGCGTGACGGAGTTTGAGTAGCTTTTGGCTTCCTCGCGTTCGGCACGGACGGGGCTGTTGTCAATGCCGTTGGCGTAGTTATGGCACTGGACGCTCATTTTGTCGCCCAGCAGATTGCGAAGCGCGTTCACGTCAAATTTCGCAAGTTCTCCTATGGTGCGGATGCCGAGCTTTGTCAGCTTGTTTGCCGTCGCGCCGCCGATAAAGAGCAATTCTCCGACAGGCAACGGCCACATTTTTGCCGGAATCTCATCGGGAAAGAGCGTGTGAACCTTGTCGGGCTTCTCAAAATCGCTCGCCATTTTCGCACACAGCTTGTTTTCTCCGATACCGACGTTGACGGTAAAGCCAAGCTCGCCGCGGATTTTGTCCTTGATTTCATGGGCGAGGGCGATCGGGTCGGGATAAATGTGTTCCGTCCCGGTGAAATCGAGAAAGCACTCGTCAATCGAGAACTCCTCTACCACAGGCGCATAGCTGCGGCAGATATCCTTGAACGCCTTGGAGCAGGCGGAGTAGAGCTTGAAATCAGGCGGCGCGATCACCAGAGAGGGACACTTTCGCAGCGCCATGCCGATCGGTTCGCCTGTTTTGATATTGTATTGTTTCGCGGGGATCGATTTTGCCAGCACAACGCCGCGCCTGCTCTCGGGGCTTCCGCCGATCACGGACGGAATCAGCCGCAAGTCTGCTTCGCCGTTTTTGACGCGGCGGGTCGATTCCCAAGAGAGAAACGCGCTGTTGACGTCGATGTGAAAAATTAACCGTTTCATAAGATGATTATAGCTATTAACAGGGGGAAATGCAAGCAGAAAAACTATATGGATTGGTCACATTTATGGTTTTCGCGGACAACGGAAAGAATTTGTTTGCTGACAACGTTTGGAAGCAACGACGCTTCTGCCGTTGCCAGCCGTTTTGCTTCCTCTCGGTTTTCGCATTTTACCGTCATTACTGTTATCAGCTCAACTGTAACTCTGTAATGTTTCGTTATCTAAAATCCTTTTCTATCCCGCCGTTGATGAACGCTTGATTAGTTGAACGTTTCTAAAGGCGGGCGAGAGCACCCACCGGCGCTTTTCATAATCTGATCTGACCTCAAAAGAAAAGACAAAAAGAAAACACCTCACCTGAAGCAGTTTCTTTTTGTCTTTTTGTTTTTACCACACTGTCATTATATATCCTGATTATGGAATTGTCAAGACTGAAATGTTTATTTATTTGAGCAACAAAGTCAGCAGCAAATATGCAAGAAGATGTGATATATTATGAATGAAGAATTTGATTTTGAACAGGAGAATGAACCATGGATAATAAAGAAAATCTCTCAAACTGCCGCTTTGTTCTTGCAGTCATGAAAACAAAGCAGGATCTTCGTTTTCAGGCGCTCAGACTGATTCACTACATCATTTACCGTGTGATCTGTGATGATAAGGATTTGCAGACCTTCCAAGGCTCTGTAACAGAGCTTGCGGACGCGTTTCAGATACCACGCAGTAATCTGTACAGGGATATAGACTCGCTCAGCGACCAGCTTCATTCAACGTCTATGATCACAGGTCACAAAGACCCGCGGAAAAGCTGGAAGATCGTCACATGGATGAGTAAATCCGGCTATGACGGGAAAGGAATTTATACTTTTAAGCTGTCATACAGCATAGTCGATTACGTTAAGGGGATCAAGCAGATGTTTGATGAGGATTATCACCTGACGATTTTGAAGTTCAGCTCTATCTACGCGATTCGCATTTTTGAGATCGTTTCAGCGGACAGATTTTTTCAGTGGGGCGTCAACCCGGAATATGAGATTGATGATCTGCGGTACTGGCTGGATTGTGAGAAGAAGTATAAAAAGACAAACGATTTTTACAAATAT
>JBGUWM010000324.1:0-10357 GCA_045221175.1 Acutalibacteraceae bacterium | reverse complement strand
TTTCTACGGCTGATTTGTATTGATTTTTTGATGTTTTGTGGTCTGAGCGGATTTGAAACATCATCCGTTACCGATATGAATTGTCTTTTCCGTGCAGATTTTTCGCTGAAATCCATCGACCTCAGCAGCTTTGATACAGCTTGCGTTTCCGATATGAAATGTATGTTTGTTGATTGTTCGGCGCTTGAGAATATCACTTTTGGCAGCAATTTTGATACCTCTGCAGTAACGGATATGTCTGAAATGTTCAGCGGATGCCAAAAAATATCGACCCTGGACCTGAGCTTCTTTGATACAGCCAGGGTAACAGATATGAGCTATATGTTCTTTGGATGTCAGGCTCTCGGATCAGTTGATCTGACCGGCTTTGATACAAGAAAAGTTGAACAGATGCATTATATGTTCTACAATTGTTCGTCTCTGACAAACCTTGACCTGAGCAGTTTTGACACCTGCAAGGTTAAAGATATGGGCTCTATGTTCGATCTCTGCGCATCGCTGAAAGAGCTTGACATCAGCCGCTTTGATACAAGCAGCCTCACTTGTACGGATTATATGTTCAGGATGCAGGGTTCTACCAGGACTCAGCTTGCAACGATCTATGCAGGCAAAAACTGTGATATGTCTCAGATCGGAAAATCTACGGATATGTTCCTGTACTGCAAATATCTGAAGGGCGGACAGGGTACGAATTATAGCTTCGATCATCGCAACTCCGAGTACGCCCGTATTGACGAAGGCTCTTCAAAACCCGGATACTTTACTGCAAGCACCTATGATGTGTCTGTTACACCTTCCGAAAACGGCACGGTGACGCCCGATCAGACCACCAATATTCTTGTAGGCGATACCGTGAAGCTGATTGTCAGTGCCTCTTCAGGTTATTTGTTGGATTCACTTACAGTCAAGGATGCAAACGGCAGAAAAATAAAGGTCAAGAACGATCAGTTCGTGATGCCTAACAGCAATGTGACTGTCAGCGCTGTATTTGCAAAGGGATATACGGTCGTCTGGAAAAACGGCGACGAGATCCTTGAGACAGACACAGATGTTGCCGCCGGCACGATGCCGTCCTATGACGGAAAGACTCCCTTCAAAGCACCGGATGCACAGTATACCTACGAATTTATCGGCTGGTCTCCTGAGGTCGCAGAAGTTACCGGCAACGCAGTCTATACGGCAGTCTTTACGGAGAATGTGTTTGTAAACACTTCTTCGATCAACGCAAATGACATCGGGCTGGGCGAATCCGTAACCGTGACGGCTTCCTCTGCCGGAGGTTACGGCGAATGCCTTTATGCCCTTGACTACAAGGCCGCCGGTGATACCTCATGGACCCGTGCAGTTGACCTTTCAACTAACACATCGTTTGAATTTGCTCCGACAGCAGCAGGAAAATATTCACTCCGATTTGTTGCAAGGGACGAAAGAAAGCTCAATGCCTACGCTTATGTCACACTGATGGTACATAGCTCAGAAGCTCTGACCAACAATATGACAGTTTCATCCTCAGAAAGCGTTGTCGGCGATGCTGTCACCGTCACAGGAGCTGCATCGGGTGGTTACGGCGACTATCGTTTCTCGGTTGAATACAAGTCCGCTGCAGATAACGCATGGAAGAGCGGCGCTGACCTGACGAGCAATACTGAGCTCAGTTTCACTCCCGAAACGGCGGGCGCTTATTCTCTCCGATTGACAGTCAGAGACGCAAAGGGCAAGAATGCATATAAATATGTCAAGCTTCTGGTTCGCAATGAAGATGAACTGAAAAACGATATGACTGTCTCAGATCCCGAGCTTGTTCTTGGAAATACACTCACCGTCACAGGAGCTGCATCGGGCGGTTACGGCGACTATCGTTTCTCGGTTGAATATAAGACCGCTGCAGATAACGCATGGAAGAGCGGCGCTGACCTGACGAGCAATACGGAACTCAGCTTCACTCCCGAAGCGGCGGGGACTTATTCTCTCCGACTGACTGTCAGAGACGCAAAGGGCAAGAATGCTTACAAATATGTTTCCGTTAAAGTTACTGAAACATGAAGACAGCTGTTTTCTGACTCACTGCAATGATTTCAGATGAAAGATAATGGTTTAAAATGAGAAAAGACGAGCGGATCTTATCGCCGCCCGTCTTTTTTGTATAGTAAAACCACTCGATAGGCGAGTGGTTCAAAAAAGCTTAAGCGGTAAAGGATACATAAAAACTCCTTTTGTTTTTTTATAAACTTACAAAATAAGTTAAACGTTTCTTCACTGATATCATGCTCTATTTTGCACGCATCACTTTCAGCAATATCTTCCGGAACACCGATGCTGATAAAGAAACCGGTCAGAATGTTATGGCGTTCGATGATCTTTTCGGCTATCTTTAATCCGCTCTCGGTAATGGTGATACAATTGTCGCTGTTCATGGTAATCAAGCCTTTTTCTTTCAAACGCTTCGTGGTATAGGTTACGCTTGGCTTTGTTACGCCTAACCGATGCGCTACATCTATTGATCTGATATATCCCTGTTGTTTTTTTATCATAAGCATAGCTTCAAGATAATCCTCGGTTGTTTTTTCAGAATTAATATCAGGTCTCATAATTACCTCCATGGTATTATCAATACCTTCTTTTGTTGTATCATATAATTATATCAGATTCAATTGAAAGTGCAGTATTATTTTTTTAGGTTATACTATTGACAAAACAAATTAGATGTATTAAACTATATATGAAATCGATTAGTTGTATCTAATCGACAATTCCGATGCTGGGATCGGAATTTTTTTTCGAGCGCTGATTAGATAACTCTAATTAAGATTAAAGGAGGTAAACAGTATGATGCCGCTATATCTGGCAGAAACCGGCGAGGAAAGGATCATCATGAAGGTGGGAGGCTCACCGGAGGTCAGAAAACATCTTGAAACCCTTGGCTTTGTCTGTGGCTGCCCTGTCAGTATCGTAAACACCTTTGGCGGTAATATCATCGTCAATATCAAGGATACAAGGGTAGCTGTAAGCCGGGAAATGGCACAGAAGATCATGCTGTCTGATGACGGATAAGCTTATCAGGTGCAGCAGTAAAAAAGCAGTAACAGGAGGAAGAACATGAAAACACTCAGACAGGCACAGGTGGGACAGACCGTAAAGGTAGTTAAACTCCACGGAGAAGGCGCACTCAGACGCAGGATGATGGACATGGGTATCACGAAGGGAACGGAAATATATATCCGTAAAATAGCTCCTCTCGGAGACCCTGTTGAAATCAACATCCGAGGCTATGAGCTGACCCTCAGAAAAGAGGACGCTGAGATCGTGGAAATAGAAACGGAGGAAAACTGAAATGGCTATCAGGATAGCGCTTGCCGGAAACCCTAACTGCGGCAAGACAACACTTTTCAACCTGCTGACAGGTACACATCAGTATGTCGGCAACTGGCCGGGGGTTACGGTAGAGAAAAAGGAAGGCAAGCTCAAAAAGAATACAGAAGTCAAGGTGACTGACCTTCCGGGAATCTATTCTCTTTCGCCTTATACCCCCGAAGAAGTGGTGGCAAGGAATTATCTGACGGAGGAAAAGCCCGAAGTCATACTCAACATCGTTGACGGCTCACATATCGAGCGAAACCTCTATCTTACTACACAGCTCTTAGAACTTGGCATACCCGTTGTTGTAGCTGTCAATATGATGGATGTTGTACGCAAAAGCGGCGATAAGATCAAGACGGCAGAGCTTTCAAAGGCTTTAGGATGTCCTGTTGTTGAAATATCCGCACTGAAAAACGAGGGCATTGACAAGGCTGTAGAGGAATGTATGAAGGCTGCCGAGGGTGCAAAGCCCGTACCGCAGCATACCTTTTCGGGACCTGTAGAACACGCGATCGCCCATATTGAAGAAGCCGTTCTGCACGACAGACCCGAACAGCAGCAGAGATGGTATGCCATCAAGCTTTTTGAGCGAGATGAAAAGATAATAGAAAAGCTGGGTATAAGTGAAGAAACGCTGAAGCATATCGAAGAGGATATCAAAAAAGCGGAAACAGAGCTTGACGACGATGCCGAAAGCATAATCACAAACTCCAGATATGAATACATCGGCGCTCTTATGAAAAAGTGCTATCACAAGAAGAACAGCAAGGCGCTGACCGTATCTGATAAGATAGACAAGGTCGTTACCAACAGAATACTTGCACTGCCGATATTTGTAATCGTCATGTTCCTTGTTTACGCTTTTGTAATGATGCCTGTTCCGATGCCCTGGGGAGATTCACTTGGTACGGTGCTTACGGATTGGGCAAATGACGGCGTATTCGGTGACGAGGGCTGGTATTTGTTCGGTATCGGTCAGAAAGACTACGATGCAGCTATGGATGAATATGCCGCAAAAAATATCTGGACAGACGAATTCAAAGCCGATATTGACAAGGCTGTCAAGGCGGATGTCCTTGGTGCGTCGGATATCAGCGACGCCATTGAGAGCGGCAGCTTCGGAGACTTTGACGAAGCCTACGGAACTTATTCCTCTTCTCTTGAAGAATACTTTACCGAAAACAATATTGAATACACTTTCACGGATATTTACGATAAGGCAACAGGCGAGGAAGCGGAAGGGCTTCCCGAAAAGGCGTCTTACGGCGTATTCATCAAGAGCATACCTGCACTTTTGGACCCTGCCTTTGAAAATGCACCTTCATGGCTGCATGGTCTGGTATTCAACGGAATTATCGGCGGCGTGGGTGCTGTGCTTGGCTTTGTTCCGCAGATGCTGCTGCTGTTCCTGTTCCTTGCACTGCTTGAAGGCTGCGGCTATATGGCGAGAATCGCCTTTGTGCTTGACAGAGTTTTCAGACGCTTCGGTCTTTCGGGCAAGTCGTTTATTCCCATGCTCGTGGGTTCAGGATGCGGTGTTCCGGGCATTATGGCGTCCCGTACTATCGAAAGCCAGCGTGACCGCCGTATGACGATCATGACCACCACCTTTATTCCCTGCGGTGCAAAAATGCCGATAATCGCCCTGCTGACTGCCGCACTGTTCGGCGGCGCATGGTGGGTAGCACCCAGCGCATATTTCCTCGGTGTTGCGGCTATCATCGTTTCGGGCATCATGCTCAAAAAGACAAAAATGTTTGCCGGCGATCCTGCTCCCTTTGTAATGGAGCTTCCGGCTTATCACTGGCCGACAATCGGCAGCGTTCTCCGCTCTATGTGGGAGCGCGGCTGGTCGTTCATCAAAAAGGCAGGCACTATCATTCTTATCTCGTCCGTGCTTATCTGGCTTGGTAATTCTTTCGGCTGGAACGAAGGTTCTTTCGGATATTTTGAAGAATTCACTGGTGATGGCGTAAGCATTATCACAAAGATCGGCGAAGCTATCTGCTGGATATTCTCACCTTTGGGCTTCGGCGAGGCAACTGCAACGGTCGCTACCATCATGGGACTTGTGGCAAAAGAGGAAGTTGTTGGTGTATTCGGTGTTCTTGATTTCAAGGGACTTGCTCCCCTTGCAGGGTATTCCTTCCTTGCCTTCAACCTTCTCTGCGCACCCTGCTTTGCAGCTATCGGTGCTATCAAAAGAGAAATGAACAGTGCAAAATGGACTCTCTTTGCAGTCGGTTATCAGTGCGTATTCGCCTATGCAACAGCGCTGATGATCTATCAGTTTGGCCTGCTGTTCACGGGAAGTGTTCAGGTCGTTGGAATCATCGCAGCGACACTGGTTCTTGCCTTTATCTGCTTTATGCTGTTCAGACCTATGCCGAAAGCACATAAGCTGAAAGCTGTAACTGCATGAAAGGAGAATTACTATGTTTGAATGGCTTGCAAATAATTATATGACGGTCATCATCATAGCTGTTGTTGCTGCAGTTCTTGTACTTGATGTTATCTACCTTATCAAGCAGAGAAAAAAGGGCGGAATGTGCAGCGGGTGTCAGGGCTGCAGCGGCTGTTCAGACTGCAAAAACTGCGGCAGTCACAAAGCTGACAAAAACTAACGTGAAGTGATCCTATGTCTGACCGGCATAGGATCATTCTTGCTATAAAAGGAGAGCAGAAGCTCTCCGCCCATATACGCCGAAGAAAATGCGCAAGCTCATCTGGGAGCGCACAAGGCTATGGAATAAGCTCCGTTTCGGAACGAAGTGGAACATCCGCGATCTGAGCCGCCACAAAAGCCGCTCCTTTATGACCCTGTTCGGAATTGTGGGCTGTATGGTGCTTATGGTAGGCGGTCTTGGTATGCGTGATACTATGGCAGGCTTTCTTGATCTGCTGGACAAGGATATTTCAAATTACGCTACAAAGGTAAACCTTGTGGATAATGCCGACA
The DNA here is from genome assembly GCA_045221175.1 of Acutalibacteraceae bacterium. Taxonomy (GTDB): domain Bacteria; phylum Bacillota; class Clostridia; order Oscillospirales; family Acutalibacteraceae; genus UBA1213. The sequence goes on along the minus strand of JBGUWM010000324.1, from coordinate 4,041 downwards.
GCGAAAAAGCAAAGTCGCTTGCTTCCGAGCTTGAAGGCGACTGGGAAAGCCTCACAGGCATAAGCTTTGACGGCGACACTGTAAGCCTTGATATCGTTCATAATCCTGAGGGAATGTTCAATGTCATTGACGATGACAACCGCCGCATTGAACTGAGTGATGAGGGCGTTTACCTATGTCTGCGCCTGAGCGACAGAGCAAAAATCGGTGGCAACATCACATTCTCACCCTACGGTTCAAAGGAGACATATACTGCAAAGGTCATCGGGTACAACCGTTCCATTATGACCGAAAGCGTTACAATGACCGATACCCTTGCAGATAAGCTGGGTATTGATTACACTCCGACAGCTGTTTACACAAACAAAATAATAAGCGATATCCCGTCTTCCGATCTGATTGCAGGAAAGCAGGACAAGGCTCAGCTTATGAGTACCTTCAACAGCTTTGTTGCTATCATGGACGGAATGGTAGTCATACTTGTTGTCGCTGCGGCAGTGCTTGGAATAGTAGTGCTTTACAATTTAGGCATTATGAGCTATGTCGAGTGTTCCCGTGAGCTTGCAACATTGAAGGTTCTCGGCTTTAGAAGCAGACAGATAGGCAGGCTTCTTATCTCTCAGAATATCTGGCTTACTGTCATCGGCGTTATAATAGGACTTCCGGCAGGTGTTGGCGTTCTTGAATGGATGCTGGTTTCCCTTGCTGGAGAATATGAGATGAAGCTGATGCTCGGTCCTCTGACCTACCTCGTATCAATACTGCTGACCTTCGGCGTTTCGCTGCTTGTGGGGCTTATGGTCGCAAGGAAAAACAGGAAAATAGATATGGTCGAGGCACTCAAGGGAACGGAGTAAAAACGCAATTTTGCTCTTGACAAAAAGCAGTTAGTCGTGTTAAACTATTATCGGTCAGATAAGTCTGATTTATCTGACCGATAATTTTTAACAAACGGTTAGACATATCTAATCGAGTGGAGGAAATATGAGCGTTGTAATTGTAGGCGGAAATGAATGTATGGTAAGAGAATACGCGGAGCTTTGCAAGAGGTATAAATGCAAGGCAAAGGTATATCCTAAAATGTGCAGGGGTCTGCAAAACATGGGAAATCCCGATCTGCTTGTACTGTTTACGGATACCATGTCTCATAAAATGCTGCGCTGTGCTTTAGACAGCGCAAAGGGGCAGAATATCCCGGTGGAGCGTTCTCATTCAGGCTCCAAATCGGCGCTGAAAAATATACTCGAACGTTATACCGGATGAAAGGAGTGATCTGCTGTGCCGGAAGAAATGTTAGTAAGACACTGTGCGCCCACATTGATGGGGCTTAAAACAGGAAATATGTTTTCCTGCCGCTTTGAAACAACAGAAGAAGAACATCGAAGCCTTAAGGAAATTAATTGCAGGCTAAGCGAAAAAGGGCTTCGGGCTATCCCGCTCAGACACCTGAACGGCTATACACTTGTTTATCTTTACAGACCCTCAAGACTTCGGAATGATCTTATCAACGAACAGGCTGTGAGCATTCTCCGTGAGATGGGCTATCGAAAGGAAAGCGTCAATCTTTGTCTTGCGGAGTTGATGAAAAAGCTGCGTGAAAATGATGAGTTTCCCCATGAGATAGGTTTGTTTTTAGGCTATCCGCCGGAGGATGTCTGCGGCTTTATCAAACACAAGGGAAGCGGCTGTATATGTGTCGGCTGATGGAAGGTCTACGGTAACGCAGAAAAAGCGCAGATGACCTTTGAAAAATACAAACGCTGCACAGAGCTTTGCTGTTCGCTTATGTCTAAGGGATACAGCGTGGAACGGCTGGCAGTATCTTGTTAAGTTCATTATGCCTTAGTGCCTTGTTAACATCTTAGCACCGCACGTCTTTTTGGCATATTTTCCCGCTAACTGCGTCAAAAAGACTTGCCAGATACAAAGTATGCCTGCGTCTTTTTTCCTTGTTATTGAAAAAATAACGCTTCAAAAATCCGTACGGTACAGATATTAAACAGGCTCTTATGGCTTATGATAAAATTTTAGAAGGAGTAATCAATATGAGCAAAATAGCAGTAGTTTATTGGAGCGGAACAGGCAATACGGAGGCTATGGCAAATGCCGTGCTGAAGGGTGCAAAAGATGCGGGAGCAGATGCAGAGCTTTTTACCGCAGACAGCTTCGGTGCTGAGCAGATCGGCAGCTTTGACGCAGTTGCTCTCGGATGCCCGGCTATGGGCGCAGAGGAGCTTGAGGACAGTGAATTCCTGCCGATGTATGAAAGCATCAAGGGAAAACTGAGCGGCAAAAAAGTCGTTCTTTTTGGCTCTTACGGCTGGGGCGACGGCGAATGGATGCGTAACTGGGATGAGGAAGTAAAGTCTCTCGATGCGGATGTTGCTGCCGATTTCGTTATTGCAAATGAAGCGCCGGATGATGATGCCCTTGCGGCTTGTGAGAAGCTCGGCGCGGCGCTTGCCGGATAAGCGACAAACAGAAGCACAGATTCAAAGCGAGTCTGTGTTTTCTCTTTTCAGGTATTTGTCAGAAAGGAAGAAGATAACGTGAAAAAAGAAAAAATCACCTTTATCACGGCTGATAAAATATGCAGGCAATAAAAAATGGCTGCTGTTTACCGGGCCGGGGCTTTCGGATGTGGCTATGGTCATGGGTATGATGCCTTACATCTGTATCTGGCTGGTGGTGGTACGCGACCTTATCAATGTCGCTCCCGACTGGACAAAAGCCGAAAATATCGCACAATACGGATGGCTCGCTTTTGCCTTTGCTCTCGGAGGAATACTGTTTTATTTTGCCGCTTTGATGTGTACGCATTTAGCGGCTTTCCGGACGGCCTCGAATATTCGTAAGCATGGTATGGCACATCTGATGAAGACTCCGTTGGGCTTTTTTGACAACAATGCTTCAGGACTGCTCCGCAACAGGCTTGACGGCGCCGCATCCGAAACAGAAACTCTTCTTGCACATAACTTGGCGGATATTGCAGGTACGGCAGCAATGTTTATTGCCATGATCGTATTGATGTTCGTATTTGACTGGCGTATGGGAGCGGCTTGTCTTTTGGCGGCTGTCATATCTATTGTCGCCATGTTTACGATGATGGGCGGCAAAAACGCAAAGCTGATGATGGAATATCAGAGTGCTCAGGACACCATGAGCAAGGCAGGAACAGAATATGTGCGGGGCATTCCCGTTGCAAGGTGTTCCAGCAGATGGTCTATTCCTTCAAGGCGTTCAAACAGGCCATTGAGGATTACAGTTCCAAGGCCGAGCGCTACACAGACGGTGTGTGCCGTATGCCTCAGTCGGTGAATCTGACCTTTACGGAAGCGGCATTTGTATTTTTGATACCTGTTGCGCTGTTTCTTGCGCCTGGGGCGCTGGAAAGCGGAAGTTTTGCCGGTTTTTTGACCAGCTTTGCGTTCTATGCGGTATTCTCCGCCATCATTTCAACGGCTCTGGCAAAGATCATGTTTGCTGCAAGCGGATCCATGCTTGCCAATACTGCGCTGAATCGTATCGAGCAGGTGATGAACGCACCCGTGCTTGATGTGCCGGAGCATCCGCAGCTGCCGAAAGGAAACCGTGTTGAGTTCAGGGACGTTTCCTTTACCTATGAGGGCTCTGAGCTGCCTGCTCTTGAAAATATCTCATTTATAGCCGAGCCGGGTCAGACCGTCGCTCTTGTAGGACCCTCCGGCGGCGGTAAAACAACGGCGGCAAGCCTTATACCTCGCTTCTGGGACGTAAGCTCAGGTACAGTGAAGGTCGGCGGAGTGGATGTCCGTCAGATCGCACCTGAAGACCTTATGGACAAGATCGCATTTGTGTTTCAGAACAACCGCCTGTTCAAAACATCTATCCTTGAAAATGTCCGCGCCGCAAAGCCGGAGGCAACCTGTGAGGAGGTCGAAAAAGCGCTTTCGGCGGCACAGTGCAAGGATATCGTCGAAAAGCTGCCGGAGGGTATCGACACTGTCATCGGCAGCAAAGGGACATATCTTTCCGGGGGTGAGCAGCAGAGGATCGCTCTTG
>JBGUWM010000323.1:0-14871 GCA_045221175.1 Acutalibacteraceae bacterium | reverse complement strand
ATCGTTACCGGAACATATTCGTCCGGTGCGGTCACGCACCCGGCAGGCGAGACCCGGGGGACATCGGTGATTGGTTATAAAACAGCTTTCACAACAGATGGATCAGTATGCTTTCGGGTATCAGTTTGTGAAAACAGATCTCCGTGGTTCGGCCACGAAAGCTAATTATGGAAGATTCTGTGGAGAGAAAACCTGAACGAATCCGGATCATCGACGATACACACTGCTATTTCCCATAAAGTTTCTGTCACTTGACATGGGGTTCGACTTGTATTATGGCGGACAGGGCGCCGAGCTGTCACGGCTGCATCCGTTATTGCTTATTGAGCAACCGCTGTCTTTGAGATGAAAGGGCGGTTGCTTTTAGCAGTCCAGACTTAATCAAGTGATAGTTGTTCCAGCAGCTTTGGCAGGTCATAAAAGTGCATCAGCTCCGGTACCTTTGCGTTGATGGTGCCGAAACCATAGGCGGCATGGATAAAGTCAAACCCCGCCTGTCTGGTGGCGTCGTAATCGCCCTGAATGTCGCCCACATAATACGCTCTGTCAAGATGATTCCGCCGGGCGATGAGAGCAATGTTCTCGCTCTTTCCCTTGAGGTTGTTCCCATAGCACTCAATGTCGGTGAAGTAGTTACAGCAAGGGTAATGGTCAAGAAAAGCTTCGATGTAGCCCTGCTGGCAGTTGCTGACGATGAACAAGGGATATTTCCGGTGCAGGATTTCCAGCGTTTCGGACAGACGGGGATATAGTACTGCACCGTGCCGCCGCAGATATTTATTCTCATAGGCACAGCAGCGGTCAAGGATTTTCATCCGTTTGTCCTGCGGAAAATCCGCAAAGATAATGTCGGCGATTTTGTCCATGGTGAGTCCCATGACACGCATGATGTCCTGCTGCGTGACAGCGGGGCGGTCTATATAGCCCAGCTCACGCAGTTTTTCGTTCCACGAGGCGGCTACGTTCTCCGAGGAATCCCAGAGCGTGCCGTCCATGTCAAAGATAAGTCCTGTTTTCATCATCCTTCCACCATCCTATGATAGATTTCATCGAGTTGTGTCCGGTCATGCTGGATATCGTTGAGGATCGTGATGCGTCCCTGCCGCACCGTGCGGGCTTTCTGCCACATATCTTCGAACATATCGGGGGTAATACCGTAACTTTGCGGGTTGAAGTCCAGACCGTAGGTATGGAAAAATGCCATCATTCCGTCAGGTGACTGCCCTTGAAAAATACAGGCAGGAATACTGCCCATAGCGACCGCCAGACCGTGGGAGATTCTGACCTGCGGATAGTATTCCTCAATGGCATGAGCGAACAGGTGTTCACTGCCGCTGCAGGGTCGGGAAGAATCGGCAATCTCCATGGCAAGACCGCCCATAACTAATGCCCGGGAAAGAATACGGATGAACACACGGCTCTTGAGGTCTTTTTCGTCACAGTGATACACCGAATCGTAGCTCATGCGAGCCAGCGCATAGGCAAAGTCGTCTACCTTGGAGGAGGTTCTGGCAGCCGACAGCTTCCAGTCATACAAAGCAGTATGCTTGGCGATCGTGTCTCCGATACCGGAAAGCGTCTGTCCCAGCGGCGCAGAAGCAATCATGTTGGTGTCAACGATAATGGCGGTCGGTATCTTACAGGGAATGGTTTTGCGTGCCTTGTCCTGTGTTTCCAGAACGGAAAACGGAGACGCCAGCGAATCGTTGCTGAGAGAGGTAGGCATACAGACATAGACCGCCTTGGTGATATGGGCGGCATATTTGGCAGTGTCAAGCACTCTGCCGCCACCGATGCCGATGATGACTTTTATATCCTCGACGCAGACCTTTTTGGCAATGGCAACTGCTCCGTCAAAGCTGGCGCTGCCGATGGCTACGATTTCCGCATTACCAAAGTCACGGCTGATTTCGGTGATTTTTTCTTTGTACAGGTCGATGAGAAACTGCTCGGAAACGACAATGGTTTTCTGTCCGATGATTTCCGGAATGTAGCGCCGAATGATCTCGTCGGAATGGTACAATGCGTCATCCTCCACCGCCAGACAAAGGGGCAGGTTAAATCTTGTGTGCTGGTTCATAATGATACCTCCGTTTTCATGGTGTGTTTATCATTATAACACAAAGCGGCGAAAATGGGAACGCTTAACCGGAACAAAGCAGGGAAATCAATTTTATTGGGGCAGCTACGTGGGGAACCCCTTTTCTGGCGGAAAAAGAGGTTTCTCTATCTCGCCTGTCGGCTCGGTCTGTGCTTCTGCCTGCGGCAGAGGTGTCCACCGCAGGTAGAAGCACCCCTTTCCAAAACCGCAGAGTTTATGTGAAACATCTTTTTGAAACAGCGTTCAAAACAGATGAATCCAATATGATTTCGACTATCAGATTTTGAAAAATGATTTCCGTGGGAACAAAGGCGGAAAACACTTGCTACTCACCGAATGATATCCGGCTGCGCCTTCTTCCATCGCACATAATTTCTTTCGTCTGTCGCAATAACCAGCAAAACACCCCCTGCCGGAATGACAGGGGGTGTGACAGGAACTATCGTGGAAAGGAAGTCTTACGGTCAGTTGTCAATTTTCTCGAAGCGTGGAACTTCCTTGCCGTCCACATCAACATACTGATAGAAAATGGCGGACGGTCTTGCCCAAATTGTACCGTCACCGTAAAGGGCTTTGTAAATAACCAGTTCCTCAGAGGTTTCGCTGTCCTTTGCAAGACAGATGAATTCATATTCACCGCCCTTGAAGTGGCGGTATTTGCCCGGCGTACCAACAGCGGGCAGCGGCTTGCGCTCATCTTGTACGGTTGTTTCTTCCACGGCAGGCGCATTCTCGCCCTCAGGAACAGGAGCGGTCTGACTATCGTCATCAGGATAAGCCGGTGCTTCTCCGTTAGTTAGCACCAGCACACGGGTGCTGCGGGCAGGTATGGAAATATTGGCATAATTATCGTGAACTTCATACGAGGTTTTGCCGTCAAATACATCGAAAAGCTTGCTGCCGCCGTCTGTACGGAAGCCGATGTCAAAATCATTATCGCTCAGGTTCAGGGCAATATACACCGTCTGATCTTCAAATTTACGCTTGAACACAAGCTGTTCGTTGCGGATCACAGTATTTTCAAAGCTGCCGTATTTCAGCGCTTTGTAGGTTCTGCGTACTGCGCCGAGACGACAGACGTGACGGTACAGATCGTTATTTTCGAAATCGCTGACGTTCACACACGGGCGCAGAGGATAGTCGTGTTCCGTGCGGTTCTTTTGCCCTTTGATGCCCCATTCACTGCCGTAATAAACGGAAGGTACACCGGGCATAAAATACAGCACAGAGAAACAGTTTTTCAGATTCTCAGGTTCCCTGATGGTGCTTGCCAGACGGTTGACGTCATGGTTGTCTACAAAATTGTAGGTATAGATGTGATGATAGATGCCGCCGTTTGCAAACTGACGGTTCAGGGAATGTGCAATTTCAAAATAGTTGTGATCGTTGTGGGAGGAATAAATGCCCTTGTAGCATTCATAGTTTGTGCAGGAGTCCAGCAGATCTGGGTTGGCAAGTCTTGCATAGTCACCGTGAATGATCTCACCCATCAGCCAGAACTGACTGTCACGGTTTTTGCAGAAATGCTTTAACTCACGCAGAAAATCCTGATCCATGCAGTAGGCTACATCAAGCCGCAGACCGTCTATTCCAAACTTGTCCATCCACATGGCAACGGCGTCGAAAATATGCTTTTTCACGTCAGGGTGACGAAGATTCAGTTTGACAAGGTCGTAATTGCCTTCCCAGCCCTCATACCAGAAGGGATCTCCCCATGGGCTGCTGCCGCCGAAATTCAGGTTCTGGAACCAAGAGCAGTAGAGAGAGGACTGCAGGTTTTTTCTGACGTCTTCAAAAGCCCAGAATCCTCTGCCGACATGATTGAAAACACCGTCAAGTACAACTTTAATGCCGTTGTCATGCAAGGCGTGACAAATTTTTGCGAAGCTTTCATTGTCGCCAAGACGGTTATCTATATGATAATAATCATTCGTATCATATCCGTGGGTGGTTGACTTGAACACCGGACCAAAGTATACGGCATTGACGTGCATCTCCTTCAGATGAGGGATAAAATCAATGACCTTATCCAGTCTGTACTCTGTTTTTCCGTCATTGACTTTCGGCGCACCGCAGAATCCCAAGGGATAGATGTGATAGAATACTGATTCGTTTACCCAATACATAATATGTTTCGTTCCTTTCAAAGATGAGGTATACAGTCACTGTTTGCAGTAACTTAAACAGTATAGCATAGATAAACATAAAAAGCAAGAGATTTTAACGGAATTTTGTTGAAAATTACCTTAATTGTCTTGAAAATATGCATCTCAGATCAAAAAAGTAGCAGAGCAGTTCTGCTTGTAAGACAACAAAACAGGGAACACCGCTGGTCGGCAGTGTTCCCGTAAGTGCATTGTATCAAGAAGACAGATATTTTCAATGTTGAATTTTATCCGCAGGGGTTTCGGTAAAAGGATAGCGCATCTCCTGATTAAGCAGCTGCACATCTTCAACATTTTCCAAAAACAGCGGCTGAGCATAATTATCGCTATAGGAAACAAAATTTGAATCAGAATGTGTAGCTACAATTGATCTGGCACTGAAAATATTGCCAAAGATAATATCCATATCCTTTGACAGATTTTCAAAGTCGATTTCGTCTTCCTCCGGACCGATATTGCTGTGATCCTTCATGAATGTCCCTCCTGCTGAAAAGATACTTTTACTCCATTATACATGATTTGAAAGGTTTTTCAAGTGTTTTCGGAATGATTGTCAGATATTTTCAAAAAGCGGCACAAATCGGTGACAACTGTTAATGAGCAGAATTGGTCTGAGTTTTGATATTGCGCTCATGAATCATCGGTTATGTATGATGTCAGTATTCTCTTGCGGGTAAGATCAAAACGGACAACCGCCATGAAGCAGCCGTCAGTACAATCATGATTCCCGCCTCGCATAAGCCCATCATCAGCATATCATGGTTCATGACAAATGTCGTGACGGACAATATGATATCATCTCCGCAAGAAATAAATAGTATGACGAAGCAGCAGAACAGCATGACAACAATGACAGCAAGAATATTTAATTCTTTATCACCGAAAAAAAGCTTAGGCGGGGTACTGAACAGAAACGGCAGAAGAGAAAGGGAAAAGACCGATATACTGCCAAATACCATCTGTTTTGCGTCGAAGCTGTTGTTCAACAGCATATTCAAGAGAGGAAAGATGCTGACCAGCAGGGTGAAAACAAACGTACTGCCCAACAGGAAAAGGTATTCCGCCGCTACAATTCTATGATGGGAGAAAGGCATGACGGCACGGTATCTGACCCATGCACTCTGACTTTTCGAATTGCAAAGAATGACCATCATGATACACAGAACAAAGCCTGCTGACCAGAAATCTATCTGATAGACATCGGACATTCTGCTTAGCAGGAGCATACCTGTTTCAAACAGTATCAGCGAGATAAACAGACCAAAATAAAAGCCGCTGCAAATATGATACAGTTTTTGTATCAACAAACTTTTCATACGATTCGCCTCCTCATTACAACTCTCTTTTTTGATAAAGCCGGATTGACAACAGCCACGACACGGTATAGATGACGGCGTTGGCTGACAGAATGCAAAGGGCAAGAATCAGATGATCGGTTTCCTGCAGCCATTTCAGGAACTGTTGGCCGGTGCCGTCAGAGACGACCCAGAAGATGAGGGATAATACACCGATAATGACAACCAGAAAGGAAGCTGTGAATAGCAGCACACCCTTTTTTGTTCCGAAACGGAAGATCAGCGGCAGTTCAAGGGACATCATCACCACAGCGCCGCTCATCATTCCCGACAGAACCAGAAAGTATTCTTTTATATCAAAGCCTGTGGTTCTTACTAACAGTATAATGACGCCCAAAGATGCCAGCAGGGCAAAAAAGATAATAAAGATCAGGGTAAAAAGAAACTTTTCCGAGATATACTGACTTCTTTTAACGGGCATCGTCAGACAATACCGGTTCCAGCCGCTTTGTTCATCTTCACCAATAACAGACTGCGGGAGGATGGAAGAGATCAAACACATCATGGCACCAAACATCATCAGATCAAAGGGACTTTCTATTGTGGCGATGTTCGGTACACAGGTTACCGCAACGGTTTCTGCGGCAAACATCAGCAGGATCAACAGATTAAGCGGCCTGCATAAACTGAGAGCCGATCTATAAAACAATGCTTTCATGTCATTCACTCTCCCTTACCATAAAGATGAAGAGTTTTTCAATGTCAATGGGGTAGCATTGTATCTTTTGAGGAACAGCCTCTTTTCGAACAATTGCCTCTGCACCGAAGGAGCCGGACTTTTTGCCGATGACGGCTTCTTTCGGTATTGCTGAAAGCTGCTGCTCTGTGCAGTGAATGACACTGTATTGTTCATAGAGCTTGTCTTTTTCCTCAAACAACACCAGTCTGCCCTTGTGCAGAAAGGCAATGTAATCGCAGGCTTTTTCAAGATCACTGACAATATGGGAGGATATCAGAACGGAGTGATTGTCTTTTTGTGTGAAATCCATGATGATGTCAATGAGATCATCTCTTACGACCGGATCAAGACCGCTGGTTGCCTCGTCTAATATCAGCAGTTCGGCGTGATGGGACAGCGCTGCTGCAATAGACAGCTTCATTTTCATGCCACGGGAAAACTTTTTGATGGGTTTCGTATCGGGCAGATCAAACTTCCTCAGATATTCTTCGAAGCAGTCATCGTCCCACTGCCGATAGGCTGTCCTCATAATTGTTTGCAGTCTGCGGATATTCAGCGCAGGCGGAAAACAGCATTCATCAAATACCACACCGATTTTTTCCTTCACGTCATCGGTTAAGCTTTGATTGTCCTTTCCGAGTACGGTGATGCTGCCTTTGTTTTTGTGCAGCAGATTCAATATCAGTTTGATGGTGGTGCTTTTGCCGGCACCGTTTTCTCCGATGAGTCCCACGACAGAACCTTTGGGGACTGTCAGAGACAGATCCTCAATGTCAAAATCCTTAAAATGTTTGCTAAGACCTTTGATTTCAATAGCGTTCATCATAACTCCTCCATTTCTTCCTGCAGTATTTCCGACATTTCTTCAACAGTCAAGCCGAAATCTTTTGCCATAGCGGCAGCTTCAGCCAGTTTTTCCCTAAGCTGTTTCAGCTTTTCCTGCCGCAGTTTTTTCATATTCTGCTGTGCAACAAAACAGCCCTTTGAGGGGACGGTATACACAAATCCCTCTTTTTCCAGTTCTTCATACGCCCTTTTTGTGGTGATGACGCTGATACGCAGTTCCTTTGCAAGACTTCTGATCGAAGGCAGGGGATCGTTTGCGGTCAGTTCTCCTTTCAGTATGAGGTTTTTGATCTGTGTATAAATCTGGTCATAAATCGGCAGACCGCTTTGATTGTCTACAAACAAAAGCAATTCATCACGCTCCTTTTACCGTTTCTTGGGAATGTATACTGTATATATACACTATATACAGTACAGCCCCGCTTGTCAAGTGTTTTTTTACGGGTTTTTTATCTTTTTGTATGATTGTTGCCGGTGAGATTTTTTGCTTTTGGTCTGTTTCTCGGATTATGCATACGACAACAAACGAAAACAATCTGCAACAAATGAAAAATGCAATAACAAAAACTATATAATTGACAACCTACAATAACACAGCGCCGGAAACGTAGAACCGAAACATAGTGCCGGAAGTATCGTAGTAAAACCATGCAATCAAAAGCAGATAATCATAAACCTACAGCCAAAACATATAACCAAAAATGCATGACAAACAGAACGATACGATCAACAGCGGTGATGTCTCAGAGAGCTGCAATTGTAAGAATTATGGCAGAATGCCGCATCATTCTGCCATAAGCTGTGCATGATGTCGAGAGGAAGTGTTTTTTGTCGTGTTTTTTCGATGAGCAACGATTGACATTTCTTATGAAAAAAGCTATAGTATAAATGTATACGCATCACATTATAATGGAAAGGAATAAATGATATGAATGATATGAATAACGGCAGCTTTAACGGCTTTGATCCCAATTATCTCAACAGGCAGTCAGGTTTTATGGGTGGCTATGATCCCAACGCTTCTTATCAGAACGATCCCGGCAACAGCAGCCCCTATCAGAATCATAACGGCTACGACAACCCGAATCCGTATCAGGGCAATCCCTATGGCGACGTTCCTCAGCAGACTGCAGGCAATCAGCTTGACCACAGCGGTTATGCGCCTTATCACGGCGGCAGCTACGCTAATCCGGTGAACAATCCGTATCAGCCGCCTGTTCAGAGCAGCTATTCCGTGCAGAACGAATTTACAACGCAAAATGCTTATCCCGGCACAGGTTACACAACAGTTGCCGCCCCAACGGCTGAACCAGCCATGAGTATGGCAGACTACAGTAAAAGAGTGTTCCTCTGGATGGGCGCCGGACTTGCCATTACTTTCTTGGTAGCGCTGGGAGTGATGCTGTTTCTGACAGACGGAGGCGAGTGGGAAATCTCTGACAGATTCAGAGGCTTTTTGCCCGTCTTTTACGGAGGGATAATTGCAGAAATCGTTCTTGCGCTTGTGCTGAACATATTTGTAGCCAAAATGCCCTACGGCGTCAGCCTGTCGATGTTTATTGTTTATTCCGTAGTCAGCGGCATTACCTTTTCACCGATTTTGCTTGTATTCGAAGCCGGCTCCGCAATCTTTGCTTTTGCAGCCGCAGCCGTTCTGTTTGTCGGGTTTGCCATCTACGGCATTGTTACGAAGCGTGACCTGATGAAACTAGGGTCGATTCTCATGATCGGCTTGATTGTACTGCTGATTTTTACCGTGATCGGTATTTTCGTGCAGATGAGCCTGACATCTTTGCTCATCAGTTTCTTTGGCATCGCTGTTTTTATCGGTCTTACTGCTTACGACGCACAGAAGATCAGAGTCAGCTATGACAATCTTGCTTCTGACGGCGAAATGCTGAAAAAAATGTCTGTCAACATGGCATTGCAGCTTTATCTTGATTTTATCAATCTCTTTATTTATTTGCTCCGTTTGATGGGCAGGGTGAGAAGATAACGCAGACTGTTCTGCATGGCAAAACGATCGTTTATTATAGTTTTCCAAAACGGCTGTACTGAACAGACCCGATAAAAACGAACAATAAAAACATCCCTCTTATGGCAGAATAGAAAAGGCGCCATAAGAGGGTTTTTTTCGTGTAATCACGGGTACGATTTATGCGCTGAATGGAGTTGGTACTACTCTCACCCAAAGGGTTGTGACAGTAAAAGAAAAAGCATCATCAGCGAAATCAAGTCTGTTTGAATGAGACGGGCAGTTTGTCTATTATAAGTGTAGATCTGAAGATGGTTTTTGAAAGACGGAGCAATCCTTACGGGAGTGATTTCTGCCATGTTCTTTTGCGTTTTGACACAAAAACGAAAAATGACTGTTCAGGATTATCACGGAAATCCATTTTCAAAATCTGATAGTCGAAAGCATACTGATTCATCTTTTTTGAACGGTATTTCAAAAAGATGTTTCACATAAACACAGCGGTTTTAGGAAAGGGGTGCTTCTGCCTGCGGTGGACACCTCTGCTGCAGGCAGAAGTACCGACCGAGCCGACAGGCGAGATAGGAGAAAACCCTTTTTCCGCCAGAAAAGGTTTTTTTCCATGTAGCTGCCCCGACAAAATTGATTTCCATGCAGGTTGATTGTTTTTGATTGACATGGATGTAACCGATTGGTATAATATGCATTGACCTATACAATTATTTTTGATGGAAGGTGGTCTGTAAATGGAGCTTTGTATCAAAGGCGTTGAAAAGCACTTTGGAGAAAAAGAAGTTCTGAAGAATATTTCTGTAACGGCGCAGAGTGGTTCTGCACTGGGACTGCTGGGCAGGAACGGCGCCGGAAAAACAACAACCATTCGTATTATTATGGGCGTGTTCTATCCGGACAAGGGAGAGATTCTGATTGACGGCAAACCGATTGACCGAAAAAGAATCCGCATCGGCTATATGCCGGAGGAGAGAGGTTTGTACCCGAAGAAGAGAATTGATGAGCAGTTGATCTATCTCGCCATGCTGCGGGGCATGAACGGAACAGACGCAAAGAGTGCCTGTGACAAATGGCTGGAAAGAATGGGCATGAGCGAATATAAAGCCAAAAAACTGGAGACGCTCAGCAAGGGCAATCAGCAAAAGATTCAGCTTGCGGCAACACTGATGTGCAATCCTGAAATCGTCATACTGGACGAGCCGTTCTCCGGACTGGATCCGGTGAATGCCATGCTGCTGAAGGATGTCATCAAAGAAATGATTGCCGGCGGCTCGGTGGTGCTGTTTTCAAGTCATCAGATGAACTACGTTGAAGAATTCTGCGACAATATAGCGATTCTCAACAGCGGTAAAATCGTTCTGAACGGCAGAATTGCTGACATCAAGCGCAGTTATCCCCGTGACAGAATTGCGATTGCCGGAAAAGATGCCGACAGAATGCTTCCCTATATTATTCGTGAAATGGGTGACGGGATTCTTTCGGCTGACAAGGAAAGTGACGATACACTGTCTATACGGCTGAAATCTCCTGAGAGCAAGGCGCTGCTGCTGCAAAAGCTGAGCGAGCAGCATTTTGACATAGATTCCTTCCTTGTCTGCGAACCGTCAATGAATGATATTTTTGTGGAATATACGGAGGCAGGAATATGAAGCATATATTACAGGTGCTCAGATTTGAATATCTGGGCAGTATCAAGTCGAAATCCTTTATCATTTCAACAGCAATATTTATGGTAATGATTCTCCTTCTGTCATTCCTGCCGGGCATTATCATGTCTGTACAAAGCAGTCAGCAGGGTGACCAGGACCGGCAGAAACCTGTGATTGCTGTCTGCGACAAAGCATATCAGGGAAACCCGCTGGTTAAAAAAGAATTTGAAAACTACTATCCTGATTCAGACATTGAGCTGACAACTGCCGATACGAACGCTGTCAGCGAAAAGGTGGACAACGGCGACTATCTTTTTGCAGTAGTGATCAACGATCCGCTTTCCTGTACTTATATCACCAAAAACAACGCTGTGTTCAGTGATACGATGCGTAAAGTCCAGACGGTCGTCAAAGAAATCTATCAGACCGTCAGCCTGGAGAAAGAGGGCGTTTCGGGAGACGTCAGCCTGAAAATTCTGAACGCTCAGGTCAAAATGAACACTGTTACGACAGGTACCGACCAGTCCAAAAACTATTTGTCTGCCTACATACTGATGATGGTACTGTATATTGCAATTATCATGTACGGTCAGATGGTATCGCAAAGCGTTGTTTCCGAAAAGAACTCCCGTGCAATGGAAATGCTCATCACCTGCGCCAGACCGTCTCATCTGATGTTCGGCAAGGTGATCGGTTCCGGACTGGCAGGACTGACGCAGTTGGTACTGATTTTGTCTACCGCACTGGTTTCCATCAATACGGTATCCAAAGATACGCTGCCGACAGAGATTATGGATTTTCTGAATTTCCCGCTGGCAACCGTTTTGTATGCGCTGCTGTTTTTTGTGCTGGGATATTTTATCTACAGTTTTCTGCTGGGTGCGCTGTCTTCACTCGCCTCACGCAGCGAAGACCTGAATACGCTGATTTCACCGGTCATGATCCTGTTTATAGCAGCCTTTTTGATCGTTGTCATGGCGATTAATTCGGATTCCGTGAACGGTACGCTGATGGTTGTCTGCTCGTATATTCCGTTTACAGCTCCGCTGGCAATGTTTGCAAGAATTGTTCTGTCCGACGTTGCTGTCTATGAGATTATCATTTCGGTTGCGGTTCAGTTGATATCCGTCTATCTGCTTGGTATGCTGGCAGCCGCCATTTATCGCATCGGCGTGCTGATGTATGGTAATCCGCCGAAGCCTTCTGAGATCGTCAAGATGCTGAAAGAGCAGTACAAAGCCAACAAAGCAGTCAAAGAATCTATCAAAACCAAATAATTCCAGAATAATGCGGCAAAGAGAATCGGTCACACGATTCTTTCATGAAACAGTCAGCATAAAGACGCAGGAATGACGCTTTCTGTGATGACAGGGGCTTGAAATTATCCGTCAGACACTTCTGTAAAGAAGAAACACCTGACGGACAGGTACACAAGCTTTGTCAGCTTTCAGGAAACCGGCAATGCTTTTTCCGGATTGTCCGGCTGTTACATGATAAGAGGTGACAGGTGCTTTGCCGCACTGTTTTTTTGAGGGGAGACCGGAACAGGTTGGTTTGTCAATGTGTACTGCACTTTTTTTGAAGGATCATCGGAAAAATCCGATTGTAATCTGTTATGCAATTTGATATGATAATATCGGTCCCGTGAGTTAATACCATTAGACGAAGGAGAACAACTATGAAAAAAATACAGTCAATACTTGCAGCTATTCTGTCTGCAACCGTTCTCTTTACCGCTGCTGCACCGATGACGGCTTTTGCGGCAAGAGATGAGATAACCAAAAAGGAGCTTACCGCCTATCTTTATGCGTTGGATAAGACAAAAAAAATTGAATGTGTTTTCACCGGCGATCTGCCGGATGTACCGTATATTACAGCAGAGGATTATCTGAGCTGTGTGTTTTCCGGTGAATTTACAGGCTCTAAGAATACAGACGGTATCTATTCTGTCAACAGCCCGAACGGCGGCGCAATGATTGTCAACACAGATAAAAATACGGTTTTTCTGGGAGAAGACCAGCATTTTCTGGCGGGAATGGAACCGGAAAATGATGATACGCTGCTTGATGCACCGTACTGCAAACCGGTAGAGAACAAGAAAGAAAGCTCCGGTGCTGCTGATTTTCTGATTGAATTTGAAAAGTACAGCATAGATTTGCTTGAAGTCGACGGCAAAGCATATTTTCCGCTGCCGACTGTTTCCGACTTGTTTGTTACTACCAACAACGCCGGCGAATACTGTAACGGCAATTTGTATTTTGTTCATGCAGCCAACGAAATGGTGACGCAGGAATCTTATTTTGATAAATCGTCTGTGTACAGCAGCACAAAACGCACACCTGAGATGATTCAGTATACTTACAATGAATTTTGCTTTGTGATAGACGAATTGTACGGTCGTCCGTCATCGGCGAAAATCGCCGCCTCTATTGAAGAAAAAGGCTTTGACAAGACGCTGGATGAATACAGTGATGAATCACGCAGGGCAAAGCAGCTTCTTCTTTCCGACAATACAACCGATATGATTTTTGGATTATGCAGCCTCTCGAAGCTTTTCTGGGACGGGGGACATACAGCTTTCAATGCCTGTGTGGCAGATTTGCAAAAATACATGACAGCGCCGGTTTTTTCGGAGCTGATAACAAAAATGCAGGACCCGACCAATCCGGATGCGTCACTGGTGATGGATTCGGCACAGGACGGGCTGAACTTACTGACGCAGATCAATTCGCTGAGCAGTCTGCGTTCCGGTGAGTACGCCAGATATGAAACTGTCAAAACGTGGGACGGAGAAGCCAAAGCATTCTATCTTCGCAGTAATGATACGGGCGTGTTTGTGTTCGACAGCTTTATGAATGACGCTGTTGATGACCTGAAGTGGGCGCTTGACCACGCCAAAGCAAACGGTATCAAACAGTTTATAATTGACGTTACCTGCAACACCGGCGGCAGTAATGCCGTGCTGTGTTACATGATGGGCATTATCACCAACAAGGATCATCACACCAATATAAATTCTTTCAGCTATCTGGATACGACTACCGGAGGCGTTGAAGAGGAAGAATATTATATCGACTATAATCTTGACGGAAAGTTTGACGATCTGGACAAAGATGTGGTCTATGATTTTGATTTTGCCGTGCTTGCCTCACGCAATTCTTTTTCCTGCGGCAATCTGCTTCCTGTGATGGCAAAAGCGGAGGGGATAGCAGTTTTGGGAGAAAGAAGCGGCGGAGGTTCCTGCGGCGTTGCCTGCAGCTTTACACCCGAACGGATGGCTTATACAATGTCCGGCAGCATACAGTTTTCGGACAAAAACGGTTCGGATGTTGATCTGGGCGCTGAGCCTGACGTTGTGCTGGGAGATGCATCTTCCGGTGACTATGCTGCATTCTATGATGTTGACAAGCTTGGCAGCCTGACGAAAAACCACTATTCTCCGGAGCAGACATCTCAACAGTCGCAGCCGGAAGGTTCTGAATCCCTTCCTTCGCAGACGGAGACTTCACAGGAAGGCTCGTCCCGGGAAGAATCTTTCCCTGTGCGTATACTCAATGAAACCGATGGTACAAACCTGATTGCCGTATGGGTGATTGCAGGATTGCTGCCGGTTGCCGTCTTTGTTTTCTGCATGATTCTCAGTGTGAAGGCAAAGAAAAGCAGGAAAACTGACAAGGGTGAAAACTGACAAGAGCAGAAGCACAGCCGTTCGTTTTGCTTTTGGCAGCGTGACGGATGATATGGCGGAAATATGAAAATGACAAACAAGTAACAAGCCGACAACAAGCCGGCAGCAAGCAGAAGCACCCACCGGGCTGACAGGCGCAGCCTCGGACACAGATGTCTGGTATAATTTCCTTTTGACTTGTGTTGCCGTGGAGCCATAGATGTCCGGCGGAGCCGGATATGATGCTTGTCAGCGATGAGTTCGTGAGAACAATCATAAAACGATAGAATCTGTTTTTTGTCACAATCGTTCGGGACTGCCAATATGGCAGTCCTTTTTTAACTCGGAGCAAAGCCCGATGTAAGCTCGCTTAACATCGGCTGCGACGAGGCAACCTCACCGCAGGAGCTTTAGCTCCTCGG
>JBGUWM010000322.1:0-2478 GCA_045221175.1 Acutalibacteraceae bacterium | reverse complement strand
CTGCAGGGCGGCCTGACCGTAGCCCTTTCCCTGTTCGTTTTTGTCGATCATGAACCGCCAAAGCCAGTAGCGGTCGTCCTCGTCCTCGTCTTCCGGATTGAATGCGAACATGCAGAAGCCCACCAGCTTCTCATCTGCATAGATGGCAAAGGGCCGGGCCACGCCGGGCTGCTCCGCGTTCGCCTCGTCCGCCTGTCGCAGAGAGGTTTTATTGCTAGCCACGAAAGGCTGATTCTCCCGCACGGAAAGGGCCAGAACGGCATCTCTGTTATTATCATTGATCGGTTCCAGTTTAATTATCATAATTGGTTTTTCTCCTTGAACATAAGATTTGGTATGTAATCGTTCCTGTGTGGCGTCGGCGCCTGAAAAAAGGCGCAAAAATACCGCAGCGAAGCAGCTCCCGTCGTGGCTGCATCCTGCGGTTCCCACTATCCGAAAGTACCTCAAAAACGGCGCACTAACCCAGAGGGGTATACCCCTCAGTCATGCTCTGCGCCTCTATTCAGTTAGCCAACGATAGAGTTGTTAATCATTGGTTTACGCTCCTTTCATGGATTCGCAAAACAATTATACAGGATATCTCCTTGAAAATCAATACTTAATTTCACTTGAGTTTCCGCAGTTTGGAATGGCAGGAAAACGAGGAGTTATCCACAGGCGGAAAAGCAGGGAAAAAGTGGCGAAAAAGCGCAAAAAAGTGAAGAATTACCTTCTGAAATGTGGTAGAATTAAGGTACCAAGCAAAACCCTACTAAACAAGAAAGAAGGTAACTCTTCATGACCTATTCTACCACAAATGTTTACAGAATGAAACGGGAAATTATCACTTTTTCAAAGAAAATTTCGTCTCGCCTGCCTAGGACGGAACAGAAGTTCTTTGCGGATATGCTTTATGGAATGCTTGGCTCCGGAAGCTGTCTGCTCAGCGAGATCGCGCACGTGCTGCATGAGGACAGCAGGAAAATCAATGTTGTAGATCGACTTTCCCGCCATTTAGCAAAGGGTGTGCAGGAAAAAGCGCTGTTGGACTATCTGAGATTAATTCAGAGCAGAGTTCCGGAGCAGCCAACGGTGTATCTTGACGACAGTGACGTTGTCAAACCGGAGGGCCAGCGCTTTGAGGCATTGGGGATCGTGCGAGACGGGTCAGCGAGTACCGAGAAAAAGAACGTATACGAAAAGGGTTATCACGTAACAGAAGCCTGCGCTATGACCGCCTCATATCAGCCGCTCAGCATATTCTCAGAAATCCATTCCTCCAGAGAAAAAGACTTTACTTCCATCAACACAGTAACCTTTTCCGCAATCGACCGGGCGATTGCCATGTTTAAGCGTTGCACCTTCTCCATGGACAGAGGTTATGATGACAATAAGATCTTCCTGAAGCTGCTCAATGAGGATCAGGATTTTGTAATTCGAATTCGTAAAAACAGAAAACTATACTACCAAAACAGGTGGTTCTCTGCGGCAGAGCTGTGCGCCAGACGAAAAGGCAAAGTTAAAATGCGGCTGCGTTATCGCGGCGAAGAGCATGACGCGTATCTTTCTCATGTCAAAGTACGATTGACCGCGGCAAAAAGAGAGGTTTTTCTTGTGCTTGTCTACGGAATCACAGAGAACCCCATGATGCTTGTTACCAACAAGCCAATCTGTTCCAAGGACGACGTGATGGACGTTGCAAGAACGTACTTTTCGCGCTGGAGAATCGAGGAATACTTCCGGGCGAAGAAGCAGGTATTCGATTTTGAAAATTTCCGCGTTCGCTCGCTTGCCGCGATCAACGCTTTGAATTTCTTCATTTCAACGGCAATGACGTTCTTGACAGAAATGCAGCGTCAGCAGAAGCACGGCCTTCTGGCAGTAATTCTGGATGCGGCCAACCCGATTAAGCGAAAGGTTCATTTCTTTCACTACAGAATACTGTTAGGAATCCGCTCGATCCTGTCTCACGCAAAGACTGGCGTCAGGGACTGGTTTAAGACGATTCGCCCGGACCGAAATCAGCTTCGGCTCAGACGCATCTCCTGATTCTATGCTTTCATATTGGCTTGCGGCCTGCTCTTGCTCTGCGCAGGTCTGGTATTATGTACGCTTTTTCGTCTGTGGCGACTTTCTTCTCCCATGTATGCCTGCTTGCATTCCAAAACGCCTCTCTGCGGTTGAAATCTTTGCCGTTTCTATGTTCATCTGCGGAAACTCAAGCAATATTACGTGCGTAAGCCCCGGCTATAAAAGAAAGCGTTCGCCTCTGCCTGCACGCGCCGCCGATTGCAGCCGCGCTTTCCGAAACTCTTTTTCAGGAATTCATTGACAAGCCTCACCGAAGCGTATATAATAATGGAGCAAATGCGGCCGCCCGTCCGGCGGTCGGAAAAATACAAAAACTCTTGGAGGAAAACTGTTATGTTCGATATTCTGGAAGCCAAGCTCCGCGCCAATCCCCGGAAGATCGTCTTCACCGAGGGCCACGACGCC
>JBGUWM010000321.1:0-2811 GCA_045221175.1 Acutalibacteraceae bacterium | reverse complement strand
CCTTTAGTTTTGCAGTCGGAAACCTAGAGGACTAGATTTCTTAATTTATCTTAATGCTCGTGAGATAGAAATTTAATTAGGAATGACCTATTCATAGTTTTATACCTGCATTAGATGAAATAGAACTAGTTCAATCTCTGAGTCGTATCATGCGATTTGGTCGTAATTAGGAGTCCTCTTTAGTTTCCATCTTTTGTAAAAGCAAGACTAAAAGATATGAGAAAAGAAGAGTTTGAATGTGTAGGTGTTGACGTGTCGAAGAGTACGCTTGACGTAGCGCTGTTTTGTGGGGAGGTTGACTGGAAAGAAGGACATGTCAAGGTAAGTAACAACGAATCTGGTTACAAGGAATTGAAGAAGTGGCTCCGTTTGAAGAATGCAGGAAAGAAACGTCTGCGTATCTGTATGGAATCCACAGGACTTTATACTCATGATTTCCGTTCCTGGCTTGAAAAAGAGAACATCGTCTACTATGTTGTGGATCCGAAGTTGATGCACCACTTTGCACCTCCACAAAGCATTAAGGGTATCAGGCAGACAAAGAATGATAAGGCCGATGCTTTCCGTATCGCCATATACTGTTCTCTTTTTCATGAGAGCATGACACCCTCAAAGCTTCCGTCTGCTGCCTATTTCAAGCTGAAGCGACTCCTTGCAGAACGAAGACAGTATGTGAAACAATCAGTACTATACAGACAACAGCTGAGTGACATATCCTTATATGATTCCGTCAATTCCCGCACACGCAAAAAGAATGAAGTAGCAAGCCTCAAAAAGAACATCAGACAGACGGATGCGGAGATGAAAGACATCATAGATACTGACCCGGCAATCAAGAGGAACTATGAACTGTTGATTGGTATAGTGGGCGTCGGCATTGTCGTTGCCGTTACCGCTATCGTATTGACAGAAAACTTTACCGCCTTTACCAACCCAAGGAAGTATGCCAGCTATATTGCCATAGCCCCATTCCCCCATGAGTCTGGGACAAGTGTCAGAGGGGCAACAAGGGTTTCCAAACAGGGATTTAGACAGGCCAAGGCTGATTTGTCTATAAGCGTTCTGTCCGCCATGTCTCACGATCCAGAACTCAAAGAATACTTTCTGCGCAAGAAAGCTGAGGGGAAACATGCAGGCACGATTCTTAATGCCATTAAATTCAAAATCGTACTGAGAATGTTTGCTGTTGTAAAGCGTGGAACTCCCTACGTAAACACAAAGGGATACAAGGGATAGGACAAGAGGCGGTGAACCAATCTCTGGCGTGGAATAGAACCATTCTCTGCTTTAGTACTGCCTCTTTTCTGTCTTTTCAATGATTTGCTGTACCTTTGCACCCGATTGTGCGATAAAAGGTAAAGCCGGGAGGGGACAGTGAACCATTATTGGCTTAGATAAAGCTCTTTCTGCGATTTGGTCTTCCCTTCCTTCAGACGCTGGCACGGCAATTTAGAAATATAGGTCGCTCCACGTGAGGGAGTCCTTTTAAAGGATGCTGCCTTAAAACCAGTCATCTTCGGCTTGTACCTCGCTTAAACGCGCTGCAAAGTTATGAAAAAAGAATGGTTTGTAGGCATTGATGTCTCAAAAAAGTGGCTCGACGTGGCCATTTTCGTTGAAAACAGTGACTTGAAGGGGTTTATTCATACCCAGGTGAACAACGACAAGCAGGGCTACCGTGAGCTGCTCAGATGGCTCAAAGTGCACGATGTGGATGCTTTCACATGCACGTATGGGATGGAGCACACAGGCTTCTATTCAGATGGTCTGCAGCACTTCCTTGACAAGAAAGGCTACAAGTACACGATGCTGGAGCCTGCAGTCATCAGGCACTATCCCATCCAGCCTCGTGAGAAAAACGACCGTCTAGATGCTGCTAAGATTGCTGACTACCTTTTTCGTTTCAAAGACACCATCAAGATGGGCCGTGTGCCAGACAATACGATGGAGGAGCTACGCAACCTGCACAGGGAACGCAAGTTCTATGTCGAGGACAGGGTCTGCTACATGAACCGCAAGCAGGTCGTAGGCAAAGAAGAGGCGAAACGTCTGGACAAGATGATTACAATGCTTGACAAGCAAATTGACTCCATCGAAGAGAAAATACGAGAGATCATCCGGAATGACGAGTCGCTCATGGAGAACTATCTCTATCTTACCTCCATTACAGGTATCGCCTTCGTCAATGCCGTTAACGCCATTGTTATTACTCAGAACTTTACCGCATTTAAGACCGCAAGAGACTATGCTTCGTACCTTGGCGTTGCTCCTCACACGAAGACATCAGGCACTACTGTGAGGTGGAAGCCAAAGCCACGCAAGCACTGCGATCTGACAGCGAAAGCTGACATATCACAGGCAGCCAAGATTGCTGTCGTACACGATGTCGAACTCAAACAGTTTTACGAAAGGAAATGCAATGGTAAGGAAGATGCGGACACCATCCGTAAAGCTATGAACGCTGTAAAGTTTAAGCTCGTCTTGAGAATGTTTGCTGTTGTCAAGCAGAAACACTCATACAGACAGTTTACTACGATATAACGCTTTTAAATACTGCCGCCAGTGAACTATGGCAGACGTGTGCCGATCTGCCCCGAGAGTCTGGAGGTGAGTATATGCGGTTGCTCCAGGTAGAAATCTAGTAAAGAGCCAGTAAAGGTGATAGATGAACCGCGAACCGAAAGTAACGAAAACGAGATCTTCCGTTACTGCCTAAACTGTGGATTTATCCTCAAAAAACAAAAAAATAATGCTCTTTAAAATTAATTAACAGGCATTCTCTTGGTTTTTACTTAGAAATCTATGAAAAAC
>JBGUWM010000320.1:0-1907 GCA_045221175.1 Acutalibacteraceae bacterium | reverse complement strand
GCTGACAGACCGCCCCTCGATTTTGTCAAAGTGAAACCGACCTGCCTTTTCAAGCAATATAGCCGGTCACTGCCCGCAAAATCGTTAGATTACTTTGTTAATAAGGTGGGATTGAGATTGACCTCATCGGAAGGGATCGCGTGTAACCCCAGCATTTTCAGAAGAAGCTTTACTTCCTTTCGATTTTCCGCTTCAAATGGAGATTTGCACCCGAGCTTTTCCCGTCTGGTGCTGTTAATATGGTTCATCAGCAGCACCATATCTTCCTGTGTGTAATGGTTGAAGCTTTTGCCCTTACGCAGAACATAGCGGATGTATTCGTGGTTCTTTTCAAGCTGCGCTTTTTGCCACGAAGCCTGCGGATCACAGTAAAATAACCGAGTTCTCTGCTCACCCTGATCCGTCCTTTCAAGCTCCTGTGTGTACTTGAACTCACTGCCGTTGTCAGTCAGGATAACCGGAAAGATTTTGCGGAAGCTTTCCACCCCGACAAGGCTTGTCAGATAGTCGAACTGTTCCACAACCGTCGCCGCCTTGCCGTCTCTCATCAGCATAATCAGCATAAGATTCGTCTTGCGAAACAGCAGTGTCAGCATCCGCTTGCCCTGCTCCCGACACCCTTTAACCGTGTCCATTTCTACCACTTCCGTATTCGGGTGCTTCTCCATATATTTCACAAAATCAAGGTAGGTTCGCGTCTGTCTGAACTTCTGGTTTTGAAACGCCTCGGACTCCTCGCGCTTCTTTTTCCTCTGCTTGTAAGACACCTTCCTGCGCAAATCGAAGTTGTTGACCTTCAAACAGCCCATGTCGATGTAGCGGTACAAGGTACGCGGAGAAACGCCGATTTCATCGCCGTGTTCCGCATAGATATGCGAAATCGGCTGTCCTTTGCGAATCAACGGGGAAACGATCGAGTCGATGCGTTTCAGCTCGTCCTTGTCCGCGTGGGTTTTCTTCCGCGCCTTTGAATAACGCTTTTGGGACATCGCATCCGCTTGGTTCGCCATGTAGTAAAACCGGTCGCATTTACATTTCCTGCGGCGGGAACAGACGTTACAAACATACGGCGGCTTTTGAAGGACGGAACAGGGTGAATTGTCGTACTTGTCGCAAAGCTCCCTGCAATTAAAGTCAAAGCACCAGACACATTTGCGTTTGCAGTCAAAGTTGCAGCAAAGATTCTTTTCCTCACATTCGTTGGCAAACCGACAGTCGTTTCCGTGCGGCTTGGATCCTTTGGCGGGAGTTCGGTTCAGTTTGATTTCGTTGGAAACCGCAGTAACTGACATGCCGATCTTTTTCGCAATTTCAGTTAATGTCAATCGCTGATAAATTCCGCTTTCAATGATGATTCGTTGAGATAAATTGATTCTGCTCATAATTACCTGCTTTCCGCAGGCAGTAACCTAAACCATTCTACCACGCTGACCGTCAACCTTGACTGAACGCTGAGAAAAATGCTGAAAAGTTTTTGAAGGCGACGGAAACTCGGAAATATCCAACCGTTTTCGCCTTCAAAATGACGAGTGTAGCATTTTTCTCACCAACCCGTCAAGGTCAAGCCGCCTGTGAGCGGTGACTGCGTTCAAAGGCTCCGAAAATCTGGAAATATCCAAATATATACCCTGCACTTTTGTCAAGGTGAACCCCAACTAACTGAGCAAAAATTTCGAAAAAACTTGGGGTTCACTTTGACAATTTAGGTAATTGCCATAATAAGCGTATCAAATACGCTGTCCCATAAAACGGACTCAGTCCTCATTCTTATCATCATTTTTATCAAGAAAAATGAAAAAGTAAATGTCGAATTTCGATGCTGAAAATCGTTGTTTTGGTTGCGTTTACTCTTGCAATCGGTTAAATTAGAGTTGTGCAGTTGTCCGCGGAAAGAGGTACCGTATGAG
>JBGUWM010000319.1:0-1503 GCA_045221175.1 Acutalibacteraceae bacterium | reverse complement strand
TGTCCACTGGACACCCGCACCCTCTTAGGCGGCGGGTGCCATTCGGACTTTCAGTGGGGGTTATAATCCCCCACTGAAACCCCGAGGCGCTAAAGCTCCTGCGGTGAGGTTGGATCAATGCAGCCGATGTTAAGCGAGCTTACATCGGGCTTTGCTCCGAGTTAAAAATGCTCTGCAAAAACTCCCTTTTATCCGAAAATTCAAAAAGCAGAGCCTCCCCATCAGAATGCTTCCTATGGAAATGCTCTGCTTTTTGGTATGCGATATCTTACTGCACATAATAACTTACTGTGAAGTATATCTTACTGTATATTATTTCTTACTGTATATTATTTCTTACGGCACATATTTACATATACAGCATCTATAACATCAACAATATCGGCAGCATCAGCAGCGTTTACAGCATATACAGCCGGATATACTCATAAAAAAACGTCCGTTACCATGCGCTGATCATCACAGCTTTTCAACAGATATAGAACGCAGATGTTAAAAATTCCCCGTACAAGCACACTGCCTGCCAAACGGCAGAACACAGCACAGCACCCTTCTGTTTCGGTATGCTCTCAGCGGAAACCAAGTGTTAATCCTCCGGTTGCTCCTCCGGTTGATTCTCCGGTTGATTCTCCGGTTAATCCTCCATCTGCTTACCCAGAAAGCTTGCCGCCGTCTGCAACAGTTTGGTTTCCGTATCGGTGGGCGGTGTTTTGTCCTCTGCGTACAGCATCATAATCGCTCCTGTCACGTCTCCGGAAGAAATGATGGGATACATCAGCGCCGCACTTCTGGCAAGACCTTCAACCGGCTGAAACACGCCGTATCCCTCCTGCGAAGCATGAAAGGGTTTTCTGCCCTCCATATACTCCTCCAGCATCGGGGAAATGCGTCTTTCCAGCATTTCTTTTTTCGAAATACCCGCTGCGGCAACAATATGGTCACTGTCGCTGATCAGCACCGGCTTTTTGATGGCTTTGGCAAGCACTTCCGCATACTGTTCCGCAAAGCCGGACAGTTCTCCGATCGGCGAGTATTTTTTGAAGATCACTTCGCCGTTGGAATCGGTAAAAATCTCCAGCGGGTCGCCCTCTCTGATTCTCAGTGTCCGGCGAATCTCCTTCGGGATAACGACTCTGCCGAGATCGTCTATTCTTCTGACAATACCTGTAGCTTTCATGGTATATTCTCCTTTGATACAAATTTTCGTTATTAGTATTTGTGTTTTGAAACAGAATATACCGGAAAAGTCAAAATAGTCTATTTAACAGAACAGTGGTCGATTGCATAATCTAAAAGAATATTGATAATTTCATTTCTTGAACGATTCGTTTCTTCTGAAAGCTCATCTAACCTTAATACAGTCTCTTCTTTGATCCTTATTGAAAATGTTTTAAATCCATCTTCACCTTTTAGTTTCTTTTTTTAACTCGGAGCAAAGCCCGATGTAAGCTCGCTTAACATCGGCTGCATTGATCCAACCTCACCGCAGGAGCTTTAGCTCCT
>JBGUWM010000318.1:0-1887 GCA_045221175.1 Acutalibacteraceae bacterium | reverse complement strand
TAGTCTCTCCTCAATAAGACCATAATTTCATGAACACCCTAACAGGCCATATGACAGCTCGAAATTCAGCAAAAACTGAATAAGGCGCAAAAGCATCGCCGCAAGACGGTCGATGTTCATTGCAATGATGCTGAGAACGATCGATGCTTTTGTTGTATCTTCTCTTTTTGTAAGTAGCAGACCCAGACCGAATTTGCGTTTTGCGAGACTAAACTTCCGCTCCACTTCAATTCGGTCGGTATTATCCTGATAGGCGATTTTCTTCTCAGCCTTGCTGTCTGCATCCTTCTTCGGCCTTCCGAGTTTCTTTCCGGAAAGCCGGATGCCGAGACTGCTGCAAAATGCAATATTATCCCGATTGCGATAGATCTGATCTGCGAGTACACGCTCCGGATAATGTCCTGTGCGCTTCTTATAATTCTCGAGCGCAGTTTTCAAAACGGCACTCTCGTTGTAGGCATCGAAGGATAGCTTTTCAATTCTGCACATTCCGGTCTCATCCACAGACAGATCCAGCTTGGCACCGAACTCAACCGGAGATTTTGCTTTTCCTCTGACGATCGGTCGGATATATGGCTGGCTGATGCTGACTATTCTATTTTCAATGCGATGTGTATTGCTGACAAACATATGTTGCTGCTGCGAATAGACTGTCTCCAGAATATCGAGTAAATATGCGTCAGATTCTGAAAGCACAACACCATTGTTTTTCAGCAGATTCGAGATATATCCAAGATCGCGGCGGATGTATTGCAGCTGCTTTTTGATTGCTTTTCTGATCTTTTTTGCACCGCGTTTTCTGCATTTTGCGAGAGCAAGATAATCCTTTCGTGCCTTCTCACGGTACATTCTCGGTCTGTAGAAATTGTATTCATCACTGACCCGGCAGATCATATCTTCCAGCTTTTCACGTGCTTCATTCAGCAGTTCAATATCCTGCGGATACTTGATGTTTTGCGGAGCACAAGTTGCATCAATGATCAATGTACCGGAAATCCCGGCGGTTTCCGTGTGATTCCGGACATCCTGCTGCTCATTCGTCTCCTGCTCTCCGCCGCCGTTACCGTGATCATCATCGTCATCCTGATCGACCTGATCGTCTTTCAGTGTATTGTATTCGATGATCATTTCATTGATCTCGTTCAGCACCTCTTCAGACAGACGCTTGCGAAATTCAACAAGCAGAGACGGTACAAACGGAATCTTGTCTTCATATCCGGGCAGACCGATGAAATACTGATAGTACGGGTTTTCTCTGATCTGTTCGACCAGTTCCTCATCAGGATAGTGATATTGCTTCTGAATCAGCAGCGAACCGAGTGCCATGCGCAGGGGCTTTGCAGGCATACCGGTATGGCTCGGGAACAGCTTCGCATACTCAGCCTCGATCGTTTCCCACGGAATCATTGCAGCTTTCTTCACCCAGCGGTTATCCGGGTTCATTTGCAGTCCCAGAGGCTGATTGAAATCGGTAAATGAAATCTGCTTTTCTCTCTTGAACTTATACATGGCATCCTCCAAAGTGCAAGCTTTTTTTCGTTTTCTGGCTTTTTCCTTGCACTTCTATTATACCATGTTTTATCGCTTTTGTCGATACTACGAGGGTTTTATTTGAATTGAGGAGAGACTATTTAAGAATAAAAAATTATATATACTTAAAAGTTTTGCTGTGATTGTGTCACGCGTGACACAAACAGAATTCAATTTTTATTTTTATGAGGTTTAAGATGCAGAAAGACAGCTAAGCTTACACACTTAGCTGTCTTTCACTTAAGAATTATAGTATCTGACATTCTTAAGTGAGGCTTACAGTTTACAAGACGAAGTATATGATCAGGACTTCCTGTATTTGGTAGCTCTTACGATATGGTATTACAATGAATATAC
>JBGUWM010000317.1:0-34741 GCA_045221175.1 Acutalibacteraceae bacterium | reverse complement strand
CCGAGGAGCTAAAGCTCCTGCGGTGAGGTTGGATCAATGCAGCCGATGTTAAGCGAGCTTACATCGGGCTTTGCTCCGAGTTAAATGCCTGCTGCAGTACCTTCAGATTATCTTTCATGACTGACAGATAGGTTGCGCCGTTTTTGATATTCTCAGATGTGACAGACTGCAAAGAGTCAAGGGTGAGAATCTTCTGGTTTTTGTTCCGGGTGTTGCTTTTCACCGTTTCGGCGACAGAACCGTCTGCACTTTCGGTTTGCAGAATCACGTTCAGCTTCAGCTCGTCGAGCTTGTCTGACAGAAAGATGATGGTATCAAAGCTGGCTTCCGTTTCTGAAGAACAGCCTGAAAATGCTGCATAGTACCGCAGTCCGTAGTCGTCTGTCAGATACCGGAAGGGAAATCTGTCTGCAAATAACAGCGTTTTTGAGACAGAGGCGTCCGCTGCCTTCTGATATTCACCGTTGAGCGCTTCCAACTGACGACAGTATGCGTCTGTGTTGCTGCGGTAAAGGTCGGCGTTTGCGCTGTCCAGCGAACAAATCTTGTCGCAGATGTTACGGCAGAATAACATGGCGTTTTTCAGCGACAGCCACACATGCTCGTCATATTCTTTTTCCTCGTCATGGTCTTCGTCATGGTCTTCGTCATGGTCTTTGTCGTGGTCTTCGTCATGGTGTTCGTCATGATCCTCGTCATGGTCTTCTTCATGTTCGTGGTCGTGTTCCTGCATACCCTCAACGGTTTCTTCCTCTTTGGCATTGCTGCCCATCAGCTCCATCAGGTTGATGACAACCATGTCTTTATTGGTTGCCTGTGCCAGCGCATCGCTGACCCATGCGTCTGACTCGCCGCCTACATAGATGAACACGTCGCAGTTTGAAATCAGCATGATGTCGTCTACAGAGGGCTGATAGCTGTGAAGATCAACGCCTTTGTCCAACAGCATTTTAACATCAATTCCGTCCGGGTTCTCTCCCAGTATCTCTGTTGTCCAGTCATATATCGGAAAGATGGTGGTGACAATCTGCTTTGTGCCGGTTTTTTTCGTTTCTTTGGTACAGCCGCTCATGCACATCACGCTGATTCCTGCCAGCACCATGATGAATATGAGTCCTTTGATTAGTCTTTTCTTCATGCTTGTTAATACCGTTCCTTTTTTCATGTTGTAACAGACTGACCGCAAGCAACTGCCGGATTGCTGCCTTCAACAGCCGGTGCTGCCGCCAATTTGAAATCCGTTCTTAATTTTAACATCTTGCCATGCCTTTGTCAATACATTTGAAAATCATTTTCATTTTATTGCAGCGCTATAGAGTTGATTCTCATAACGCTGCGTGATGTTGATATTTCAGGGCGGTTGTGGTATACTCAGAGTGCTTTTAGCAGGGCGAACCGGACTTTAGGGGGGAATCAGATGAAATACGGAAAAGCGCCGGATCCGAATGTCATTCACCCAATCAAGGGTTATGATAAAGAGATTTATATCAAACCGACAATCAAAAATCCAAACATTATTGTCGGCGATTTCTCTTATATCGCTGATTCGGATTTTGAAAGTCACGTCACTCACCTTTATGATTGGAATGGGGATCAACTGATTATAGGCAAGTTTTGTCAGATAGCATCGGGCGTTGAATTTGTTATGAACGGAGCTAACCATCAGATGAATGCCATATCCACTTTTCCGTTTTATACACTGGAAGGCTGGGATATGGAACCGCCGGCTATTGCGGATATGCCGATAAAAGGTGATACGGTTATCGGAAACGATGTATGGATAGGTCAGAATGCAACAATTCTGCCCGGCGTTCATATCGGTGACGGAGTTATTATTGGTGCAAACAGTGTTGTGGGAAAAAACATTGAGCCATATACAATCGTTGCCGGAAATCCTGCAGTTGTGCTTCGCAAGCGTTTTGATGATGAAATGATCAGTTTACTGCTTAAATTCAAATGGTGGGATAAAAGCATTGAAGAGATAGATTCGCTTATTCCGCTTCTGACTTGCAGTGATATGGAGAAAGTCAAAACAAAAATCAGAGAATTATCAGCATAAATCCCGATCTGACTTGATAACCGCATCTATTCGGACTGCTCCGGCAGTCCCTTTTCGTTTTTTGGCAGGCTTGTAAAAAAGTCTTCTCCGGAAGAAAAATACGGAATCTGTCATTTTACTGATTGAAAACATACAATTCCTATGTTATAATAGTATATTATAGGATCTGAAAACAGGAAGTGATGATATGAAAATATCGACAAAAGGCAGATATTCCCTGCGAATGCTGCTGGATCTGGCAATGCACGCTGATGAAGGCTACATTTCTTTGAAGGATATCGCACAGCGGCAGCAGATTTCCAAAAAATATCTGGAGCAGATTGTTCCGCTGCTGACCCGTTCGGGCTTGCTGAAGGCAAACCGTGGCTATCAGGGGGGCTATATGCTTTCAAAGCCCGCTGATCAATATACAGTGGCGGAAATTCTGCGTCTGACAGAAGGTGAGCTGGCGCCTGTGGCGTGTCTGGAAGGCGAGCAGAACGACTGCCCCCGGGCGGCTGAATGCATTACGCTGCCGGTATGGAAGGGACTTTTGGATGTCATAAACAATTATCTTGAAAAAATCACCCTGCAAAGCATGATTGACAGCTTCAGTACGGGCAGAGCGGACAATTACTGTATCTGATGCAGTCAGAAGGGGGTTCCGCTATGAAAACAATTCTTTGCTTTGGGGATTCCAATACCTACGGTTATATACCGGCTGTCGGCGGTCGCTATGATGAAACAATACGGTGGACGGGCGTGCTGTCCGAAATGCTGGCTGATCAGGACTGCTTTGTGATTGAAGCCGGTCAGAACGGCAGAACAACGGTGTTTGACGATCCGGTTGATCCCGGAAGAAACGGCAGTAAAGTGCTGCCCGGTCTGTTAAAGCAGTATCCGCATACGGACTGCGTGATGGTGATGCTTGGCACAAACGACTGCAAGGTGCGTTTTTTTGCCGACGCAAAAGCGATTGCCTGCGGAATGGAAAAACTGCTGCAGCAGTTGAGAGCGTACGATTCCGGAATGCGGATTGTCCTGATTTCACCTGTTCCCATGACGGAACCGGCAACAGAGGACGGCAGCTTTGATGCTGAAAGTCTTGTCAAGTCCGGACAGCTTGCTCCTTTGTACCGTGAGCTTGCCGAAAGGTATCGGTGCAGGTTTCTTGATGCGGCAGAAGTCGCCGCTGTCAGTCCGGCTGACGGCGTACACTTTGACCCTGCGGCGCACAGACAGCTTGCACAGGCGCTGGCAGAACTTTTTCTTGCTGAAATGTGAGAATACGGAACCGTTCAGGCTCTGTGACGGGGAAAACAGGGGAATTATTTTTTAAAATAACTTGCAAAAAGCGAAAAACTATGCTAAGATGATGTAAGACAGAATATGCTATTTGACAAAAGAGTGGGGCGACCCGCTCTTTTATCGTTAATAAGGCAAAGTATGCTTTGCGGCAATGCCGGCGGTATATGGCGCAGGGTGGTTCCCTTTGATACCGTGCGGGCATTGACAGAATAAAACAGAAATCAGGAGTAGCTATGGCAGAAAAAAAGAAAAACAAAAAAGGTACTGTGGAAGCGGTAACAGAGCTGGTACAGCCTATTGTGGAAGGTCTGGGACTGTCGCTGTGGGACGTGCGGTTTCTGAAAGAGGGCGCACAGTGGTATTTGCGGATTTTTATCGACAGGGACAGCGGCGTCGGCATAGATGATTGCGAAGCGGTAACCAGAGCTGTGGACCAGCCGCTGGATGAGCTGGACCCCATTGAGCAGAACTATATTTTAGAAGTATCGTCCCCCGGAATTGAACGGGAGCTGATACGGCCGGAACATTTTGATGCTTTTTTGGGAGCCGGTGTTATGATACGGTTGATCCGACCGGACGAGAATGGCGAGCGTGACCTGAAGGGAACACTGACCGCCCATGACAAGGATACCGTAACCATTGTGTTTGAAGGCACTGAAAGAGTGATAAACAAAAAGGATACGGTATATATTAAGTTAGATGACTTTGAACTGTAAGACCTTTTGCAGAATGCTGCAGAAGGATTTTCTGAAACAGAAAAAAGATTGATGACAATGAATACGGAGGTAAAACCATGAGAAAGAAAAAAGTGGAACAGCCCCAGGATAACAGAAATACAGAACTGTATGAAGCACTGGCGCTGATGGAAAAGGAAAGAGGCATTCCGGTGGACTTTATGCTGACGCAGATTCAGAAGGCTATCGTTACGGCCTGTAAGAGCACTTATAACGGTAATGAAGACGTTACCATCAAGATGGACCCCAATGAGGGCGTTTTTGATGTTTTTCTGAACAAGACCGTAACAGACGACGTGCTGGATCCTGATAAGGAAATATCTTTGGAAGAAGCTAACAAGATTGCTCCCGGAACAATGCCGGGGGATAAGGTGGGTATCAAGCTCGATCCCAAGGACTTTGGACGAATTGCCGTTCAGACTGCCCGCAGCATTATCCGACAGGGTATCCGTGACGGTGAAAAGGGTCAGGCACTGGCTGAGTATCAGAGCAAGCTGAAGGAGATTGTGACAGCTACCGTAGAACAGGTGGACGCTAAAACAGGAAGCGCTATGCTGCGTTTGGGCAAGTCTATTGCCATTCTTCCGAAGAATGAACAGATTAACGGTGAGGTGCTGACGGAGGGAAGCCAGATCAAGGTATATATCGTGGATATCAAAACAGGCGGCAAGGAGCCCAGAGCGCTGATCTCCAGAACACACCCCGATCTTGTCAGAAGACTGTTCGAGTCCGAGGTTCCCGAAATTTTTGACGGAACGGTAGAAATCAAGTCCATCACCAGAGAAGCAGGCTCCCGTACAAAGATCGCCGTATACAGTAAGGATGAAAACGTCGATGCAGTAGGCGCCTGCATTGGTCAGAGAGGACAGCGTGTCAGCGCAATTGTCGACGTGCTTGGCGGAGAGAAAATTGATATCGTCGAATACAGTGAAGATCCTGTTAAGTTTATTTCTGCAGCGCTTTCGCCTGCCGAAGTCGTCAAGGTTGATATCGACCCCGATCAGGAGAGAGTATGTAAGGCTACCGTACCGGACAGTCAGTTGTCGCTTGCGATCGGCAACAAGGGTCAGAACGTTCGTCTGGCAGCGAAGCTGACAGGCTGGAAGATTGACATTCGTCCGGAGAGCGGATTCTACGGAGAAGAGGAAGAAGAAGCGGATAAGCCGGAAACAACGGAAGAAGCTGCCGGGGCAGAAGTTGCTGAGGCTGAGACAGTAACGGAGACTGCAACCGAAGAACTTGAAACAGCAGAAACAGAAGCAGAGGAATAAGCCTTGGAAATGAGGTGCTTTGAAGATGAAGCAGAAGAAGGTCCCGCTGAGAAAATGTACAGGCTGCAATGAGATGAAAGAAAAAAAGCAGCTCGTCCGTGTGGTAAAGGCACCTGATCAGACAGATGAAAACGGCGAGGTGCTGCAAAAAGGAGAAATCAGCGTCGACCTGACGGGTAAAAAGCCCGGAAGAGGCGCTTATATCTGTAAAGATGCGGCGTGTCTTGCGGCTGCCAGAAAAGCCAGACGGCTGGAAAGGGCGTTTAGCTGCAGAATACCCGATGAAGTATATGAACGGCTGGAGCAGGAACTGAACGGACAGCCCTGAACAGTTGTCAGATAAAAGACTGAAAACAGGTACGCAGAATCGGTCATGAACTGTACAGCAGTCACTTCTCTGCGTGTCTGTCACGGTCTTTGCAAAACAGAGCGGGAGGAACAGTGAAATATGGGGGAAAAGCTGTTGTCAATGTTGGGAATAGCGAGAAGAGCAGGAAAAACAGCCATGGGATATGATGCGGCGCAGTCAGCGATGCAAAACGGAGAATGCAGGCTGGTGGTGCTGGCGTCGGATCTGTCCGACAGAACACTGCGGAATATCAGCGGCGTGGCGGAGCAGACGAATACGGAAATAGTTCGTTCCGGTTTCGGAATGGATATTCTCGGAAAAGCCGTCGGCAGAAAACAGACGGGAATTATTGCCATCAATGACAGCGGCTTTGCCAAATCAATAAAAGGCCTTTGTAAAGAGAACAGTCAGGAGGAATGTATATGATAAAATATAAGCTTAGTGAGGTTGCCAAGGATCTGGGCGTTGCCAATAAAGATGTAGCAGATGTACTGAAGAATCGTCTTGGGGTTGTCAAAAAGCCGGCAACTGCCCTGACAGAAGAAGAACTGAATATGGTGTTTGACCATTATACACAGCAAAACAGCGTGGAAAGCTTTGACGCATATTACGCTTCTGCCGATGCGAAAAATGAGCCGGAGCAGGCAGCAGCCGAAACGGCTGCTCCTGCAGAAAAAACAGAGCCTGTTCAGAAGCAGGTAAAACAGTCCGGAAAAGACGGCGCAAAACAGCCTGATAAAAAGTCTGACAAAACAAAGCCCGCAAAGCAGGAGGGAGACCGCAGACCGCAGCAGGGCAAAAAGCCGGCCAATACGACCGGCGCTGCAGCGACTAAAGCAGGCGCTAAGCAGCAGCCTCAGACAAGCGGCGGCTCACAGGAAGGCTTCGGCAGCAGAAGCCGTGTGATCAATACCCGTTCTTCCAACGTGGATATTGAAAGGTACAACGAAAAATATGATCGTCTGGCAAGCGAAAAAATGCACAATGTCAATACGGTTTCCAGACAGAAGATTACACAGCGCTCTCAGCAGAAGGGTAAACCCCGCAATTCCAGAAAAGAAACCGAGCAGGAAAGAATGCGCCGCATTGAAAAGGACAGAAAGGCAAAGCCGATTACCGTTCAGATTCCCGATGAAATTACTGTCGGTGAGCTGGCGCTGCGCCTGAAGGCAAGAGCTGCAGAGGTTATTACGAAGCTGATGGCACTGGGCGTAATGGCAAGCGTTAATAATGTGATAGACTTTGATACCGCTTCTCTGGTTGCTATGGAGTTTCATGCGAAAGTTGAGAAAGAAACCATTGAAACCATTGAAGAAAAGATTATTGACGACAGTGATGATGCAGATGAAAATCTGGTTACCCGTGCGCCCGTAGTCGTTGTGATGGGTCACGTTGACCACGGCAAAACTTCTCTGCTGGACTGCATTCGTCATGCACACGTTACCGCTACTGAGGCAGGCGGTATTACACAGCACATCGGCGCATATCGTGTGACGATCGACAACAGGGAAATCACTTTCCTTGATACTCCCGGACACGAGGCATTTACAACCATGAGAGCCAGAGGCGCTCAGGTGACGGATATTGCGATTCTGGTAGTGGCTGCCGATGACGGTATCATGCCGCAGACGATTGAAGCGATTAACCATGCTAAGGCAGCAGGTGTTTCTATTATTGTTGCCGTTAATAAAATTGATAAGCCGGGCGCCAATGTGGAGCAGGTTAAGCAGCAGCTTACGGAATATGAAATCGTTCCGGAAGAATGGGGCGGCGACACACCGGTCATTCCTGTTTCTGCACACACCAAAGAGGGTATTGACGATCTTCTGGAGATGGTACTGCTGGTTGCCGATATGAAGGAACTGAAGGCTAATCCCGAAAGAGCGGCTAAGGGTACCGTTATTGAAGCAAGACTTGATAAGGGCAGAGGCCCGATTGCCACCGTTCTGGTACAGAACGGTACACTGAACGTGGGCGACATTATCGTAGCAGGTACTACTGTCGGCCGTGTAAGAGCGATGATGAACGATAAGGGTCAGCGTGTTAAAAATGCAGGTCCTTCTGTTCCTGTTGAAATTACCGGACTGGATGACGTTCCTACCGGCGGAGATATCTTCAACGCCGTATCTGACGAGCGTCTTGCCCGTGAGCTTGTGGAGCAGAGAAAAACTGCCGAGAAGGAAGAACGCTTTAACAGCCGCACAAAGGTTACGCTGGACAATCTCTTTGATCAGATGCGTCTGGATGACATGAAAGAACTGAAGATCATTGTCAAGGCAGACGTGCAGGGCTCTGTGGAGGCTGTCAGACAGTCTTTGGAAAAGCTGACGAATGATGAAATCAGAGTTAATGTCATTCACAGCGGCGTTGGCGCTATCCGTGAATCCGACGTTATGCTGGCGTCTGCATCCAATGCTATTATTGTTGGCTTTAACGTCCGTCCGGATGCCGTAGCAGAAGAGAATGCAAAGCGTGACGGTGTCGATCTTCGTCTTTACAGAATCATCTATGACTGCATAGAAGAGATTGAAGCTGCGATGAAGGGTATGTTGGCGCCGAAGT
Source organism: Acutalibacteraceae bacterium (assembly GCA_045221175.1). Classification (GTDB taxonomy): domain Bacteria; phylum Bacillota; class Clostridia; order Oscillospirales; family Acutalibacteraceae; genus UBA1213. The sequence continues at coordinate 26,479 of JBGUWM010000317.1, read as the reverse complement.
TCAAGGAAGTAATCCTTGGCAAAGTAGAAGTCCGTCAGACATACAAGATTACCAACGTAGGTCTTGTATCGGGCTCCTATGTACTCAGCGGCAAGGTTATCAGAGGCGCTCAGGTTCGTGTCGTGCGTGACGGCATTGTCATTGCCGATGATACCATCGCCTCTCTGCAGCGTTTTAAGGATTCTGTCAAAGAGGTTGCGGCAGGCTTTGAGTGCGGTATTACACTTGACCGTTTCAGCGATATCAAAGAAGGCGACATTTTCGAAATCTATCAGATGGAAGAAGTCAAGCAGTAATCGTGCCACCCGGCTGTGTGGTTTTCTTTCGGAATATAGTAAAAAACCAACAGCAGGCACAGTATCCGTTAAACGGTACTGTGCCTGCTGATTTTATTGTTGTGTTCTTTTGCAGGGGCTTAGACTTTCGAGCGGGCGGTTTATAGGCTGTGAGCGATTGCTGACAATCCTCTGTCCGAAGGCTGTATGATAGCAAAACAAAGGAAGGGACTCGCCCCCCTGACCTGCCGGTTCGTAGGCGGAGAGCCTCCGCTCCCAATTCTCTATCCGGCACCGGTGTGTCTATCAATGAAATTCAGACAAAAAAAAGACCCGAATATCAAATGAAATTCGGATCTTTTCAGCGCGCCGGAAGGGACTCGAACCCCTGACCTACTGGTTCGTAGCCAGTCACTCTATCCAGCTGAGCTACCGGCGCATAAGTCTTTTTCAGACTGCCTAACTATAATAGCATATCTTTTTTCAAAATGCAAGTGCTTTTTTAATATTTTTTCAGAATGTATCGAAACAGACCGCTGCTGAACGAAAAAGACAATCAATGAAGCTGCAAAGATATGGCTGATTTAAGAAAGAATCCCAGTAAATGGAAAATGCAGAAGGAAGGTTGCAAAAAACAAACAGTTGAAAACTGTATAATATGCTACATATTTTATATAATGCATAAAAATCTTGACAATATACTATGGATTAGTATAAAATATAACTTAGGAGTAAAGAAGACATTGCTTCTTGCGCCTGTGATGGTTTTATACCTTATCTACTGGTTTCATCTCAATGATGCTGTTGGGATAGATAATATTTCTTTTTTGCAATTTTCTGTTTATAATGAAGATGACTGCATATTTTTATATGGACCTGATTGTTGTCAGGTGATACGACTGCTGCACCGGTATGAAACAAGGGCAGCTTTCGTTATGGTATTTTTTGTCCGCTGTGCGGATCATGCAGATAGTACCTGAATCTGAATCGCCGGAGCAGTGTATGAGCCGGACGATGGTGGGGGCGTTTTTGTTTTTGACAGTCTGAAAAAAGTAAATAAACCCGCGGCACCTTGAGCTGATTGGATAGATTTTTTTACGGTATATGAACAGGGAAAAAATCAGTTTTTAACTAATCAAATTCAGGAGGTGTCAGTTTATTATGGAACCTATTGTTGCCGTTATACTGATTATTGTTGTGGCAGTATTGGCAGGTATCGGCGCTTTTTTTGGCGGAATCCGGTACAGAAAAAAGGTTGGAGAAAATAAGATCGGTTCAGCTGAGGTGGAAGCCCGCAGAATCGTAGAAGAAGCTCAGCGTGAAGCTGAGGCAACCAAAAAGGAAGCGGTAATTGCCGGTAAGGACGAGGCGCACAAGCTGCTGTCTGACGCTGAGCATGAGGCAGCAGACCGCCGCAAGGAAATTCAGCGGCAGGAAAGAAGAATCCAGCAGAAGGAAGAATCTGTGGAAAAGAAGCTGGAAAATCTTGAGAAAAAAGAAGAAATTGTCAGCCAGAAAATAAAGGCTGCGGAACAGCGTCTGGAAGAAGCCGAAAGACTCAAGCAGGGTCAGATGGACGTGCTGGAGAAAATTTCCGGCTTTACGCAGGAACAGGCAAAGGCTTATATCTTAGATAACCTCGAAGACGACCTTTCCCACGAGAAGGCTGTCAAAATTATGGAATATGAGCAGAAGACCAAGGAACAGTGTGAAAAAAGCGCCAGAGAGATTATTTCCCTTGCTATTCAGAGAGTGGCTGCCGATCATGTAAGTGAATCTACGGTATCGGTAGTACCCTTGCCCAGTGATGAAATGAAGGGCCGCATTATCGGTCGTGAGGGCCGTAATATCAGAGCGATTGAAACGCTGACAGGCGTCGATCTGATCATCGACGATACGCCTGAAGCCATCACCCTGTCATGCTTTGAGCCGGTTAAGCGTGAAATCGCAAGAGTAACGCTCGAAAAACTGATTTCCGACGGTCGTATCCACCCTGCAAGAATTGAAGAAATGTATGAAAAAGCCCGCCGTGAAGTCGAATATATGATCAAGTCTGAGGGCGAAAGAGCCATTATCGAGGCAGGCATCAACGGTATTCATCCGGAACTGGTGAAGCTGCTGGGCAGACTGCATTTCCGTACCAGTTATGGTCAGAACGTGCTGGATCATTCCCTTGAGGTTGCGTATCTGGCAGGTATTATGGCGTCTGAGCTGGGCTTGGAGCCGACTATGGCACGCCGTGCCGGTCTGCTGCATGATATCGGCAAGGCGTTGGATCATGAGATCGAAGGCTCACATATCGAAATCGGTGTGGACGTTGCCCGTAAGTATAAGGAAAGCGAAATCGTTGTACATGCGATCCATGCACACCATGGTGACGTTGAAGCCAAAACCATTATCGCTTGTCTGGTACAGGCGGCTGACGCTATTTCTGCAGCACGCCCCGGCGCAAGACGGGAAAATCTGGAGAATTATATCAAGCGTCTTGAAAAGCTGGAGGAGGTTGCCTCTTCCTTTGACGGCGTTGAACGCAGCTTTGCTATTCAGGCGGGCCGTGAAATCAGAATCATTGTCAAGCCGGAGGCTATTAAAGATGATGATATGGTATTGCTTGCCCGTGATATCTGTAAAAAGATCGAGGAAGAAGTTGAATATCCCGGGCAGATCAAGGTCAATATCATTCGTGAATCCCGTGCGATTGAGTATGCACGATAAGCACGTGAAGACCATACAAGAAAATAGGCTGTATACACAGGCGGTTGCTGATGATGCAACCGCCTGTTTTTTGCTAAAAAAATCGAAGAGGATTGTTGATAGGTCTTGTATTTTTTTTTTGCGTCAAGTATAATGTACTATGTATAAATATGATTGTGCGGCGCCTGATTGTTTTTGGCGCCTGAATAACAGGCCAGAGTTTGAAAAAAGGAATTCTGAAGGCGGAGCGATGGACTCCGGATTTGTAAAAGACCCTTTTGGCAGTTCATAAGGAGGAATATTCATGAAAAAATTAGCTGCAATACTTGCGGCGGCTCTCATTTCACTGACAGTAGCACTGCCGGTATTTGCCGAGCCGGACAACAGCAGTAATACGCAGTCAACAGTGCAGAATTCTGCCGAGTCGTCTGCACAGACTTCTCAGCAAAGTGACGCACAGACTTCCGGCAGTCATGAAAGCAGTGCCGGCGACAATCGTGCGTCTTCTGCAGCGCCGCAGCAGAACAGCGCTGCTTCTGAGGCAAAAGAAGAGATTACGCTGAAGGAACATCGGATTGAAGCTGGTGATATGACCATTGGTATTCCGTCGGATATGTATGTTATTACCAGAGATACCGATAAGGACGATCCGGTTCTTGCTGTCAACCGTACCACCAAAGAGGAAATTACCAAGCGTTTTGAAGACAATGATATTTATCTTCGGGCGAATACCAGAGATTTCGCCTGTGTTGTGAATGTGACAGTAACAGAAACCGTCGATACCAATACAATCGGCAACCTGTCTTCTCTCAGCCAGGAAAACCTGCAGAGTATTATTGATAAGCTGCTGGAGTCTGATGTCTATACAAGCTGTTCCAGACAGACTTATAACGGTGTGCTGTTTCTGACGTTTACCATTGAATACGAAAGCAACGGCACCAAAACAGAAGGTTTGCAGCAATATACCATTATTAACGGCAAAAATATAAAGATTACCTACCAGACAGCCGCCGAAGCTGATAGCAGCTACAAGGCGATGTTTGCCGATATCATGGAATCCGTCAGATTTGACGGTGTTGAAGCGCCGGCTCCGACGGAGCCGTCACCTTCTTTGAACCTGAGCAATATGGATATTCGTTATATCTATCTGATGGTGGCTGCCGTTATCGGTGTTATTGCGCTGATGATTATGATTATCGTGGGAATCAAATATAAAAAGTCCAGAAAAAAAGCGGCTTCCGTACCGGAAATGCCCGCTGAAACGGTTGACAAGGCAGAAGATACCGAGTCAAAGGATATTTTCTCCGATACGTCAAAAGCAAAGGAAAGCATTCAGAAAGCGTCAGAAAAATCCCGTCAGGAGAATCTGCCAGAAGCGTTTACGGATATTCGGGTGAATCTTTCCAAGCCCAACGCTGTTCCTTCCGACAATGATTTTGATACCGAACCGGCGCAGGAGGAAAGCTTTGACGGCTTTGCGGATATCCAAGCCAAGCCCATGACTTACGAGTCTGTCATGCAGGAATATGCTTCAGAAGAAGCGCAGCCCGAACAGCCGTCCTTTGATTTAGCCCAAGTAGAAGTACAGCCCGAACAGCCGTCCTTTGATCTGGCCCAAGAAGAAGTACAGCCCGAACAGCCTTCTTTCGATTTAGCCCAAGAAGAAGTACAGCCTGAACAGCCGTCCTTCGATCTGGCTCAAGAGGAAGTGCAATTCGAACAACCGTCCGTTGATTCAGCAGAAGAAACAGAGGAAGATGCCGGCGAAGAAGTTGTTTTTGCCGAAAGCAGCGAAAAACGCCGTACAGAAATCGAACAGATCGGAGAAGATATGAGCAGAGATATAACCGTAGCCAACGAATCGTCAGAAACGGGAGAAGCACTTTCCGCTTATGAAAAGCGCTTTGGCAAGAAGAATCATACCAATGCTGCAGGTGAGGCACAGACCGCCGCATCACCTGATATTATGATCGTCAATACTGATGAAAAACGAGGCTCTAAGTTTGAGAAGTATTTCGGCAAACTGACGCCTGCAGCCGTTGTGCCTGAGCCGGAAGCAGAGCCGGAAACGGAACCGCAGAATGCCGTACAAACGGCAGCCGCTGCAGAACCGTCTTCCGCAGCAGCAACAGAGGTTCATACAGCCGATGAACAGACTGCTGAGCCTCAAAACGAGGAAGCTACTTTCTTCTCGAGATTTTTGGAAAAGTTAAAAAATACCAACGAGGAAGTAGCGCCCGCCATTGCCGGTATGGAGCGCAGCGAATCGGGTACGCCGATTCTGACAGGACAACCTGAAAAAGCACCTGAAAAACAGGGTGAGGAACCGGCTGAAGAACTGCAGACAAAGCCGGAAGATACGATCTATACGGCGCCTGCTGAAAAACCTGCAAAGCCGACAGACGGTATTGAACTGGAAATATCCAAATCGGCAGACGGAAGCCTGATTATCGGCGCTACCAATGAAGGCAGCGGCAAGCCGCTGGATATTGAGATCAGGGACGCTTCCCATTATCGTGAGGAAGAGGATAAAAAGCTTGCGGAGATGGGCTTTGACACAGCCCGCCAGGACGAGATTTATAATGCCAGAACTGCAGAGATGGAGGATAATCCCTTTGTGGTTAAGGCGAAGGCGGAAACACCTCACCTGACAGATGAAAAATCCGGCTCACGCTTTGACAGCCTGTTCGGTGGAGAGCGCAGCAGACAGGAGCAGACGGCGGAAAAACAGGCCGATACAGACGCTCCTTCCGACAGCGACGGTGTCGAACTGTCCGCATTTGAAAAGCGCTTTGGCAAGAAAAAGGGTAGTGCTGCAACAGCAGGCGCTGCAGCGGTAGCGGCTGTGTTTGACAAAGCGGCTGCCGTCAAGGGCAGAGCCGTTCAAGAAAAAATGAATGCTGCCGTTCCGGAAGAAGCCGAAAAGCCTGAAACGGAAGAAGAATTCCTTGAAGGCGTGCAGGCAGAAATGCCGGTTGTTGCCGAAGTGCCGGATGCCGATCCGGCTGATGTGAAAAAACCGGAGGAGGAAACAAAGTCTATGGAAAACACCTTCAGCTTTGAGCGTGACTGCGGCATAGTGTTTGAACGTCCGCTGGACAAGCAGCCGCCGATTATTCCGATGCAGACGCCGTTTACCTATATTCCCCGTCTGGAGAGCGTCAATGCGGAAGAATATAATAAGCAGTATGAAGAAATGAGAAAATCCATGCCGAAGAACCACGCCTATGCTCAGCGTTTCAGCAGCGCAGGTATCCGTCAGCCCTTTGTGGAAACGGCAAAACCGATGGTGACAAAGCCTGAACCGCCCAAGGCGCCGGCAAAACAGGAAGATGAACAGCGCAGGGGCAAAAAATTCAGAAAAGAAAAGGAAAATACTGCAAAGAACGAAGGCACTTTTGAGTATTACAAGGGTTATGAAGAAGAAAACAATGATCCGTTTTCCGAGTTTCACAGCGGAGAAGAGGTAGTTATCAAGGATCACAAGAAAAAAAGTAACGAACCTATGAGCAAGCGGCTGAAAAAATCCTTTGGCAAGCTCTTTGCCTCTGAAAGTCCTGAGGAAGAAGAGGAGGAGTAATATGAGTAAAATACTGATCCGGAACGTACGGATTCTCGATCCTGCCAACAACAGAGATGAAACCGGAGATATCTTTATCCGGGACGGCAGGTTTGCCGTACCGGAAGAACCGGATACCGATACCGTTGTCATTGACGGAACAGGTCTGACAGCCGCCCCGGGACTGATTGACCTGCACGTTCATCTGCGTGATCCCGGTCAGACAGACAAGGAAGATATTATCTCAGGCTGCAAAGCGGCAGCGGCAGGCGGTGTGACGCAGTTGCTGGCAATGCCTAATACCGTACCCGCTGTTGACACCCCCGAAACAGTGCGGTATATTCTTGACAAGGCAAAGAATGCTGACGCAAGAGTTCATGTGGTGGGCGCCATTACCAAAGGTCTTGGCGGACATGAGGCAACGGATATTGAAGCGCTGCGTGAAGCGGGAATTTCGGCGCTGTCTGATGACGGCGTACCGGTACTGGACACTTCCATTATGGTGGCTGCTATGCAAAAAGCTGCCTGTGACGATATCAATATTCCTGTTACGGCACACTGTGAAGATCCGTATCTGGCAGGGGGCAAGGTCAATGAAGGCAAGGTGTCCGAAGCGCTGGGAGTGAAAGGAATGCCGAGAGCTGCCGAAGATGCCGGTACGGCAAGAGAACTGGCACTGGCAGAAGCGTATGGATTGCCGGTTCATATCTGTCATGTCAGCACTTATACCTCTGCCGGCATGATCAGGGACGCCAAAAAGCGTGGCGTTCGTGTAACGGCGGAAACAGCTCCTCATTATCTGATGCTGACAGAACAGGAACTGCTCAAAAGAGATGCGGACTATCGAATGAATCCCCCTCTGAGAACCGAAAAAGACCGTCTGGCTATGATAGAAGCCCTGAAGGACGGTACGATTGACGCTATTGCAACGGATCATGCGCCGCATACGCCTGCACAAAAGGCTGACTTTGTCAAAGCGCCAAACGGCTCTGTCGGAATGGAAACCTCTTTTGCGGCGTCTTATACCGTACTGGTCAAGGGCGGCGTTCTGAGTGAGGCGGAGCTGATTGAAAAGATGTCGGTCAATCCTGCCGCTATTCTGAAAACGTACGGCGGTACGCTGAGTGTTGGTCAGCCTGCCGATATAATGCTGTACCGTAAGGAGGACTGGGTGGTGGATCCCGAAAAACTCCACGGAAAATCAAAAAACACCCCCTTTAAGGGACTGACGCTGTCAGCAAGAGTGGTGCTGACGATTTTTAACGGCAGAATTGTGTATCAAAATATCTGAAAATAAACGGAGGTAATTCTTATGTCATTTGACAGACTGATTGATCGTATTAAAACAATGAATAACCCCACGGTAGCAGGACTGGACCCGAAGCTGGACTATATTCCCGCTTATATAAAGGAAGCCGCTTATGAAAAATACGGGAAAACCGCAGAGGGTGCGGCAGAAGCTTTGTTTGAGTTCAACAAGGGGCTGATTGACGCTTTGTGTGATATCGTACCCGCTGTCAAACCTCAGGCGGCTTATTATGAGATGTACGGCTGGCAGGGCGTCAGAACGCTGCAGCGGACGATTGCCTATGCCAAAAGCAAGGGAATGTTTGTGATAACTGACGGCAAGCGCAATGACATCGGCACTACCATGGAGGCTTATGCCAAAGCGCACCTTGGCACCACTGCTGTAGAAGACGAGTGCTTTGAAGCTTTTGGCAGTGATGCGCTGACGGTTAATGCTTATCTGGGTACAGACGGTGTGAAGCCTGTGCTGAATGTTTGCAAAGAAAATGACAAGGGTATGTTTATCCTCGTTAAAACGTCTAATCCTTCTTCCGGAGAACTGCAGGACAGAACACTGGACGACGGTATGACTATTTACCGTACCATGGGTCAGATGTGTGAGAAATGGGGAGAAGAACTGCCCGGAAAGTACGGTTACAGCGGTGTGGGCGCTGTTGTCGGCGCTACATATCCCAGACAGCTTGGAGAGCTGAGAAAAGAACTGCCGCATACATTTTTCCTCGTACCCGGTTACGGTGCTCAGGGTGGTGGAGCTGCCGACGTTGCACCTGCCTTTGATGCAAACGGTATCGGTGCGATTATCAATTCTTCCAGAGGTATCATGTGTGCATGGAAAAAGGAAGAAGGACTGGATCCGAAAGAGTATGCTGCGGCAGCACGACGGGAAGCAATTCGCATGAGAGATGAAATTGCTGCGGAGCTGAGCCATGAGTGATATCGCCAAGCTGGCAGGCAACTGGGAAGTGCGGGGTGTGATCGGCACACGGATCGAAATTGTCGGCAATCAGATGACGATACTCTGGCAGGGCGCAGAGGTGCTGAAAACTACCTTTCATACACAGGAAAACGGACAAACGACAGAACTGCTGCCGGCAGAAAAGGGACTTTGTAATCCGGGTGCGTCGAAAAAATATGCAGACGTGAGCAGACTGTATTATGAAAACGGCAGGCTGCATCTGATCAAGGATTTTCCCATATCCGGGCTATCGGAGGATATTCTGACGCCGACCGACAGATCACGCTATGGAAACGTCATTGTCAGAGATGATCTTTTAGCATCGGTTCAGGGCGCATGGAAATCGACGGACGGTTATTCGGCTTTTCGGATTGAAGGGGATCGGATGACCATCAACAACGAAACCTTTCGAATCCATGCTGTGATACCTGCCCGGCAAGCCTCTGCGGACGGCTTTTCCGTGATTCATCAGGATCCTGCAGTTCATCATGTCGGCTTTTTTGAAGAAATGGTGTTCAGCGGAGATGAAATGATCGGATCATTGTTGATTTGCGACGTGGGTATCCATAAAGTATCCTTCAAACGGGTTTCTGAAAAAAAGTAACAAGTAACAGACGCATTTTTTCGTGCAGAGAAATGCGTCTGTTTTTACATTTATTTCATAAAGAATTATATCTTTATTAACGATTTGTTTATAAATCGCCGTACAAATCATACTATACTATTTATGATACAGAGCCGCAGCCCGGTGGACAAAGGACAGGCTGCAGCATATTGTCAGGATCTGATTTTGTTGGCAGAAAATGCCGTATATGAATGACAGAGGCGATGAAACAATGTCAGTAGGATTGATTTTAGAGGGCGGAGGCAACAGAGGCGCTTATACAGCCGGCGTGCTGGACGTCCTGTCGGAAAATGATATTTATCTGGAAGACACCTATGCTGTTTCGGCAGGGGCATGCAATGCCATGTCTTATCTGTCAAAACAAAGCAAAAGAAATTATCATATCTACACCGAATATGCCGCAGACAAGCGTTACAGCAGTGTTGGGCTGCTGATGAAAACAGGCAGTCTGTTCGGCTTTGACTTTATCTTCGGAGAGCTTGCAAATAAGCTGCTTCCTTTTGATTATGAAGAATTTGCAAGAACGGCTATGCGGCTGCATATCTGTACCACTGATATTGAAACAGGCAAACCACTGTTTTTCACAAATGCTGATCTGTCTAAGGGGGATTTGCGTGCGCTGATTGCTTCTGCGTCTCTGCCGGTGGTTGCCAATATAGTGGAGTTTCGTGAACATAAGCTGCTTGACGGAGGTGTTTCTGCGCCTGTTCCGATAGATGTTGCCATGAACGACGGTATCCGTAAAAATATTGTGGTTCTTACCCGGGATATCAGCTATGTCAAAAAGAATAAGCCGGATTTTCCGCTGTTTTATCTGAAAAGAAAATATAAACAGTTTCCGAAGCTGGTGGAAGCAATGGTCAACCGTCCGACCATTTATAACGAGGAACGACGGCTTTGCTTTGAAGAACAGGAAAAGGGCAATGCGCTGGTGATTGCACCGTCAAGACCGATCAATATTAAGCGGCAGTGTAAAAAGCCGGAAGAGCTGGAGGAGATTTATCAGATGGGCGTAAAAGATGCCACGGACCGTCTGGTGGAAATCAATCGTTTTGTGGCAATGAACAGGTGATCAGCCATAGTGCTGTCTTGTCCGGAATATCAGCAGAGCGTTCTATGCAAAATAGACGCTCTTGGTCTCGGTTTTTTCACTCGTTCAAAACCCTGCTTCTGATTGTACGGAAATCAATTTTTCATAATCTGATGAGCGAAAACGTAGTACTTCATCTGTTTTGAACGCTGTTTCAAAAAGATGCTTTACATAAAATACGGCGGTTTCCGGAAAGGGGGATGGAGAATACCCTTTTTCCGCCGGAAAAGGGCATTCCCCGTGTATCTTCTCCGGCAAATCATGATTTCCCTGCTTTGATTGGCGGAGGCTTTGACAAATACTGGGGCGTAGTGTATAATAGGAATCATCAATTTTATTGAAAGGGTGGAAAGAAATGAATAAGCTATTGGATATTTTAAGTAAAAATGCGAATTTTACAACAGCACAGTTGGCTGTAATGTTGGGACAGAGTGAAAAAGAAGTTGCGGATCAGATAGAAGCATATCGTCAGAAGGGTATTATCATGGGAAGCACGACCCTGATCAATTGGGATAAAGTGCCCGACGCAGGCGTTAAGGCAATTATCGAACTGAAGGTTACCCCTAAAGCAGAAACAGGCTTTGATGACATCGCTAAGGCAGTGATGTCTTATGATAATGTGGAAAGTGTTTATCTGGCGGCTTCTTCCCGCTACGACCTGATCGCTATGGTCAAGGGCAGCACAATTCAGGAAATCGCTGAGTTTGTTTCGAAGCGGCTTTCTACCCTTGACAATGTCATAGGAACAGCTACCAGCTTTGTGCTGACTCACTATAAAAACGGCGGAGTATCGTTCTGTGACAGTGAAGAAGATGAAGAACAAAGGAGTCTTATACTGTGATAGATTATTCAAAACTGATGAACAACAGACTGATGAGTCTGAAACCGTCAGGTATCCGCCGCTTTTTTGACATTGCCAATGAAATGGATCACGTTATTTCATTGAGTATCGGCGAGCCTGATTTTACAACCCCCTGGCACGTCCGTCAGGAGGGCATTGAAACGCTCAGAAAGGGGCATACATGGTATTCGCCCAACAGAGGCTTTGAAGAACTGAGAGTGCAGATATGCAAATATTACGCAAGGCGCTTCAACGTGGAATATAATCCCGATACCGAAGTGCTGGTGTCGGTCGGCGGTTCGGAGGCGATTGATCTTTGTATCCGTGCGCTGGTTCAGGAGGGCGATGAAGTGCTCATTCCGCAGCCTGCCTTTGTCTGTTATGAGCCTATGACCGTGATGGCAGGCGGCACACCGGTGATTATTGAAACAAAATCCGAAAACGGGTTCCGTCTGACAGCAGAGGAACTGAAAGCGGCGATTACACCGAAAACAAAGCTGCTGATTCTGCCTTTCCCCAACAATCCGACCGGCGCTGTTATGAGAAGAGAACATCTGGAACAGATTGCCGAGGTGCTTGAGGGTACGGATATTCTGGTTTTGTCTGACGAAATCTATGGAGAACTGACATACGGCAAGGAACGCCATGTTTCTTTCGCCGATATTAAAAACATGAAGGAACGCACCATTGTTGTCAGCGGATTTTCAAAGGCGTATGCCATGACAGGCTGGCGTCTGGGCTATGCGCTGGGTCCGGAGGAAATCATCTCCCAGATGCTCAAGCTTCATCAGTATGCCATCATGAGTGCGCCAACTACCGCACAGTATGCAGCCATTGAAGCGCTGAAGCATGGGGACAGCGATATTGAACACATGAGAGAAGAATACGATATCCGCCGCCGGTTGATTGTGGACGAGTTCTGCAGAATGGGGCTTACCTGTTTTGAGCCGGAAGGCGCATTCTATGTCTTCCCCAGTATTCAGATCTCCGGCATGACGTCGGAGGATTTCTGTGAAAAACTGATTTATGCACAGCGTGTCGCTATTGTTCCCGGAACGGCGTTTGGCGAATGCGGTGAAGGATTTGCCAGAGTGTCTTATTCCTACTCGCTTAAGCATATTCAGGAGGCGCTGACAAGAATTGAACGCTTCCTGAATGAAAAGCATGAGGACTAATGTTGATTGAACGAAAGGTAGATTGCAATGAAGCTGACCATGCTTGCTCCTGCAAAGCTGAATTTGTTTCTTGATATTACCGGCAAACGCAGTGACGGGTATCATATTGTCAATATGGTGATGCAGGCGGTTTCGCTGTATGACGAGGTTACCGTCAGTCTCGCAGAGGAACTTCGGGTGGAATGCAGCGACAGCAGGATTCCGTGTGATGAAACAAATACCGCTTATCGTGCAGCCAGGACTTTTTTTGAGTATATCCATCAGCCGGACGCCGGAGCGTTGATCCGTATTAAAAAAAGAATCCCTTCACAGGCAGGTATGGCAGGCGGCAGTACAGACGCTGCAGCCGTTCTGGTGGCTTTGAATGAGCTGACGGAGTCGGAGCTTTCACAGGACGAACTGGCGGATATCGGTGAACAGATTGGCGCAGATGTTCCTTTCTGCGTGTACGGAGGAACCATGACAGCAGGAGGGATCGGGACGATTCTCAGTCCGCTGCCGGATATGCCCGACTGCTCTATTGTGATCGTAAAACCGGATATTGCCATCTCCACTGCCGAAGCATACCGCTTGTCTGACAAAAAGGGCTATGATACATTGGCGGATTCGGAAACGGTGGTAGGAGGCATTGCCGAAGGCGATATTGCTGAAATCGGCAAAGGCTTGTACAATAAATTCGAAGATATTGTCAATATTCCTGAAATAGAGGATATCAAACAGATTATGAGCGAATTCGGTGTGGCAGGCGCCTGTTTGACAGGCAGCGGGTCGGCAGTGTTCGGTGTGTTTGAGAACAGAAATCAGGCGGAGGATTGTGAGGATTATCTCTCAAGGCGCTTTGCTCAGGTATTCCTCGTTTCTCCTGTTGCAACAGGGCCTGTGATAAAATAACGCAGCCGTTTTCAAATGAAGAATCCCCGTGAACCTTTGGCGTTCACGGGGATTTTTGGCAGATGTCAGGGTGATGGCTGTGACGGCAGAAGTGTTGTTCCTGATGATGTCGGAACGGACAAAAAATCATGAAAAGTCTGAAATAGATAAAAATAGATGCAAAAGTTGTCATTTCATACTTGAAATTTACTGCCATGGTTTGATATAATATAAGCAGTCGGTGGGGTATCATTCAGGTACAGCATGACAGGGTAGCTTACGCACCCCATAGAAAATTCTGTTGTCGACATCGTTTCGCAATGCCTCCGACCCGCCATTCAATAATGGTGAGTCCGACATCTACAATTTCATACATTTGACACGGGGGTATAGCTCAGTTGGTAGCCCGAGTGGGTAGCTTACGCACCCCATAAAACAAAATAACAACAAGGGCTATTAGCTCAGTTGGTAGCCCGACAGGGTGGCTTACGCACCCCAAAACAATTTACAAATTCATACAATTGACAAGGGCCATTAGCTCAGCTGGGAGAGCGCCAGGTTCGCAATCTGGAGGTCAGGGGTTCGATCCCCCTATGGTCCACCACCGCCGCCCGAGTTTTCTCGGGCGGTATTTCTATTATATTAACATCCCGATAAATCGGAATTTAACGATGGAATAATTCTTATAAAAGAATCAGGAGAACAATATGAGTTTTTTATTTGTAGCGCTTGGCGGTGCGCTGGGGTCGGCATTAAGATATACAATCAGTTTGATACCTTGTAAAACGGATTTCCCGTTTCTGACATTGATAACAAATTTTATCGGCGCATTAGCTATAGGCTTTGTTATCGGAATAGCACATGATAAATCTCCCAACACACTTTTGTTTTGGAAAACAGGAGTTTGCGGAGGCTTTACTACTTTTTCCACATTCTCACTTGAAGCTTTTTCTTTATTTGAAAGGAAGATGTTTGTGCTTGGAGGTTTGTATGTAGTACTCAGTGTAGGGTTATGTTTAGTAGGAGTTTTATTTGGCAAGAAACTTTCGTTCCTGCTTCAATTATAAATTCTGATTTGTTGTTTTAGAGAATAAAAAGCAAAAGTCCGCCTGTTCACAAATCTGCGTGAACAGGCGGATTAGTTTATTATGCCGTAATAGGAATACTCTCACTTTCCTCCATACCGAGGAAAAACTGGTGGATATTCATATTCAGCTCTACATTTAGTTCATAGTTACGGTAAACGTCAACGCGTTTGACCATCGAATTTACTATCATCTTTTTAGCTTCAATGGTAGCACTGTCATAAAGGCTTGACCACGAAATGATTTCGTTGTATTGTTCGTTGAGGTCTTTGATAAGGCTCTTTGAGGATTCAACCTCGCTCTCCGCTCTTTCGCATTGTGCTTTGAGTGATTCGCATTTCTTTTCGGAATCCTCGACAAGTCCTGCCAGCATAGACTGTGAAAAAGCGCTTTCGCCTTGAATCGACTTCACGACCTCCTCACGGAGTTTGTTCAGCTTTTCGAGCTCTTTTGCATATTCGGATTGCAGGCGGTGAACATCACTCATAGCTCTTGCCTGCCATCAGCTGCTTTTCGGCTAAGTATTCATAGCCCTGTGCGGCGGCGCAGATATTTTCTATAACCAATCACCGATGTCCCCCGGGTCTTAGGCGGCGGGTGCCATTCGGACTTTCAGTGGGGGTTATAATCCCCCACTGAAAGTCCGAGGAGCTAAAGCTCCTGCGGTGAGGTTAGATCAATGCAGCCGATGTTAAGCGAGCTTACATCGGGCTTTGCTCCGAGTTAAATAATTATCCTTTCCTGTCTGTACTGTTTGTCGTTTTCGCTTCGGTATGTTTTTGTACTGCGTTGTTTTCCCCGAAGGGCTGTCATTATCGGACAGCCGAATCAGGATTCACATTATATACGCAGACTAACGGATCGGCGGCATGATCGGTGGAAATGTCAGGCATTTCTGTCATTGTTGACGGCAGGCTGATGCTTGCATTATAACGTAAACATAATTCTACGAGCGCCTCATCCGTTATTCTTTTGACGCTTGGCGGAATGATTATATACTTGCTCTTTCCGTTATACCCCAACAGCGTACCACCGAGGATAAAAAAGCCGTTTTTGTTGTCACGGTACCATTTTGTATCCACAAGAGAATACTGGTCGATGATGTCAGAGTCATCGGGAATGTTGACCTCCTCAAGGTTGGGACAGTCATAGAATGCACCCTCCTCGATTTCCTCTACAGTATCCGGTATTGTTATCGACACAAGGTTTCTGCAATCCTTGAAAGCGCCCGCTGCGATGTATTTCACATAACTTGGTATCGTGAGACAATCAGTATAGGTATCGTCAAAATGAATC
The DNA here is from genome assembly GCA_045221175.1 of Acutalibacteraceae bacterium. GTDB lineage: Bacteria > Bacillota > Clostridia > Oscillospirales > Acutalibacteraceae > UBA1213. Next base: position 10,706 of record JBGUWM010000317.1, on the reverse strand, counting down.
AGTGTGTCGTTTTTAATTACGCCCGCAATATTTTCTGTTGGAGGCTCCTTGCGGCTTCTGAGCCTTCTTTCAAGGGCAGTGCAGCCTTTGAAGCACTCGTGAAAAATGTCCTCGATATTCTCGCCTGCGGGAAGGAACAAATCCTTTAGTCTCGGGCAGTTTTCAAAAGCACCGCCGCATATCTCTTTGACGCTGTCGGGCAGCACTACGGATTCAAGAGAAGTGCAGTTCTTGAAGGCTGAGAAGCCGACCTCCTCGCAGTCATTGTAAATAACGACCGTTCTGAGTTGTGTGCAGTCCATGAAGGACTCGTCGCCGATGAATTTTATACCACCCAGAGACAGTCCCTCAAGAGCAGTGCAGCCCTTGAAAGCAGCTTTGCCTATGCTTTCGATAGGTGCCAGATGGATCTCATTGAGCGAAATACAGCCGCTGAATGCCTCTTCGCCGATGTAGGTAAGCGTTAAGGGAAAGTCTACGGAAACGATGTCCTTATTGCCTTTGAAGGCGCCGTCCTCGATCCGCGTCACACCCTCGGGGATGACAACTTTCCTTTCGTTTCCCGTGTACCTTGAGATCACCTGTTCGGTAGAGATGTTATTGTTTGCGTTCATGTTCTTGTTCATAATGATTTCCCTTTCTGTAAATGATTAATATATGACTTACAACCGGTACATGTACATAAAACTATGCACATTCTATTGCAAAGCCGATATGTCTTTCGGAGACCTTTTTTGGGGGAGTGATATCCGTTATATCACATTCCTCTATTTTTATGAGCACTTCGGGGGTGATCTCATCAATCCCCAGCTCCATGACTCTGTCTGAAAGGTTCATTTCCGCCTGTTCAAGAATTTTTCTGACAAATCTTCCGTTGCCAAATCCCTGTATCTTAACTGCCTTTTCATATATTCTGCGCAGCTTTTCAAGCGCTTGATCACTTATTGTCATCTGCTCTTTTGAAAGCATGAGCGTTGTTATCTTCATAAGTTCGTCCGGCGAATAATCATCGAAGTTGATCTTAAAGGCGATTCTGGAATTCATGCCGGGATTGCGGTTAAGAAAATCCTCCATCTGGTCAGGATATCCGGCAAAGATCACTACCGTGTCCTCTCTGTTGTTTTCCATTTCCTGTACAATGGTATCGATCGCATCATCACCGTAGGGATCACCATAAAGGGAATAAGCCTCATCTATAAACAGGACACCGCCTTTTGCCTTCCTGAATTTTTCCTTGACAATAATGGGAGTTGTGCCGACAGCCGGACCGACCAGTTCGGATTTCCCGACTTCTATAAACTCACCGGTAGGCAGTATGCCTTCTTCTGCAAGTATCTGTCCGATAAGCCTTGCGACCGTTGTTTTTGCAGTACCGGGATTGCCGGTAAATACCATGTGCATCGTCAGGTTATTCCGTTTGATGCCTCTTTCCAGACAAAGTTTGTTGTAGCGGTACTTTTTGATTGCCTTATGAACAATATCCTTTACCTTGTCCAGTCCGATAAGGCTGTCAAGCTCAGCTAATGCACTCATAGTCTTTTCCTCCTTCTTTTCCTGTACAGACTGATCGTCAGCGTCAGAGATATCTTCTGTCTCAAGCACAAACAGATCCTTTTCACTGATCTTTTCGGCATCACTGTTCGCAGTCATAAGCCTTAAAGCCTGATTTCTTATGGCGTTTTCCACAAGGTTGCGCACATATCTTCCGTTGCCCAGGTCCTTAACGTATTTTTTCCTGTCAAAAATGTAATACGCTTCCTTTATGGCTGTTTCTGTTGCGGAAAAGCCCTGTTCATCAAGCATAAGCTTGAATATCTCGGTCATTTCAGCAGGATCGTAGTCGGGGAAGTTTATATAATACGGTATCCTGCTCTTCAAGCCCTCATTCAGCTCCAGAAAATCTTTCATTCTTTCGGTATAACCGGCAAAGATAACTATTACCTCATCCCTGCGGTTTTCCATTTCCTGAATGAGCATTGTTATTGCCCCCTGAGAAGCTATTGCATAGGCTTCATCAATAAAAAGTACGCCGCCCTTTGCCGCCGTGAATGCTTCCTTTATGACATAGTGAGGCATTAACGAGTTAAAGTCTGTTCCGCATTTTTCGACAAACACACCGCTCTTGAGTATCCCTTTTTCCTTAGCAATGCCTGCGAACAGTCTTGCCACAGTAGTTTTTGCAGTTCCCGGATTACCTGAGAATACCATGTGCATGGAGGAAGACTTGTGTTCTTTGCCTTTAAACTGTTTCCTTCTTTTTTCAACGATGTCTGCAGCGATTATTCTTTTGATCTGCCTTTTTACTTCCTCAAGTCCTATCATCTTATTAAGCGTTTCATAAGCCGATTCAGTATTTTCATCCCGGTCAAGATATAACCCATCCGATGAATTCTGTATGTATGAATTGAAAACATTTTTGTTAAGGCACCACGGCCCGAAGGTCTCAAAGTACTCGAGCACATCTGTCTGGGAAAACACGTCACCCTGATACTGTTCAAGAAACTCCTTAGCCTGATAGGAATACTTTGAATATTCGGATCCCGAGATCAGCATTTCCAGATACTTTACTGCGCTTTCTCGGTTTCCTGTGCCTTCTTTTAAGGAGACTGTCAAAGCGTATTGATTGACCTTCGGGAGAATATAGTATGAAAACCCGGGCTTGTCCATATTATACATGAAAATAAAAAGGCACTTATTACGGTATTTTTTAAAGATACCTGCAATATAGTCAGCAGCCATAGGATAGTCTGACGGAGTTTTGCCAAACTTTTCGGAAAGGTCAACAAGCAGGACACCTCCCCGGTTGTTTTCTATGATATTCTCAATATGATTTCTATATTTGTAAAGTTCAGGGTCAATACCGGAAATGAGCCCGACCCTTCTGCTCTCTATCCTCCCTGCCGCAAAAAGCTCTTGCGAAAGGGTTTCAGCCAGGTCTATGGCGGCATCTATGCTCCTCGCCGAAATAATATAATGCACCATGCTTCCGGAAAGGTCTTCCCCCAGCGTGTGTTCGGAGATCATTTTCAGCTCTTTCACAAACGAAGGGTGATATATGCCGTTATCAGCCATCTCCCTGTCCTGAATTATCGTCTCAGTGTATTTCGTATATCCGGGATGTGATTTTTCGGAGCTGTCATAGATAAACCAGATATTTGCAGTATCAGTGAACTGATATACTGAACTGATATAATGACGCCGTTTACATTCCTCGCACCCGTCAAGATACTGCTGCATTGTTATTTCCGACGGTTCCTCAATTATCGTTTCTAAAAGAAAGTACTCTGCAAGAAGATCAGCTATTGTATTATAGGCAGTCGATAACGAATCCCTGTTTTCATCGAAAGAAAAATGGGCAAGAAGTTTGTCGCCTTCCTCTCTGAAAACAAAAAATGTCTGGCAGTTTTCGACACTCTTGTACATATACTTGTTCATAGCACAGATGTTGCTGTCATAATCATAATCCCTGAGTCTTATCTTGGCATTCTTCCCGATCGTTTCGTTATTTCCTTTGATAATTAAGCTGTAGTACCTCATGTTTTTACCTCCGTATAGTCTGAAGTCCGCCACCAATCATAAACCCACCGATGCCGTGCCGCACCCTTTCATGCGGCACCTTAGATTGCATCTCAGGGGATAGAACAAAACACAAAATTTGTATGATATACTCATATCCCCTCAGAGTGATTTAGAGTATAGCACATTGTTTTTTTTTAGTAAACAGTTCTTATATGTTGATCCGCAATTTCGTATACCTGCACGAAAAGATACGATTATTTTTGTACATAAAATATATATTATTTTATACACAGCGTCGCTTTGTATACTGTTTCTTATATAATATAACTTTTATATTGCATCTATATTGTCAATACACAAGTATTATATCGCATAATAAATCCATTTGTAAACAGTTCGTGACGTTTTTCTGTTCTCCGCTTATCTGATCAGAGAAACGGATCTCTCGGAGAATCTCGAATATCTACTTGACTGTGTATATAATATATGATACAATATGTATATTGTACCGGCTATACGAAAGGAATTGATAATATATGGATCAAAACGATAACAATAATAACAATGAAAAAAAAGAATGGATGCCGATATATCAAAAGCGTTTGGGTGAGGCTATAAACCGTGCCAAGGGCCGTCAGTCTATGGCGGAGTTTGCAAAAAAGTGCGGACTTAATCCTATGACGCTTTCAAGGGCAGTCAACGGTACAATAAAAAAGCCTCTCGATGAAGAAACGATCAGGGTCATGGCAGAATGCTCAGATTTGCCGACAGAGGAGATACTGAGTCACCTGATGTACGCAAACGGATGGACAAAAAATAACACAGAGGAAAGACAACGAATCGCCAGACAGCACGCGCTGGAAACAAAGGAACGCTACGAATCCGTACAGAATATCATTATGAGAACACTTTTTGAAGACGGCTATACTATATCGCCTATTTTCAATACAGATCTTGAATACCTCGATCCTGTGTTGTTGAGGAGCAAATATCAGCTGCACACAGATGTCAGATTTGCATTGAGAGTTCAGGGTTACGAGCCTGCATACTGGAATTTTTCTGTGAGTGTTTTTACTGGAAGTGAATTCGCCGATAACAGGAAGCAATACAAAATGGAACTTGAGGACGAACTTTTTTTCTTGATGAAAGATAAATACAAGGATGCTTTTCTTCGGGATACTTGGGAACCGCAGGCTTTTGAGAACTCACTATACTCCATAGTGTTTATAAATAAAGATCTTTTAGAGGGCTTTCAAAAAATGCTTGAGGGCGTCAGCTTTAATAATTCGTTCTCACTAATACTGCTTGACCTTAATAAGCAAAAGGTGGTAGAGGAAAGATTCCTCCCGCGCCGTGACGGCGTAGAATATAAGAGCCTTTTCAAATCAACAGACAGAGGTGACCGATAATGTATAACAGAAAAACAAAAGAGGAAAGACCCGTTCTTGCGATCTGTTATGATTTTGATAAGACCCTGTCCACTGATGATATGCAGGCGCAGGGATATATCCAGAAGGTCTACGACGGAGATGTCGCGTCATTCTGGGCGGAGTGCGACAAGCTCGCGGCAGAGGCTGATATGGATTCCAACCTTGCCTATATGTACATGATGAAACAGGAGGCTGAGGGCAGGGAGATATTCACCAAAAGTAGGCTGGAGGATTACGGCTCAAAGGTCGCCCTTTTTCCCGGAGTGGAGGATTGGTTCGAGCGGATACGCAGCTTCGGTGAAGAAAACGGCGTTATCGTGGAACATTACATAATCTCATCAGGGCTGAAGGAAATGATAGAGGGAACCTTACCTGCCCGTGCAGGCGCTTTTGAGAGGATATACGCAAGCTCGTTTTTCTACAACGATAGGGGAGTAGCAGTCTGGCCTGCTCAGGTGGTCAACTACACCAACAAGACCCAGTTCCTGTTCCGTATAGCCAAGGGTGTGCCGGATATAAATGATCCCGGAGTGAATGATTATTTTGAGCCTGAGGATATCCGCATACCCTTCCGGAATATCGTTTACATAGGGGACAGCGACACGGATATTCCCTGCATGAAGCTGGTGAACGTCAACGGTGGACACTCCATAGGCGTTTATAACAGCAAAACCTGCGACAAGACCAAGGTGCACAGGATGATACAGGAACACCGCATCAAGTATTTTGCCCCCGCCGACTATACCGAGGGCTCGGAAATAGACAGGCTGCTGAAAGCGATCATCATGCGGACAGCCGCCAACGAAAGGCTTGAGGAGATCTATTACGCCTGCAAGAACGACCGCGGATAACAAAAACAGTGCAATGCAGCTTCGTAAATGAAGCAGAGCATTGCACTGTTCTTTTATTTTGTATAATGGTCTTATTCTGCGGCTTCCTTCAGCTTTTCCCATACCTTGACCAAAGCAAGGGTATCAAGCTTGCAGTATTCAAGCAGATTTCTTCTTGTCTGCTCAAGCTCCTCGCCGCTCATTTTTTCCATAGCGGGGAATGCATTCATCGCCTCGCCGCCGTTATGTATGCCGTTAAGATTATGATAGTCAAGACTCGGGTCATCCGGGAACAGAGCAGGCAGAACGCTCTTGATAGAGAAGCTGCCGCCCATTTCTCTGTTATAGTACCACCCCGACTGAAACGGAACGAGCAGGTCGGCTATATTATCCCTTATGCTCAGAAGATGCTGTGAAAGGTCAGGGAAATACTCCGCAAGCTCCTTCAGCCTTGTACATTCAAAGCTCTTGTTGTAAACAGTGACGCAGGCATCTGCGGGGATATCCTTGCAAAGAGCTTCAGCGATCGGACGCAGAGGATCTGTACCCGCCTGCGCAAGAAATTCCTTGTGCTTCAGCTGGCCGCCCTCGCTCTCTATGTAATGCAGAGAATACTGGAAGGGTACTTGTGTATAAGGCTTCGTACCGGCATATTTCGGTACGGCAGGCTGAACGCTCTCAAAGTCGAGGAAGTAAAGCGGATATGAAAGGGTCGTCAGAAACTCCGCTATTTTCTCTTTGTCTATGTATGCGCCCCTGTCGTGAACAGCAAAATCTATCTGTCGCTTTTGCTTATCATTCTTTATAGAAGCCTCTTTTTCAAGCGACGAAAGGTCAATAAGCCCCCGGTCATAAAGAGCGACCTTATTTTTCATCGAGAGATTGTATATGTCAAATACGTTCGGCTTTGGAAGGTTTCTCGTGCAGTATCCCCAGTATTCACATTCACCGGGTTTTTCGCACTGCATTCCGACGGGTATACCGGGATCGGTCTCGCTGCTCAGAAGCCTTTCCGCTATTTCAAGGTCGCCCTCGACCTCGGGCAGCTTTTCAGCGACCTGCTCCGACAGGTCAGTTACCTTGAAAAGCTTGTGAATATCAAGAGTTCCGTCAAAAACGTAAGTATTGTCAATGCATAACAGGTATGTCCCCGTGACATTTATTTCGCAGTGCTCAAGCACATACTTCTGATAGGAAACATCGTCGATATACGTAGGCTTGTCGGCATGTGTCGAGCTTTTGACCTCATATATTGCCCAGCCGTCACCCTCACGTCTGAGGATATCGACCGCGCAGTAAAGCCCGCCGTAAAAGAACGATGCCTCACAGATAACGGGCGTGCCCTTGGCAAGCTCCTCTTTGGTGCGCTCCGCCATTTTGACAAGGTCGATATCTCCGTCGGTGTACTCCGTTACCTCAACGAAGTCGCCGAAATAGCCCATTGCCAGGTCGCCCACCTCATTTCCGACCTTCATCTGCGCTAAAGTGCTATCATCGAAAAATGCCTCATCATGCTTATACTTATTGAGCCACGCCTTCATCTGACATTTGCAGAACGCGCAGTATTTTGATTTTGAAAAGTTTAACATTTTATCTGCTCCAATCAAATTTAATCATTATTGTCTGTTTTTGTCTGTATGGGTGTTGTTCCAGTGGAAGCAAGCACGACATTGCCTTTGAGGAATTTTTTGAGTCTTTCGATAAGGCACGGGATCGATAGTCTTGAGAGTATTGATAGTGTAGGTCTTGCCCGTTGAATGTGCGCCGCAGAATATGTAGAAGTCTGTAAATAATTGCGTGAGGACACAGTAAGATCATCAATACAAATCAGTGTGATCACGAGGGGAGAATAGTTATTCTATTCCGTCAATTTTTTCTGCAAACACTTTCAGAACTTTAACCCAATACTTAAGCAATGTTTCATAGTCGGGTTTTTCCCCGTTTTCAAAATAAAATGTATAACTATACAACTGATTTTTTTCAGAATTTCCACGTTTGTGATCAGCTTTATCAATTTTACAGTTTTTATCGATGAAATCAATTATCTTTTTTCCTTCCTTTGCCCGTGCTCCATCATTTTTCTCCCATTCATCAGGGACAATGTCCTTATATTTGGAACTCCTTAAATTTATTCTAATTGAAAATGAATTATTTGTTATTACTTTTGAATTGGTGATCAGACAGGTTTTTTTGTCTTTTGAGTGTATTGACATATCCCAGTATTTCCCGTTATAAGTTTGTACTTTTGTTTCAAGGGGCTCATAATTAGTTTCTTCCAATGCTGCTTTGATCATCTTGCTAAATACGGGATTCCATAACTTAGACCTGACTCCCCATTTCAGATCATCTTCAGAAATGCGTTCTATAGTATAATCATCGTCTTCGATCGCGGTTATTTCTTTTTCCCAGAAGCTTATACTTTCAAAATAGTCTCTAAGAATGAGATTTTCAGGTTTAGCATCCTTGAAAAATTCGACAAATGTATTATGGATCCAATGGATATCTAACTTTTTCCATTCTAATGTGGATGATTCAATTGTGTCAATGCAAGAAGCAACTTCCTTGTGTTTTTTCTCTAAATCTTGGATTTCCGTTTCCAGATCTTTGATTGTCGTTTCCAATTCTTCAATTTTTATTTTGCGTTTTTGTGTAGTTTTTTTTTCTTTGATATCAGAAATTTTATCTTTATTATCCGCTATATTTTTTTTTCTCATAGCTATATCATCGTTGATCTTCGCTGTTTGATCAAAAAAATAAGCTCTAAGTATTTCTTCGCACCCTTTTTTTGCTTCATCCAGTTTAATATTTTCAGAGGCGTTTATATAATTGTTTTTATAGTAGAAAAGGTGTACACGGCCTTCAATGAAATATTTATCATATTTGGTGTCATGCAAAAACTGATAATAGTATTTTTCAAGCTGCGTTTCATAATATGTAGTTTTTGAATTCTTATCTTTACTATTCTTTTTCTTTTTAACGCTGCGGTGAATCGCAGATCCGGTCTTATCTTCTATGATAACAAGATGATCCCCGTCATTGGTGTGGACTATTAAGTTTACATCAGAATCATACTTCTGTGTTTCGACATCTATACTTGTAATGGTGCTATCGCTTACGGAATCATCGAGAAACAGTCGTGTGAAGTATTTAGAGAATATCTCAATCTCTGATAAGTCAGCTTCCTTTTTCTCCGGTTCCGGATAGTTATAAAAAATATAAGTGAGAACCGCATCCTGATAATGCTCACTATCGGCAGAGTAGAAAAAATTCTTTTTGCAGAAGGTTTGATTGATAGTGTTTTTCATAGTTTTGACAACCTTTCTTTTTTTGTGATCTTAATTATATCATACTGATTTGCTCTTGTAAAAAATTTATCACGGTTTTATTACCTGTATTGTACAATTAATTGTACTATCATTTATATACATATTCAACAGAACCATCATCGCTTTTGTAATACGAAGCATTAGCAAACAATACCTTAAAATTATCTTCTGTCATATTATTACCTCCAAAATATGTTCTCATCGGAAATTATTTTACCTTTGTTTTTCTTTGACTAAACGTCAATAAATTTTACACAGATATTGTAACACATCAAATATTATTTGTAAACATTTTTCAAACGCTTTAGTGAAATTGTTCATTTTTTCCCAAACAGCCTGTTGACTGTTTCTTCATTTTCCTGATCTGTCTGAAATTGTCAATATAACTTGACACAATTATCTCGAACAAAACGAGCTGTTCATAGATTCCGAATCGGAGGCAAAAGCAGCCACCGCCGCAGGCGGCTTGCCCTTGGCAGCTTCTGAAAGAAATGCTACAATGGACTGCCGGACGGTGAACCATCTGAGCTGTTCATGAGTTCGTCACCGTATCTTCATTCAGCAGAAGATTGCGCAGGAATTTTTCAATATACTCCGTTGTTTCATATACGCCCTTTTTCAGCTTATATGCATCCAATTTTATTTAGGTAGCTTTCAAACTTCTGACGCTTTATCAAAACCTTCGTATTATTCCATAATACCCAGTCTGCATCAGGATTTTCGTTAGCCATTTTCCTGATCTTATTTTCTCCGATATTGAAGTAATGAGCGGCTTCCTTTATTGACAGACTATATTTCTCCCATATAGGAACATTCAAGCTATTATTCATAACGGTTTTCCTCCTTTCCGTAGTATTTTTTTCTGCATAATACATGGCGGAGGAATCCACGTAACAGCATGCAGGTTGCTTTTATGTCCGGTTATTATGCAATACCCTGATACCCTTTTACAAATATGTTTTCCTTTGCATAAAGTACATTCTGACATTTATATCACCTGCATTTTCTATCTGGGTTTATACATTATAGAAAAAAGCACGTGATTTCTTTTTTATGCTTAACCAAATTTTGAAAAAACACAAAATGAAATAAAAAAACAATACAAATCAGACAATGTTTAAAAAACGTCTGATATGTATTGAAAAAAGAATAAAAGTATGGCTAAAAAGAAAATGATTAATAGTCAGTGTCGGATACAAACAAAAACTTGCTTATATGCGTTGTTTTTAAGTGATGTATTGTTGGGGTTACTTCAATCCCTTAAAGTTGGAACAAAAGCCTTAACAATTGGTAAATACACTTCCGAATTTGGACTATATGTTTTAAGTTTTGGAAAACCTTTTTTAAGTATTGGTTTACAAGTCGTAAGTTTTGGAAAAATGTTCCCGAAACAAAATATAAAAGAATTGGACTTCAAGCCGTGATTGTTGGTTTTTATGTCGTTGATATTAGACTATATATTTATCAGTTTTGGAAAACAAGTATTAACAGCTTTTTTGATACGCCTTGATCTCCGTTTCATCTGACATAGTAAATAGCGGTACGAATATCATGTTTTTGCAAGGCTAATGACAAAAGCTGCTTCTGAAAAAGTTAGTTTT
>JBGUWM010000316.1:0-27373 GCA_045221175.1 Acutalibacteraceae bacterium | reverse complement strand
GCTTTTTGGTTGTAGAAATCAAGGGAGCGTTAGCGGACGTCCCTGCGAATCGTCCAGTGCGGTCACGCACCGGAGGCACTCCGCCGGAGCTTCTGCTTCGCAGAGGTGTCCACTGGATACCCGCACCCTCTTAGGCGGTGGGTGCCATTCGGGGGTTCAGTGGGGGGTTATAATCCCCCACTGAAACCCCGAGGAGCTAAAGCTCCTGCGGTGAGGTTGGATCAATGCAGCCGATGTTAAGTGAGCTTACATCGGGCTTTGCTCCGAGTTAAAAACGGCTATCATACGCTAACGTTCCGGTCAATGCTCTGCTGCTTTATCTCGTTGTGCTCAGCCTCTGTTGTGGGGTTGTGGGACTATGCCCCGTAACAATTCTTTCGGGGAGATCTGTCATGGCTGCAGATATCTGCGTTATGGCAATAGGTGTGTATGCCGCCCACTCCCTGATGACAGCAGGAGAAACAATCTCTCCTGCACCCGGTATTACACTGTTGAACAGCTCATAAACAGTAGTTTCGGCATCGTCGGAACGCCGGTTATCTGACCCGGTCTACTGAATGATCAGTTTTGCTCACTCTGAGCGGCAATCTCGGCGTTGCGTGCTTCCATCTTGAGAATACGCTTTTCACCTTCATCTGCCAGTGAACGGAACTCTGCAATCGTTGTTTTCATCTGCGGCAAAGCCTTTGCTTTATATTCCGAAACAGAATCCAGTGCTTCAAAAGTATCTGCAAATGCGGCACGAAGTGTGTCAACCGAAATGTTGCTTTCCATTGCCTGCTGCTGAATCGTTGCCCCCTGCTCCTTGAGCATTTTTGAGGTGGCGCCGATCAGCTTGTTGGTTGCTTCGTTAACAGCATTGACTTTCTCCAGCACGATTTTCTGATTATACAAGGCACTCGCTACCGTTACGGCAATTCTCAGAGCGGATACTGTTACATTTTCTGCTCTTTCTACTGCACGGATCAGCTCTTTATTATTGCGGCGAACAATCTCCATGGCAATAATGCCCTGCATATTGACCGTTTGCATCTGCTGCATATCCATCACTCTCTGACGAAGCGGGAACAGTACCTCTTCTTCAATAAACTTGATTCTCTCTTCATCTACGTTTTCTACCTTTGCCTTTTCAATTGCGGCAGCAATCGCATCGTCCATCTGCGTGCCGAGTTCAATCTGCTGTGCCAGCTTTTTGGTCAGATCTCGCAGTGCAAGCTGCTCAACCTCTAAGGTTGTATTGTCACGCTTGAGCACCTCTTTGCCCCTGCCAAGGGATTCAATCGTCTGTGCAATGACGTCGTCTGCTTTTTCAAACTTGGCAAAATAGTTTCTGATCGGGTTAAACAGCTTTCCGAGAGGTCCCTTTTTGGCAAAATCCACCGCTGACGGATCCAGATCCTTCATCTGCATCTGCAACTGCGACAAGCCGTTGACAACTTCGCCGTTTTCACCGCCCATCTTGCTGAGATCCACCAGACGAACATTCAAAAGTTCGTTTTTCTGAGTGGACTTTGTGACGATTTCAGAGCCGAAGGTTTCGATAGAGGATACTATCGCTCTTCTGTCATTCAGCGATCCCATATCAAAGTTAAACAACTCGTCCGTATTGCTGTCAGCAACCTTTTCAAGCTGCTGCTTTGTTTCCTCTGCAGGCACCAGTTGCTCTTTGACTTCTTCCTTTACTTCTTCTACATTGGGTAAATCCATTGAAAATGCCATTGTTTATTCCTCCTGATTGTTTTATTCTGGATGTCCAGTTTTACATATACTTGCTTACATTTCCGAATTGAAAAGACTCTTCAGCTTATAAACAATATCCTCATTGTTAGCTTTTATAATGACAGCCTCATTAATATTTGAAATTATTTCAAGAGAATCAATGCTCTCATTATAACCTATTGTATGAATCGGAATCTGATACTGTCGGATCAGACCTTCAATTTCGTTCAGAGAATGTCCCACGTTCTGCTGACCGTCGCTGAGCAGAAAAATCATGGGCTTTGCATCCGGCACTTCTTCCATTGCTTTATTGACCATATCAATTGCTACCGCAAGCGCATCATTGGTGGCTGTTTGTCCGGCAACTGACAGATCCTGCACCGCTCCTTTGAAATAAGCCTGCTGGTTCAGGTCGAATTTGGCAATCGGCAAGTTGACATAAACCTTGTTATTATAGGAAATCAACCCTACATAATTATCCTTGCTGATATACTGCATAGAGTTGATCAGCGAAGTACGCAGTGAATTGATGGGTTCACCGTCCATACTGCCTGAAACGTCGGCTACAAATACTGCCACAATAGGTCTGCCGCTGTTCTTATTCTCTTTATAAAGCTTTTGTGCCTGCAGCAGAGTATTACCCGGAATGTCGTCAGGCAATTCGCTGATATACTTTTCTTTCTGGTTAAAACCGCATTCTGACGCATAATTCTGCGCTTCTTCTGTCTTGCAGTACTGTGCAAACTGCTTCAGCACTTCTTTTTCGTCCTTTGTCAGCGCACCCAGTCCATAAAGCGGATTGTCATGACGAACGCCAAACGCTGTAAACTTATAGTTGCTTTGAAGCGCAGCATCATTGACATATTGCTGATACTCCATAACCATGGCGTCAAGAGAACCTGACTCGGCAGCTTTTCTCATCTGCAGTGTATTGTAGGATACCAGAGGCACGTTCTCCTGAAAGCTTTTAAAGCCCTCTACAGCTTTTTCACTGAGGAGATTACCAGAATCATAGGTGTAAAGCGTATTGATCAGGAAATTCAGTCCGGTTGAGCTGACAAACGGATTGGTGTAGCCCATCATTAGATCACCGGAAGCCGTTGCCTCCGAAACGGTTTTCATATTGACAGAACCGTATTTATCTATCATAGACTTATATTTGGCATTGGAAAGCAGAATACCTGCCACATTGCCGCACAGCTTCTTTTCGATCAGTTCGGCTTTAACACCGCCTGCTGTGATCATACTGCCCCAGAATTCATTGGAAGGGGTAATCGCTTGGGGTACATACTTGCCCGACTTGATATAATCCAGCGCAGGTCCTGAGCTGACAGAACGAACAGATACAGAGATCGTCTTTCCGTCAACAAGATATGCTTCATTGTTAAAATCCTCTGCTATCTTGTTAAGCCACCCGTCTGTACCGGTGCCTGCTTTTTCCGGAGATGAAAAAATCTCGACATTGATCTGACCTGTCCCCTCTACCGTAAGAGGATAAGTATCAATTGACGGAAGTTCTTCTTTTTCCGTGAGAATATCGGTATCGCTGATGGCAGCTTTTCGGGAAGTACGATTTTCCACTGTTATATCGTCTATCAGAGAATTGAGTTGTTTTTCGGCCTTTTCCGAAGTAATCTGTTCTTCTGTTTTGCCCATATCCTTCGTCAGCGTGATTCCGAGAAATACACCCAGAAACACTACCACGGCAATACCGGCAAAAATAGCAATCTTTGCGCCTTGTGATAATTTGTTCATATCCGTTCCTCCTCTTCTGCTTACTCAGCTTTTGTAGAATTTTGTCTGTGCTATCAGGTCATTGATCTCCTGAACTGCCGTCATATTTTCAAGTCCCTGCTGATCAAGATCGTCCAGCTTGGAGATTTCCAGCAACAGACCGTCCATTTTGACCAGTATTTCTTCGTTCATATCAACCAGACCCCTGACATATTCAATATGTTCACGATAAATGTCAAGCTGCTTCTGAACCGATTTGGAAATAACGCTGCCGGTATCTTCGGCATGACTTTCCTTTTCCTTCAGCTTGCGATAATCCTTGTAATCAAAAATGATCATTCTGTTGATCATCTTTTTGATGTTGTTGTAAAAGATACCCTGAACGGCATTGATTGCCGACTGAAACCGGGTAAATGTCATCTCCTGCGGGGTGAAAAACTGCTCTAAAATACTGTCCAGTGCACGATCCTTGTCCATCATTCTTCCCACTTGTTCCACTGCTGTCTGAATATTTTCATCAAACACGCCGTTTCCTCTTTTTTCTTCCAACGCACGGATATAATCTTTCGGATCGTTAAACTCCGTACCCTTCAGAAGCTGAATCGGCTGCTGCTGCTTTTCGGAAAAAAGCAATACATAGTTGCCGTAAAAAAAAGCGATCAGGCTCATGACAATAATGGTTACCGCCAGTGCTGTTTTAAGCGCTTCACCGGCAAAATTCAGCCCGACCATTCCCTTTGAAAACATGATAACATTCAGAAGTGCAATGCCAAGATTCAGACAAATGATTTTAATTGCCTGTTTTTTCATAGCGTTTGCCTCCCTGCGTCTGTTTGTTTAACTTATCTGAAATAATTGTACTATTCCTTTTTCGCTTTGTCAATATAATCAGCATGACACACTCTCGTGAAAAAGTTGAAAAGATCAGACTTTTCATAGAAAAAATGTACCGGACCATCCGTCCGGTACACAATTCCGATCATTTCGTGCGATACTGCCAATCTGCCGCATCATGCTTTTACTGCTGTCTGAATCCCTCTGACAGACAGGCAGCCGACAGGACAGTTTTTTGCGCAAATTCCAACATCAGGACAATCCTCGCATTTCCGGTAATCTACAACCGCTACATTATCAACGACTTTTACGGCCCCCAGAGGACAGACCTTTTCACACTTTTTACAACCGACACAGCCTGCGCTGCAGCTTTTTCGTGTTTGCGCTCCCTTATCCTTGTTGCTGCACAGCGTCACCACCGTTTCACGAACCGGTATCAGACTGATCAGACGGTTTGGACAGACTCCTGTACACAGTCCGCAGCCTACACATACTCTCGGATCCACTCTGGCTACACCGTTTGTCAGACAAACAGCATCATGGGGGCAAACAGTCTGACAGTCACCAAAGCCCAGACACCCGTAAACGCAGCTTCCTTTGCCTCCGTATAACAGCTTGGCGGCCTTACAGCTCTCAATTCCTTTGTAGTCCACCTTGTCCTGTGTTTTCTGACAATCCCCGGAGCAGTGTACCACGGCTGTCTTTCTGGCGACTTCACCTGCATCAACGCCCAGCAGTTCACCCAGTTCCTTTGCAGTCATATCACCGCCCGGAACACATAAATTGACCGGCGTACCGGCCTTTTCGCACAGCGCTTTGGCATAACCGTCACAGCCGGCATAACCGCAGGCGCCGCAGTTTGCTCCCGGCAGGCATTCTCTGATTTTCGGCAGTCTTTCATCTTCCCTGACCGCCATCAGCTTTGACGCAATTACCAGTACGGCACCGCATATCACGCCGATGATTACCACGGGAATCACCGCTGTCAGAATAGCTTCTAACATACCGTACCTCCTTATGAAAACAGATTTTCAACTATGCCGCCAAATCCCATGAAAGACAAGGAAGTAATGGCGGCTGCAATCAGCGTAACCGGCAGACCCTTGAAGCTCTCGGGAATGTCGTTTCCCTCTATTGCCGTGCGTACACCCGAAAACATCACCATTGCCAGCAAGAATCCCAGACCGCTGCCCAGCGAATTGGTCATTGCTTCTAAAAAGGTATACCCTTCGTCGATATTCAGTATGGTTACACCCAGCACGGCACAATTCGTTGTAATCAAAGGCAGATATACCCCAAGTGAACGATGAAGCGACGGAATATAGCGTTTCAGCACAATCTCCACCAACTGTACCAGCGCCGCTATCACCAGAATAAAGACGATCGTCTGAAGATATCCCAGATGATGCGGATTCAGCAGGTAAGTCTGAATTGGCCACGTTGCTGCCGTTGCCATCAGCATGACAAATATTACCGCCACACTCATACCGACTGCCGGTTTCAGTTTTTTTGAAACCCCAAGGAAAGGACATATTCCGAGGAATCTGGACAGCACATAGTTATTGATAAAAACTGCCGACAGCAATATGATAACCAATTTTGTCACAGCGCCTCCTCCTTTCCTTTTTCGCAGGACAGTTTACCGCACAGCTCCGCCTGAGGACATCCCTCACAGCCAAAGTCGGATTTGCGGGGCTTGTGTCTGCCGAATTTGTTTACGGCAGCTATCAGCAAACCGAAGACAAAAAATCCGCCGGGCGCCATTGTCATGATAGAAATCCTGTTTTCCGACAGTAACGGTATTGCCATTCCGCAAAAAGTACCGTTTCCGAACACTTCACGGACAGACGCCATCAAAAACAGCGTCAGTGTAAAACCGGTACCCATGCCCAGCGCATCTGCAGCAGACTGTACCACACCATTTTTACTGGCAAACATCTCTGCTCTTCCGAGAATAATACAGTTTACAACAATCAGCGGCAGATAGATTCCCAGAGAATCATTCAGCGCAGGTGCATACGCCTTTACAATCATTTGAACAGCCGTAACAAGTCCTGCTATCAGAACGATATAGCAGGGGATCCGCACTTTATCCGGTATCACTTTTCTCAGCGCTGAGATCAGTATATTGGAAAACAACAGAACTACGGTTGCCGCTGCTCCCATACCCAGCGCATTCTGAACGCTCGTAGAAGTAGCCAGCGTAGGACAGGTTCCCAGCACCAGCACTAATACAGGGTTTTCTCTGATAATGCCCTTCGTATAGTTATTCAGCGTTTTCATGCCTGCGCCTCCTTTGCCAGCTCATATCCCTGAAGCGCCAGAGCGATACCTGCTTTAACTGCTTTTGACGAAATCGTCGCTCCGGTTACTGTGTCCACCTGCTCCAGATTATTTTTATCCTTGCCCACAAACTGCCCGGGATATGGACTGTTGTTGTCCGCAGCTTTTGTTCCGACACCGCTGGTTTCGCTGTGGGAAAGAATCTTTACGCCTTCAACAGTACCGTCCGGACTGATGCCGCAGATCATGCGGATATCTCCCCCGTAACCTTTGGCAGAGGTCAGTATAGCATAACCGCTGTGATGGTCGCCTATATATATATCCAGTATTCCTTGCGGAAGCTCCACAAGCTCTGCTTTTTCAAAGGTCTTTGCCTCTTTCAGCACTTCGTTCCGTGCCGCCGCTGCAGCCTCTTCCTCGGCTTTGATAATAACCGGCTGCGTCAGCTCATTGACAAAAGCCAGCATTCCTGATACCACCAGACAGATACAGCCAAGCACAAGGATCGGTTTCAGAATATCCTTCATTCCTTTTTACCTCCTGTCAGCGGTCTGTTGGCAGTCAAACGGGATATATAGGGCGTCAGAATATTCATCAGCAGTATGGCAAATGAAACGCCCTCGGGCAGATTACCCCAGAAACGGATCAATACGGTAATCAGTCCGCACCCGACGCCGAAAAACACTTTGCCCCAACTTGTCGAAGGCGTTGTACTGTAATCCGTTGCCATGAACAATGCGCCCAGCAGCAAGCCGCCGGACAATAGCTGATAGAGTGCGTCTTTGCCGCAAAGCAGCGACAGCAGAACAACCGTTGCCAGATAGCATACCGGTGTGTGCCAGGTGATAACCCGACGAATCATCAGATACAGCCCTCCGAGCAGCAATGCCAGCGCACAGGTTTCTCCCAGGCAGCCTGCGTGTCTGCCTAAAAACAGATCCAGATAGGAAGGCATCATGGATACCGTTCCCTTGGCGGCAGCCGCAAGAGGCGTTGCAGACGATATTGCGTCCGGCATTTTAGCAGTGGACGGTAACACCCAGTTGGTCATCGTTCCGGAAAAAGCTATCAGCATCACAATTCTTGCCGTAATCGCAGGATTGGCAAAGTTCTGTCCGATTCCGCCGAATAGCTGTTTGACAACAATAATAGCCGTAACACTTCCGAAAACCGCCTGCCATAACGGTATGGTAACCGGCAGATTATATGCCAGCAGCATACCTGTGACGACGGCTGACAGATCGCTTACGGTATTTTCCCTTTTGCAGAGCTTTTCAAACAGAAACTCCGCCAGCACACAGCTAACAACGCATACGCCGATGACCAGCAGGCTTCTCGGGCCAAACAACAAGGCGGAGGCTATTGCCGCAGGAATCAGTGCAATAACCACGTCCAGCATGATTACAGAGGTTGTCCGCCGGGTAAAAAAATGCGGTGAAACCTCCGAAATGAGCTTGCTCATGGATTAACCTCCTTTTTCTTCGACTGAGTTTCCTCCTTTTGCTGAGAAAACAGGTATTCTTTCAGTTTGCCCTTCCCGAGAATATTCGTCTGCACCAACGGCCGGTGTGCAGGACAAATGTAGGAACAGCAGCCGCATTCCATGCACAGGTCGACGCACAGGCTCTGCAGCGCAGCACCGTCTGAGGCTTTGAATGCTTTTGCAATGGCTCTCGGATCCAGCCGGAAGGGACAGTGCGCCGCACAGGCGCCGCAGCCGATACACGCCGTTGTCCTGGGCGGCGTGGCTTCTTTTTTATTCATAAAAATCAGCGCATTGGTATTCTTCAGCACAGGTTCGTCCATCGAAGGGACTGTGATGCCCATCATCGGCCCACCGTAGAGAATTTTGACCGCCTCTTCTTTTAGTCCGCCTGCTCCTTCGATAACATCACGGATACTCATGCCAATGGGAACCAACACGTTTTTCGGCTCTTTTACAGCCGAACCGTCAATGGTGATGCATTTCTCAACCAGCGGAATACCTGTTTCAAGGTATTCTGCAATAAACGCCAGCGTCGTAACATTTGTTACAATCACACCTACGTCAAGCGGTAGTCCTCCCCGGGGAATCAGCTTGCCTGTTGTGTGATAAACCAGTACCTTCTCACCGCCCTGCGGATATAACGACGGCAGCACGTGAACTTCCACACCCTGTGTCCCGGCGGCCAGTTCTTTCATTACACGAATGGCTTCGGGCTTATTGTTTTCAATACCGATGATAAAATGCTTAACGCCCATGAATCGCCTTATGGCTTCAATTCCCTTGAAGACATATTCACTTTTATCCAGCATAGTGCGGGTATCCGACGTGATATACGGCTCACATTCCGCAGCATTGATAATCACGGATTCTACGGAAGGAAGATTGAACACGTTCAGCTTGACGAAGCTCGGAAATCCTGCTCCGCCCAGTCCGACAGCTCCGCTTTTTTTGACTGCAGTCACAAAGCTTTCAAAATCGCTGACGTCAGGTGCCTTGATCCCTTCATACATTGTCTGCTTTCCGTCGGCTTCAATGGTTACACAAGACACTTTTGTACCTTTGGCGGTCATCATTTCACCGATCTGCCTCACTTCACCGGATACGCTGGCATGAATATGGGAGGATACAAAACCGTCGGCTTCACCGATGAGTTGCCCTACCTTCACGTCATCGCCTTTTCTGACAACGATCTTTGCCTCTTTTCCGATGTGCATGGACATAGGAATCGTTACTGTCTCAGGCACCGGCAACCGTACCGGTGCAGAATCAGCCGTATTTTTTTTATGAAGCAGCCTGATGCCGTGCATCTTCATCAACATAACCCCTTTTTTCTGCATTGAGATATCGTTTCATGCATGATAACGGCACAGTCAAAAGCAATATGGTCATGCTTTTGAGGTCTGCGCCGTCATGAATATTTCTTTGCACATAGATATTTATTATACTACAAAATTCGACTTTAACCAATAGTCTAACCTACTATATTTCAAAAGTTTTTTTATGCATTGTCATCAAATTCTCTCAGAAGCTCTTTTTGCAGTACGGTTTCTTCTGAATAAACAACACTTTTTTCCGATTTATCGCCGTTTTTTCTTGCTTGCCCTATCCGATGCCCGTATGCGGAATGACAGCGTTTTCTGTCTGCTGATGCCTGATCTCCGACTTCGTTTTACTAATCATGCCTTTCCGCCAATACTTACTAAAATACAATCTTTATGCTGCAAAACATCGTTTTGTGCTTGCGCCTTGTGTCATTTTATGCTATATTTTGTACGAGGTGATTATTGATGCCACGCAAAGCACAAATCCTGACTTCTCTGATCGTCAATGCTTTTATTACTGTTATTACGATTGTCATTGTGGTTTCTTATTTTTTTGAAGGTCCTTCTGCTTTGATGCAGCACAGCTACGAAACCTTCCGTTTTTTTACGACAGATTCCAATATTCTGGCGGCTCTGTGCTCTCTGATTATGGTTGTGTGTGATATCCGCCTGCTCCTTCACAAAACGGATACTCTGCCAAAAGCCGCCGTTTTGCTGAAGTATATCGGTACTGTGTCCGTCATGCTGACTTTTTGTACAACAGTGTTATTCCTTGTTCCGATGCATGGCGCTTTGCTGGTATCGGGCAGCTATTTCTTTGTCCACGTCAGTACGCCGCTGCTGTCGCTCCTGACGCTGGTTCTGACAGAAAGCGTTTGCCGTATTCGCTTTCCGGCGGTCTTCCTCAGCATGATACCAATGATGCTTTACGGCTCCGTCTATTTTACCAACGTTGTCATAATCGGCTCATGGCGTGACTTCTACTCCTTTAATCGGAACGGCCACTGGCTGGTGACCACTATCATTATGACCGTTTCCACTTTTATCATTGCACTCCTGACTTTACTTGTGCATAACCTGATGTATAAAAAGCTGCACAAGATTTCTTCCGACAGCATTTCCAATTGAAAAACAAAAAACGATCCTCACAGAAGCAGCCCTGTCAGTCCGAAGACTGACAGGGCTGCCGTATATTCGTAAAACCGATGCAAAGGAATTCTGTCACTTTTTTTGACCGTTGCTCTCTGCACAGCTTTCCCTGTTCCGAACAGGGATACTGATTATTTCACATTGTAATGGAAGGTTTTCATGATGCGTGTCACATAGTCTGCAAAGGACATATTTGCTTTCTCTCCGGATGGATATTTTCCGTCAAGGCTGAAGCGAAAGACTTCCTTAACATTGGCAAAGGTCACCGAAGGCTTTACAACGCTTTCATAATGACTTCTTGCTTTCTCGTAATAGCTGTTGAAAAGCGCTGTATCCCAGTAGCCGGAAGCGGCTACTGCTTTGAGCGCCGCCGTATATTCTGTTTTCAGGCAGGCGTTACTGTTCAGAATTGCCAGCTTGATCAATGGATTCCGCTGCACGCCGTCTGCGCCTGCCGCAATTCCCGAGAAAGGTGACTGACCTGTCATACCCGTTGAATCCGGATTGTAGCCGTATGTTACACCCAGGGTTCTGTCATTGTCATATACAATAAAGATTGCCTTGCCGTTATCCTTGCGGAAATATATGTAGTGATTATTGTAGTTATTGCGGATATCGTCGGGATCCCCCAGAAAATAGGAAACAGCTAAAAACTTGGCAAAATAATCGGTATCAACCACCTTGCTCAGCTCTGCTTTCGACGGATTCATGGAAATAACCTTCAGCAGATTTTTCAATGAGGCATGATCTGAGCTTTTTTTATTGGTCTTCAGATTATAGTTATACTTTTTACCTTTGTCTTTATCTTCTACGCCAAAGGTCACTTCGTTATAGACGTAGTTGCAGGGCTTGAAGGTCCAGCCGCATTTGTACAAATCGCCGCCCAGTGCCGACACCGGCAGATTCTTTTCCAGAAAGATTTCGTCCACAGGCTCATATATTTTCATAACGCCGTAGTTCTGCCCGTTAAAAGTAAGCTGTGCCAGATTGATATGCTGGGCTATCACACCCTGTTCACGGCTCAGCTCGGCGGCATACAGTTCCCTGATATATGTTTCGTCATAGCTCAGGTTCCACTTGATATCCAACTCCTTGAGCGTTGCCAGCCGACGGTTTTTGCGTGCCTTGCGAAGCTCTTCACTTGCCCATTTTTTGACATCTGTGCCGTATCTGTCCTTATCGTCAAAGGTTTCATTAAAGCTCAGCTTATAGTGGGACATATTCAGTTTGCCGTCATCATCATAAACAGGCTTCAGCGACATATTTCCTTTCAGGCGAATGCCGACTTCTTCGATCGTGTACTGTTCGCCTCCGACCGTCAGCTTAACCGTCGCCTTGCGATAAATCGGTGATTTTGATCCGATTCGCTTGTATTTATAATAATCCTGCTGCAGCTTGTCCATCTCGCTTTGGGCAACCTGTACTTCCAATTGTATCTTATTGTTCAGACTAAACAGACTGTTATACAGCTTCATGCCGCCGATGTCCGTCTGCTCTGAAACCGGCTGCGGTTCTGCCGGCTTGCTGCTTTCCTGCGGTTGGCTGCTTTGTTCCGTTTTGCTCACCTGAGAACTCTGCGAAGGTTCTGAAGGCTTACTGCTTGGCTGTTCCTGCGAAGACTCTACGGGCTTGCTGCTCGGCTGCTCCTGCGAAGGCTCCTGTGATGCATCACTTTGCTTGCTTTGTTCAGTCTGACTGGTCTTTGATGCCTGACTGCTTTCCCGCGGCTTGGAAGATACCGTCTGTCGGCTGCTCTCCTGCTTTGCTTTTGAGGTCGTGCTGCTTTCCTCAGCCTGTGAAGAATTCTTCTGCGTACCGCTCTCGTCCGCTTCCCGTGAAGTTGTCTCCGACACTTTTTCCTCCTGCGATACTGCATCTGCCGTCTGCGACGGGGCAGAAACAACAACAGGACTGCTTTCTGCGGCTGAATTACTGCCGTTGCAGCCCGTCAGCACGCAAGTCAGCGTCAGCAATGATAATAACAGCGCCGTGTTTCTTCGGAACATTTTCATGCACCGCCTTTCTTTGTATCTATAATGTATAGTTTGATTATAGCCCCGAGTTCAGCCGATGTCAATTAAAAAGCTCTCTGCCGGAACAGCGCTTACACTGATCGCAGTATGATTCCGGTCGGGAAAACATCAGCTCACCGCAGGGAATGCGTCTTCTTTTTTTGGTCGTGTTTGTTGCTAAAACTCATCTCATTATATCAATTCCCATTTTTTCATTGCTTCTCCCCTTCGCTTTCCCATCGACAGTTTCCTTCAGGTGTACTGAGGGCGGCGCTTGAGGACATCTGCGTTCTCGCTCTGCACTGTGCTTGCTTGTCCACAACTGTCATTTTTATTGATAATCCGACGTTGGTTGTTTCTGTCAGTCTATACACACGAAATACCTTTTTGTCAGTCGTGGTGTAAAATCCACTGCATTATATCAACGAATTCTCTCTGCTTTTTAGTCTATTCTGTAACTGCTGCCGCTTCGTCCTCAAAAAATCACAGAATTGAAGTTCGCTTTTGTTTTTCTTTCTACATCCTTTTTCTTTCATTTATTACCTGTTTTGAAAACGAAATTTCTGCATATTGCATAAATAGATAATAGAAAATTCGTCATTAATGATAAAGACCTATGCCGCCATAAGGAATTGACTTTAACACCGTAAAGTTTTATAATAGATAAGTGATTCCTCACGCAAAAATCCGTTATTTTGTCAAAAATTTCGTATTTGTCAATACCTTATGACAAAAAAATGACGGTTACATCATCACGATGAACCGCCGTTTTACCGTCAGAAGGTACCGCCAAGGAGTTTTTCTGCATTTTCATGCAATATCATTTGCTTTTCTTTGTCGCTGATCCCGTCAAGCTTTTTGAAACGCTCGACGTACGCTTTCTGACTGTTCCATGGACAATCCGTTGCAAACAGAATCTTGTCTGCGCCGTGGGCTTTGATAACCTCTGTTACTTCTTTATTGTCCGTGTCACCAAAGCCCATCAGCGACCTGAAGGAACAACTGATATCAATGTAACAATCTGTTCCCACAAGATGCTTCATGACTTCCTCATGAACACACATTCCGCCAAGATGTGCAAATATCATAAAGGGCTTTTCGGCTTTGACTTCGGCTTTTACTCTGTCCATCACCGCTCTTCCCCTTTCGGGCGTGCAGTGTATGACATCAAAGGCAGGATCAACTCCGGCATGGGTGACAACCGGCAGACCGATCCTTGCACATTCCCTGATGATGGCTATATAGCGTTCGTCATCAATAAATACTCCCGTATAGTCCGGGTGTATTTTGACGCCCTTAAAGCCGCTGTCTTTCAGAAAACGAAGCTTTCCGGCAATATCATCGTCATCGGGGTGAATCCCTCCGAAGGAGATCAGTTCAGGATATGTTTCATTGACAAATGCCGCAAAACGATTGATCGTTTCAAACTGTCCTTTTCGGGTTGCCACCGGCAGAATCACCGATTTGTCGACACCTGCCAAAGCCATGCTGTCACGAAGCCCCTGAAGGGTTCCGTCTGTATGGGCGGTTACATTCTTTGCCGAATGTACCAGCGCATCAATCGTCCGGGCCGCTATCTTATCGGGAAATACATGGGTATGAAAATCTATAATCATTATTGATTCCTCCTTGCCTCTTTATTTCAGAAACAATATGTGCTGCAGCCATTCTTCGCAGCAGAATAGAATATAGCACATATTTTTCATATAATATTTCTTTCTGAGAATTAAAAAATGAAGGAGACAAAATTAAATGGATATGTTCATCAAGATCCTGTTCCTCGTGATTTTCTTTGCGGTAATGATCGGGGTAGGCATCTACTGCCGTAAACAGGCAACCAATGTCAACGGCTTTGTGCTGGGCAACCGTTCTGTCGGACCCTGGCTGACAGCGTTTGCCTTCGGTACTTCTTACTTTTCTGCCGTCATTTTTGTCGGCTATGCCGGTCAGTTCGGCTGGCGCTTTGGACTGGCTTCCACTTGGATCGGTCTGGGTAACGCCTTTATCGGCTCGCTGCTCGCCTGGAACGTTCTCGGCCGCCGTACCAGAGTAATGACGCAGCACCTTGACTCCGCTACCATGCCTGACTTTTTCGCAAAAAGATATGACTCAAAAGCGCTGAAAATTGCCGCCGCCGTCATTATCTTTATCTTCCTGATTCCGTATACCGCTTCGCTGTACAATGGTCTTTCCAGACTGTTCGAAATGGCGTTCCATATTCCCTATACCTACTGCGTTATCGCTATGGCAGTGCTTACCGGCGTTTATGTCGTGCTGGGCGGTTATATGGCTACGGCAATCAACGACTTCATTCAGGGCATTATCATGCTGGCAGGCATCGTTGCTGTTATCGTCGCTGTCATGCAGGTGAACGGCGGTCTGACGGAAACTATTGCCAAACTATCGCAAGAAAGCATAACTACCGCAGGCGGAAATGAATTTAACGGTGTGTTTACCTCTTTCTTCGGGCCGGATATTTTCGGTCTGATCGGCGTTGTTATTCTGACTTCCCTCGGGACTTGGGGTCTTCCTCAGATGGTTCAGAAGTTTTATGCCATCAAGTCCGAAAAATCCATCAGCACCGGTACTATCGTTTCTACCATCTTTGCCATTATTGTTGCAGGCGGCTGCTATTTCCTCGGCGGATTCGGCAGATTGTTCGGCACAGCAGGTCCTGACGGCAAACCTGTCGGCGGCTATGACTCTGTCATTCCCACTATGCTCGAAAACCTTTCTCCGATGATTATCGGCATCGTGGTCATTCTGGTGCTTTCTGCTTCCATGAGTACACTGTCCAGCCTGGTGCTGACTTCCAGTTCTGTTCTGACCATGGACTTTATTGATCCCGTATTCTGCAGCAAAAAGCCCCTGGCAGAAAAAAGAAAGCTTCTCTGGATCCGTGTGCTGATCGTATTCTTTATCCTCATTTCGGCTGTGATCGCCATTATCCAGGCCAACTCTCCCGTTATGTTCATCTCTCAGATGATGGGCGTTTCCTGGGGTGCGCTGGCAGGTGCTTTCCTTGCTCCTTTCCTGTATGGTCTGTATATGAAGAGAGTGCCGAAATGCGCCGTATGGATCAACTTTGTTTTGGGAATCGGTATCTCCGTTGCTTCCTTTGTCTGCAATATGTCAGGCATCAGTTTTGACAATCCTGTGATGGAATACTTCAAGTCCCCCATCAATGCCGGAATGCTGGCCATGCTGCTCGGCATTGTGCTCACTCCCATTATTACTCTGATCGCCCCTGCCAAAGACAAGGAAAGACAGGAAAGTATTTTTGCCTGCTACAACAAAAAGGTTACCGTATCTTCCAAAAAAGCTATCATCGAAGACGAAGAACCTGCTGTTCCCGCAACAGTAAAAGCTGACGCGAACGTCAAAAAAAATGCTGCAAAAGCAAAAAATAATAAAAAAAGGAAATGATTCATCATGATGTTTCAGAAGGACATTGAAACCATGCCCCGTTCGGAAATTGAGAGCTTACAGCTTGAAAGGCTGAAAGAAACTGTCAAGTATTGTTATGACAACGTTCCTCTCTATCACAAACGGCTGACGGAATGCGGCGTGGGAGACGGCTCAAAAATTAAGACTCTCTCGGATATCGAGTACATCCCCTTCACCACAAAGGATGACTTCAGGGATAATTATCCGTTTGGTCTGATGGCTGTACCGATGAAGGATATCGTCCGTATTCACGCATCTTCCGGCACTACCGGAAAGCCTACCGTCGGCGTTTATACCAAAGAGGATATCCGCATCTGGGCAGATCTTGTTGCCCGTGTGGCTGTCGCCGGCGGCGTTACGGCTGAAGACGTCATTCAGATCAGCTTTGGCTACGGTCTGTTCACAGGCGCTTTAGGTCTTCACTACGGCATGGAGAATATCGGCGCTACCGTTATCCCCGCTTCTTCCGGCAATACCGAAAAGCAGTTGATGATGATGAGAGATTACGGTGTTACCGGACTGGTAGCCACTCCTTCTTACGCTCTGTACCTTTCCGAAGCTGTTAAAGAAGCCGGCTACCCCCTCTCTGATTATTCCCTGCGTCTGGGCATTCTCGGCTCTGAGCCCTGCACTCCCGCTATGCGTTCTCAGATTGAGTCTAATTTCAATATCCGTGTTTCTGATAACTATGGCATGACTGAACTGGGCGGTCCCGGTGTTTCCGGCGACTGTGAAGCAAGAAACGGTATGCACTTTGCTGAGGATCATTTCCTGCCTGAAATTATTGACCACGATACAGGCAAACGCCTTGGCGAAGGCGAAGTCGGCGAATTGGTTATCACTACCCTGACCCGTCGTGGAATGCCTGTTCTGCGCTACCGCACAAAGGATATCACCAGAATCACCTATGAGCCATGCTCCTGCGGAAGAACCCATGCAAGAATGGCTAAAACCATGGGCAGAACTGATGACATGATGATCATTAAGGGCGTTAACGTTTTCCCCACACAGATTGAAAATATCCTGATCAATATCAAGGACATTGCTCCTCACTATATGCTGATCATTACCCGTGAACATTTCAAAGACAGTCTTGAAATCAAAGTAGAGCTGGACAATGCAGAGCTTCTTGAAAATTATCAGCGCCTCAGCGATCTGAAAAAACACATTGAAGCAAAAATGCAGTCTATTCTCGGTCTGCGTACCAAGGTAACGCTGGTTGCTCCCAAAACGATTGAACGCTTCCAGGGAAAAGCCAAGCGCATCGTTGACCTGCGTAACCAGTAATCTCTGCTGCTTGAGCCACCACTGATCGGTTCCATTGTCTGCAGAACCTTTGCTGCCTCTTTATGTATTTCATTATTGCATGACAAACACCTGATATCTGACTGCTCAGAAACATATCGGGCGCCATATATCAGGCGACATATAGAAAAAAAGAGGTCAAAGCATACAATCCTTCGACAGAAGAACTGATTCAGCGGGTTCTTTTCCAGCCCGATTGCAAAGACTGATATGCCGCCGCTTTTGCTGCCGGCAAAATATTATCCAGAGGTGACAATTATCATGAAAGAGCTTATGATTGGTAACGCAGCCCTCGCAAGAGGTATTTATGAAGCAGGCTGCTGCGTTATTTCCAGCTATCCCGGTACCCCCAGTACGGAAATTACCGAGGAATTTGCAAAATACAGTGACGCCTACTGCGAATGGGCGCCAAATGAAAAGGTTGCTATGGAAGCTGCCTTCGGTGCTTCTCTGCGTGGCAAACGCTCTGCCTGCTGCATGAAGCACGTAGGTCTGAACGTAGCTGCCGATCCGCTGTTTACAATGTCCTATACAGGCGTCAATGCCGGTCTGGTCATTTGTGTGGCAGACGATCCCGGTATGCACTCTTCTCAGAACGAACAGGACTCCC
Source organism: Acutalibacteraceae bacterium (assembly GCA_045221175.1). GTDB lineage: Bacteria > Bacillota > Clostridia > Oscillospirales > Acutalibacteraceae > UBA1213. The sequence continues at coordinate 9,472 of JBGUWM010000316.1, read as the reverse complement.
GCCATTATGCCATCGCTTCAAAGGTGCCGATGCTGGAGCCTGCTGATTCTCAGGAGGCTCTGGACTTTGCGAAAATCGCTTTCGCACTGTCGGAGCAGTTTGACACGCCTGTTTTCATCAAAATGTGCACCCGTGTGGCACATTCCCAGAGTATCGTTGAGAAGGGTGAAAGAACAGAAGTTGTCAAAGAATACGTCAAGAACCCCCAGAAATACATCATGGCGCCTGCCAATGCTATCAAGCGCCACCCCTTTGTTGAAGAGAGAACCGCTAAGCTGACAGAATATGCCGAAACTTCTCCCCTGAACCGTGTGGAAGAAGGTGACGGTTCTTATGACTTCGGTATTATCACCTCTTCTACCTCTTATCAGTATGTAAAAGAAGTATTCGGTGACAGCGTCAGCGTTCTGAAGCTGGGCATGGTCAATCCTCTTCCCGTTCAGCTTATCAAAGGCTTCGCTGCAAAGGTCGGCAAGGTCTGTGTGATTGAAGAGCTTGATCCGATTATTGAAACTCACTGCAAGAACATCGGCGTAGAGGTTACCGGCAAAGATAAATTCTCTATTCTCGGTGAGTTCTCTCAGAAAACCATTGCGCAGGCTTTTGATCTGCCCGCTAAGGAAAACGTCTGTCTGGATACCGATATCCCTGTCAGACCTCCTATGATGTGTGCAGGCTGTCCGCACCGTGGTATGTACTATGTGCTTGCCAAAAATAAAATCACTGTTCTGGGCGATATCGGCTGTTATACCCTCGGCTCCATGCCTCCGCTGAATGCCCTTGATATGACACTCTGCATGGGCGCTTCTGTTTCGGGTCTTCACGGTTACAACAAGGCTGGCGGCTCCGAAACCGAGAATAACACCGTCTGCGTTATCGGTGATTCCACCTTTATGCATTCCGGCGTAACAGGTTTGATCAATATCGCTTATAACCAGTCCAACTCTACCGTTATTATTCTGGACAACTCCATTACCGGTATGACAGGACATCAGCAGAATCCGACCACAGGCTATAACATAAAGGGAGATCCTGCCGGCAAAGTCAATCTGGAAGCCCTTTGTCATGCAATCGGCATCAACTCTGTCAGAGTTGTCGATCCCTACAATCTGGAAGAATGTGAGAAGGTTGTCAAGGAAGAGCTGGCTAAAAATGAACCTTCTGTCATCATTTCCCGCAGACCCTGCGTTCTGCTGAAATATGTCAAGCCTAAAAAGCCCCTTCGTGTCAATACCGACAAGTGCAGAGGATGCAAACGCTGCATGAAGTTCGGCTGTCCTGCCATCTCCTTCCGTGACGGTCACGCTGTGGTAGATAATACACTGTGTATCGGCTGCGGCGTTTGTGCAGGTCTGTGTCCCTTTGATGCTTTTGAAAGTGAGGGTGAATAATCTATGGCAACAAAAAATATTATGATCGTCGGCGTCGGCGGACAAGGTTCATTGCTGGCGTCCAAACTGCTGGGCAGACTGCTGGTTGACGAAGGCTTTGACGTAAAAGTCAGCGAAGTACACGGTATGAGTCAGCGCGGCGGCTCTGTTGTAACCTATGTCAGATTCGGAGATAAGGTATATTCTCCTGTTATTGAAGAGGGTGAGGCGGATTTCATCGTCAGCTTTGAAAAAATCGAAGCTGCAAGATATATCCGTGACCTGAAGAAGGGCGGCACCGTCATCGTCAATACACAACAGATCGATCCTATGCCTGTTATTATCGGCAACACCACTTATCCGGCTGCCGTTTTGGACGAAATGAAGGAAAAAGGTGTTCATGTCGATGCAATTGACGCTCTGGCACTGGCGACTGACGCCGGTTCTGCAAAAGCCTGCAACATTGTCCTGATGGGCAGACTGGCTAAATACTTCGACATTCCTTATGAGAAATGGGAGGCTGCTATCGAAAAGATCGTTAAACCTGCCTTTATAGAGATTAATAAAAAAGCTTTTGCATTGGGCTATCATAATCAGTAAGATGTTTTGAATGATATCCCCTTTTTATCAAGAAAAAAGGATTTCCAAATTTTCAGGAAAGAAAGTGATTACCATGTCAAACAAGTATTTTCAACCGGAACAGGAAACTATGCCCCTGGAAGAACTGAAAAAACTGCAGAGTGAAAAGCTGGTCCGGCAGGTCAGATATGTTTATGACAACGTCAGGTATTATCGTGACCTGATGGACGAAAAAGGGGTGAAACCCGAAGATATTCACGGAATTGAGGATCTTCACAAGCTGCCCTTCTTGAAAAAAGATGATCTGCGGGAAGCTTATCCCTACGGATTGCTGGCAACAGACAAGCGCAACTGCGTGAGAATTCAGTCTACCTCCGGCACCACCGGCAAGCGTGTGGTTGCTTTTTATACACAAAACGATGTCGATATGTGGGAGGACTGCTGTGCAAGAGCTTTGGTGGCAGCAGGCGGTACCGCTGATGATGTTTGTCAGGTGTGCTACGGCTATGGTCTGTTTACGGGCGGTGCAGGTCTGCATGGCGGTTCTCACCGGTTGGGAAGTCTTACGCTGCCTATGTCCAGCGGAAATACCGACAGACAGATTCAGTTCATGATGGATCTGGAATCCACCATTCTCTGCTGCACACCCTCTTATGCTGCCTACATCGGCGAAACGCTGAAGGAAAAAGGCTACAAGCCTGAGGATAATAAGCTGAGAATCGGTATCTTCGGCGCTGAACCCTGGACAGAAGAAATGCGCCATGATATCGAAAAGAATCTCGGTATCAAAGCATACGATATCTACGGTCTGACTGAACTCAGCGGTCCCGGCGTTGCCTTTGAATGTCAGGAACAAAAGGGTATGCATATCAACGAAGATCATTTTATCGCTGAAATTATTAATCCCGAAACAGGTGAGCCGCTTCCTGTCGGTGAAAAAGGCGAGCTGGTATTCACTTCTCTTGACAAAGAAGCCTTTCCTCTGCTGCGCTACCGCACAAGAGATATTTGTGTGCTTTCCCGTGAAAAATGCTCCTGCGGCAGAACCTTTATCCGCATGACAAAACCTTTGGGCAGGTCGGACGATATGATGATCATCAGGGGCGTTAATGTATTCCCCAGTCAGATTGAAGCCGTTCTTTTGAACAACGGCTATGCTCCGAACTATCAGATCATCGTTGACCGTGTGAATAATACCGATACCTTCGATATCAACGTTGAGATGAAGGAAGAAGACTTCTCAGATATTCCCGTTGGCATTACCAACAAAGAAAAAGCTCTGCAAAGTGCGATGAAAGCGATGCTGGGCATCAATCCGAAAATACACCTCGTCGCACCCAAGAGTATTGCCCGTTCCGAAGGAAAGGCTGTCAGAATCATTGATAAGCGTAAGAGGCTGGGAATCAATGTCTGATACGTCCGATATTAACTATTTCAATCACAAAAAGGAGGAGTTATTATGGCAATTAAGCAAATCTCTATCTTCGTAGAAAACAAAGAAGGCAAACTGGTCACCATTACCGACTCCATCGCTAACGCCGGTATTGATATTCGTGCCCTCAGCGTTGCCGACACTCAGGATTTCGGTATCTTTCGTCTGATCGTTACCGATCCCGAAAAGGCAAAGACAGCTCTGGAGTCTTCCGGCTGCTTTGTTTCCATTACACAGGTTGTCGGCGTTTCGATTCCTGACGAGCCCGGCTCACTTGCCAAAATTGTCAACATTCTTGCTCGCTATAACATCAATATCGAGTATATGTATGCCTTTATTGCCGTTTCTAAAAAAGAAGCTTCCGTTGTTCTGCGTGTAGCGGACAACGAAACTGCCGAAAAGATTTTGATTGAAAACGGCATTAAACTGTTAGAGGAAAAAGATATTGTCGCCATGTGACAACACTATTCTCCTTTGATTGATTATGCTTTTCAGCGCAGACGATCTGTTGAGCGTTTAACAGACGATACGGCTGCCGGAAAGAATACAATTAGATTATTACCGTTTTTCGTTTAAAAACGGTATTCACTTTGTCAAAACATTGACAAAGTGCGGTGACTGTGTTATAATACAAAAAAACAGGGGAGCTTGTAAACAGGCTGAGAGGAGGTTGCGAACCTTGACCCTTTAACCTGATGCGGATAATGCCGCCGTAGGGAGCCATTAATAAGCTTTTGCGGGACATTGTGTGCATACAGTGTCCCGTTGTTTTTTGGAAAAAAATAAAAGGAAGGAAGAATTATCATGCTTTTACTTATCATCAGCGCCATTTTCGTCATTGGCGGTGCAGTTAGCTGGAATGTCGGCAGCTACATCAACAAAGCCAATGACGATTCCTCCGGACAGCTTTGGATCACCATCGGTATGATTGCTGTTATTATTGGTTTCATTATCACCATTTTCTCTCTGATCAGCATGTACAGGAAAAAGAAAGGAGCTGCCGAAAGCCCTGTCAAAAGAAACGTCAATATCAAACGTCTGACACTGACAGCTATTTTGCTTGCACTCGGCTCTGCCCTCAGTCTTGTTAAAATCTGGCAGATGCCGTTGGGCGGTTCCATCACCCTGCTCTCCATGCTGCCGATCGCACTGATCTCTATCGAATATGGCATCGGCTGGGGGCTTACCTCTGCTTTTGCTTATTCTTTAATTCAGATGGCACTTGATCTGCCTGCTGTTCTTTCATGGGGACTTAGTCCCACAGCAATTGTCGGTACGATTGCACTGGATTATATTCTGGCATTCTCTGCCATCGGTCTTTCCGGTATCTTCCGCAAAAAGAAAGTCATCGGCATTTGTGCCGGCGTGTTCATTGCCCTTTGTCTGCGCTTTATCTGCCATGTGATTTCCGGTACGATCATCTTCGACATCTGGATGCCGGAAGGCTGGAGCAATCCTTTCTGGTACTCTATCTGCTACAACGGTGCCTTTATGCTGCCGGAAGTAATTATGACCATTGTCGGCACTGTAGTTCTCTTCAAAGTTCCGCACTTTAACAAGCTGGTAGAATCCAATCTTGAGTAAGGTTTCAATGGTTTTATTGCCTTTTGAAGCAGCCTATATTCTGTTGTGATTGTTCCGCCCCTGTTCAAACATATTCCGTTCACATGATATTCCGGCGGTTGACGAACCTTTTTACCAATCAACAAATAATATCCTCACCTTATCCCCTTTTGAGTCCGGAAACCTTGTCATGGGCAGGGGCAGGATTGTATGATACAGAAGAATATAACAGCTTTTCATTTGGAATATAGCAATAAGCAAAACGCCTCGCATGGTTAATTCTGTAACCATGCGAGGCGTTTTGTTTTTCATTTCTTACAATACAATTCTATCATTATCTTAAAGTTTTCTTTTCTATCACAATGTTTCCTGTAAACTGTTCCGGCAGCAGACTACTGTTCTGTTTTATCCGAGTGTCTGTGACATAACGGATTATTGCAGTCGCTGCAGCCGCAGGAACAGGTGCCTTTGCCTTTTTTCTTGTTCCGGATCATAATGGCGACCACCAGAATCACAGCCACTACCAGTACCAGAGTGATGATGATATCAGCCGTACTCATTATTACCTCCTAAACACCGCAAGCCATGCAAATATAATAAACGATCAGAGAAATGCCCCAGGCCACCGCACACTGCCACAGCACTACGCCAAACGCCCATTTTCTGCCAAGTTCTCTTTTGATCGACGCTATCGCCGCAACACAGGGCGTATACAACAGACTGAAGGTTAAAAGGGACGCAGCGCTCAACGCTGTCATGGCAGTAGTCAGTCCGTTGCCGAACAGCACTCCAAGAGTGGCAACCACACTCTCCTTTGCGATAAATCCTGTAAATAGCGACGTGACAATGCGCCAGTCTCCCAGTCCCAGCGGCGCAAATACAGGCGCTATAAAACCGGAAATGACTGCCAGTATACTGTTCTGCGGATCTTCTACCATGTTCATCTGAAAATCAAAGTTTTGCAGGAACCATACCGCTATCGTGGCAATGAAAATAATCGTAAACGCCCTTTGTAAAAAATCCTTGCACTTATCCCAAAGCAGCATGATAACGTTTCTTGCGCCCGGAAGACGATAATTCGGCAGTTCCATAACAAAAGGAACAGCCTCTCCCTTGAACAGCGTTTTCTTGTAAAGCAGGGCTATCAGAATCCCCATTACAATCCCCAGAATATACAATCCGGTTATAATCAACCATTTATATTCTGCAAAAAAAGCATTGACAAAAAAAGCATATACCGGCAGCTTTGCCGTACAGCTCATGAACGGCGTCAGCAAAATCGTCATTTTTCTGTCACGCTCACTCGGCAGCGTTCTGGTGGACATGACTGCCGGTACCGTACACCCAAAACCAATGAGCATCGGCACTATACTGCGTCCGGATAATCCGATTTTCCGCAGCAGCTTATCCATAAAAAAGGCGACTCTTGCCAAATAACCGGTGTCTTCAAGCAAAGACAGAAAGAAAAACAAGATGATAATAATCGGCAAGAACGTCAGCACGCTGCCCACACCTGCAAAGATGCCGTCAAGTACCAGTCCCGTCAGAATCGGGTTGACCTTTGCCCCTTCCATAGATCCTCGTGCCATCTCTGTGAGGGATTCCAGTCCTGATTCCATCAACGTTTGAAGATTGCCTCCGATCAGCTCAAAGGTCAGATAAAAGATGAGTGCCATGATCAGGATAAACATCGGAATTGCCGTAAAGCGACCCGTCAGAAGTCTGTCGAGCTTTCGGCTGCGCTGATGTTCCTTGCTTTCCGCAGGTTTTACCACCGTTTCGTCACATACCCTGCAGATAAACGAAAACCGCATATCGGCTATTGCAGCGTTTCTGTCCATACCGTATTCTTTTTCCATCTGGCTGACGATATGCTCCAGCGTTTCTTTTTCCGTTTCGGTAAGCTGCAGCTTTTCCGATACCAGCCGGTCCCCTTCCACCAGTTTTGACGCTGCAAACCGCACCGGCAACCCGGAAGCCTTTGCCTTTGCCTCGATCAGATGGATGACTGCGTGCAAACAGCGGTGCAGCGCTCCGTTATGATCCTCCGAACGGCAAAAATCCTGCCTTCCCGGCTTTTCCTGATAATGTGCAATATGCACGGCGTGCTTTACCAATTCTTCAATTCCCTGATTCTTTGCGGCGGAAATTGGTACAACAGGCACTCCAAGCAGCATTTCCAGCGTATTGATATCTATGGAGCCGCTGTTGGCATTGACTTCATCCATCATGTTCAGTGCTACAACCATGGGGATATCCATTTCTAAAAGCTGCATGGTCAGATACAGATTTCTCTCAATATTGGTGGCATCTACAATATTGATAATGGCCTTTGGCTTCTGTTCCAGCACAAAATTACGGGACACAATCTCTTCATCAGAGTACGGCGACATGGAATAGATTCCCGGCAGGTCGGTGATCACTGTATCAGGGTGTCCCTTGATCTTGCCGTCCTTTCTGTCCACCGTCACCCCGGGGAAATTTCCTACGTGCTGATTGGAACCTGTCAGACGGTTAAACAATGTAGTTTTTCCGCTGTTTTGATTGCCTACCAGCGCATACGAAAGCTTCGTTCCCTCCGGCAGAGGATTTCCGCTGCCCTTTGGGTGATACTTACCCTCTTCGCCCAAGCCCGGATGCTCACTGACCTTCTTTTTTCGTGTTTTCTGCTCCTTTTTTGGAGTTGTTTCTTTGATCTCGATTTTTTCGGCATCTGCCAGCCGCAGGGTCAGTTCATACCCGTGAATGCGAAGCTGAATCGGATCTCCCATAGGAGCATATTTAACCATTGTCAGTTCAGCACCGGGGATTACACCCATATCCAGAAAATGCTGCCGCAAACTTCCTTCTCCGCCTACGCTTTGAATAACGGCAGTCTGCCCGATTTTCAATTCCTTTAGTGTCATTCTAATACCTCTATTGTTCTATTCTTGTTTGTTTTCTCTTTATTATACATCATTTTACCTCAATTTGCAATTCTGATAAACCGGAATCCCGGAAATCCCGGAAAGTCATTTTATCGGGACAACTGCATGGGGAAAAGTCCTTTCTGGATGAAAAAGTTTTTTTCCTATCTCGCCTGTCGGCTCAGTTGGCGCTTCTGACTGTGGCAGAGGTGTCCACCGTATACCTCTGACCCCAGTCCTAAAAACCGCTGAGCTTATGCGAAACATCTTTTAAAACAGCGCTCGCATTGCTGTTTCGGCACGCTTTCTGCGAACAGTTTTGACACTTGATTTCCCTTACCGGCATTATTCTGCATTTCAGCAGATAACATTTTTCGGCGTTCCGTTGAGAAACTGCCGTATGTTGTCCGCTACAATCGTCATCAGACGCTGCCGTGTTTCCACAGGCGCCCATGCAATATGAGGGGTGATAATGCAATTCTTAGCCTCCATCAATATACAGTCTTCTTCCATCGGTTCAACCCGCAGAGTGTCAATACACGCTCCGCCCAGATGTCCACTGTTCAGTGCCTGTAAAAGATCTTCCTCTTTCATCACACCGCCTCTTGCCGTATTGACAAACAAGGCTCCCTGCTTCATTTTGCCAAAGGCTTCTGCATTGAACATATTCTCAGAATCTGCATTCAGCGGACAGTGAACCGTAACAATATCACTGTTTCTCAGCAACGTATCCAGATCTGTCTGTTCAACCCCCTCAACACTGCGTGGACGGCGGTTATTTCCCAACACCCGCATATTAAATGCCAGAGCTATTTTTGCCACAGCCTGACCGATCGCACCAAGACCTACGATACCGATCGTCTTGCCCGAAAGTTCGTTCAACGGATAGACAAACGGCGAAAACGTGGGACTGCGTTTCCATTTTCCTTCCTGAACAAACCGGTCATATTGCGCCACTTTGTTAAAATGCTCCAGTATCATCGCAAAGGTGTGCTGTGCAACAGCGTTAGTAGAATAGGCACCTGCATTACAAACCGTAATTCCGTTTTCCCTGCAATAATCTATGTCAATATTATTATACCCTGTAGCAAACAGACCAATATATTGCAGATGTTCGGCAAACCTTAGACTGTGTGCGTTCAACAGGGTCTTGTTGCAGACGATCATATCCGCATCTCTGACTTTTTCTGCTACTTCTTCATACCGCAGTAAGCCGTACTGCTCTACTTCTCCGAATTCATTGAGCAGCTCCGTGCTGACCAGCGAATCTGCCACCGTCTGTGCATCTGTCAGTATAATCTTCACTTTACAAAACTCCTTACGGCAATATTCTTCATACAGCTATCATTGTAGTATATTCCCGCAAGAAAAACAAGTAGTTTATTCTTTTATCATACTGATTATAACCAATCACCAATGTCCCCCGGGTCTCGCCTGCCGGGTGCGTGACCGGCGGAGTGCCGCCGCTCTCTAATCCGCTCTCGTTCGCTGACACTCACTCACTTCATACAAATTCACAACTTCTATTCCGCAGGCGTCCGGGTGCGTGACCGGTGCGTGACCGCACTGGACGAATCCGCTGTTACTTCATACAAATCTGCTCATTTTATTCCGCAGGCGTC